>FR891296.1 GCA_000435335.1 Clostridium sp. CAG:964
TTCGTCACCAAATTCAGAGGCTAGGCAGAAGGAGCTGGAGAAAAAGCAAAAGGCTTTGGAGGAATCAAAGGATATTGTAACTCCGCAGGCAGCTGACGACGCCGAAGACGATGCAGAGTCTATGGGCAGTGACGGCTCGGATCTTAAGTATATTTACAGTGCCGATGACCCTAAAATTAAAAAGGTTATGGAGGAAATTGCTTCAGAGGCAGCAGCTGCAACAGAGCCGCCAACAACACTAAGCCCTGAGCTTGAGGCTAAGAAGAAAAGGCTTGAGGCTAAATTGGCAGAACAGCCTTATAATGATGAGCATATGTTTGAAACCGAAGAGGAGTGTGGTTACCGTACAACAACTACAGTAAAGTGTGCACTCGCAATAGTAAACGAAAAGCTTGGCACAAACCATAAAATTCCGGGTGCTTATGGTAATTATGAAGAGGATACAATCAAGGATTGCATAAAGGTGTATAAGCAGGGCGGTCTAAGAGATGACGAAAAGTATTTCCTAAAAAGGTATATACTTG
>FR891297.1 GCA_000435335.1 Clostridium sp. CAG:964
ACAGACGAATTTGTTGAAGAGTGGGACTATGATTTTAGCCAGGTGCCAGACATACCAAGACCGCAGCTAGATGGAAAATCATAAATTTCCCAAAAAACTTATAATAAAATAATTCTCTATATTAGTTTATATAATTACTGCTTTCTTGACTATATGCTGTATTAAGGGTATAATAAGGGCAAATAAGTGCCGGTTTTTTATAATAGGCACTTTTAATATTAAAAATACGGTTTGAAAAGCCTTGTGCTTGGTAGATTAATAGGGAATTCGGTGAGAATCCGAAGCAACCGCCATTACTGTATTTGACGATGAAACAGCGTGTACCATTTGCCCTTGCAGAGAAGGTGCTGTTTGTGTGAGTATCACTACATCATAAGTCAGGAGACCTGCCGTATTTTCATAGGTAATATATTCTTTGGCGATGAAGATGCGGCCCTATTATTTTAATGTTGGCTACGGCTGTGTGCTTTGCCGCACTGTGCCTGTGCTGCCCAAGCATAGTAGTATTCTGCCCCTTCATACCATATGGAGAGGCTTTTTATTTTTAGAGGAGATATTTTATGATTAGAAGTTTTTCAAAAATAACCTCGGTGCTAATGTCAGGTGCTTTAGTTGCATCTATGCTGCCCTTTTCACTTTTTCAGGCTGTGGCAGACAACACCGATATTGTAAGTAATACAAACAATAATGTAGTGAACAGTAAAATTCCTACATTGGCAGACGACGCTGTTTTAAACTGGGCAACAAAGGTGGGCGAGGGTTATGACAGCAATGCAATAGGCACACCTATAATTGTAGGTGACAGCTTGATTTTCTGTTCCGGTACAAGGCTGTATAAAATGGATAAATACAACGGTACTGTACAGGCATACAGCGAAATGGCAGGTAGATCAAGCTATAATATTGTACCGCCAACCTATGCCGATAATAAGATTTTTGTGGGCTTGGCAAACGGTACAGTACAGGCATTTGACGCGCAAACCCTTAAGTCACTGTGGATATATAAAGACCAACTTTCCGGTCAGCCAAACAGTCCTATTGTGTATAGCAATGGTTGTGTGTATACAGGCTTTTGGAATAATGAAGATGCAGAGGCTAACTATGTTTGTATTTCTGCCAAAGATGAAGACGCTGAAAGTGACTTGGAGGAAAAGCAGAGCATTTGGCAATATACCCATAAGGGCGGTTTTTATTGGGCAGGTGCATATGCTTGCAGTGACTATTTGCTTGTAGGAACGGACGACGGACAAAACGGAAGCAGTTCTAAAACCTCTTGCTTACTTTCACTTAACCCAACTAACGGTAAGGTTATTGACAAAATAGAAGGACTAAACGGCGACATACGCTCGTCTGTTTCTTACGATAATCAAACTGACCGATATTATTTTACAAGTAAGGGAGGCAGTTTTTACAGTGCGGCTGTAAACAGTAACGGCACATTTAAAAAGGATGCCAATAGCTATGACATAAAAGAAATTAAGCTTGAAAACGGTACAGACTCAACCGCAATGAGTACAGCTACACCTGTAGTACATAACGGCAGGGCATATATAGGAGTTTCGGGTTCGTCACAGTTTACTGAATACAGCGGACATAACATAACGGTAATAGACCTTGATTCATTCAAGATTGCTTACAGAGTGCCTACCAAGGGCTACCCACAGGCTACAGGCCTTCTTACAACGGCATATGAGGATAAAGACGGATATTCATATGTGTATTTTGTTGATAACTACACGCCGGGCAAGGTAAGATTTATAAAGGATAAAAAAGGAGTTACCTCGGTTGTAGACGGTGTAACCGAAAGCTGCAACAACGGCGGTAAAATAACAAAGGTTGAAAACTGTGCACAGGTTTTGTTTACGCCTGTAGAGGCACAGGCAAACTATGCATTGGCAACCCCTGTGGCAGACACAGACGGTACATTGTATATGAAAAACGATTCTGCCTATATGATGTCAATAGGCAGTAAAATTGATAGCCTAGAGGTTACAGCACAGCCTGAAAAGGCTTTGTACTGTACAGGTGACAATTTTGCTCCTAAGGGGATTACAGTAATTGCCAAGTTCAAAAACGGTACACAGCGTGATGTTACAAAATACATTACCTACCCTGACTATCAGCTTACAGAGGACTATTTAGATGTTACTCTGACATATGACATACAGAGGTACGGTGATAAGCTTGACAAAAATAACGGTAATGAAATTGGCATAGAGGCCGAGCCTGTGGAAGTGAATGTAGATGTTACGGTATTGTCAAAGACTGACTATGACGCCGTAGAAGGCGTTGTATCTGCCATTGATAACATAGGTACCGTTACACTTGAAGGTAAGACTTTAATAGACGCTGCACGCAACAGCTACAACAGCCTTGACGATAGTTTAAAGCAGTATGTAAATAACTATGAAGCCTTGCTTAATGCAGAGGAAGAGCTTAAAAGGCTAACACCAACTACTCCTACAGAATCGAGCAAACCAAGTGAACCAACAGTTCCAAGCGAGCCAATAGTGCCAACAGACCCTACAGAGCCAAGTGAGCCTACTGTAGTGCCGACAACCCCAACAGCACCAAGCGAGCCGACAGTGCCGGCTACGCCAACAGC
>FR891298.1 GCA_000435335.1 Clostridium sp. CAG:964
AGCCACAGTGCCCAGAAGATAAAGAAAGTGCAATTGTGGAGGCATTGAAGCATTTTAAGATGATTCAGCAGAAATAAAAGGAGTTTGATAAATCGGAATTTGTAGACGGAGGTACACAACATGAAAAAAATCAGCTTAGTGGTTTTTCCGGCTTTAACAATAGTGTTAGAAGCATTACCACTGGGAGCAGTTTGTACTTTTGCTCCATCTCCAACAGAAAGAGTAAGAGAAACATTTTCATACTTTAGCCTTATACCGTTTGGATATGCAAATTTTGCTCCACTTATTACAGCCATACTTACTGTTGTTATCTTGTTGCTTTCGTTGATTTCTTTGAAGAAGGATAGCGTTTTTAACGCCTTGTTTGTTCTTTCGATTATTACAGCAATTATTTCTCTTATGCCGTTGATGTATGGATTAAACAATTACTCCCTTGTAGGAGCTTTTATAACGATAGCCCTTGTAACAGAAAGCATTTTTGTTAAGGCACAACAGAAATAATGCGAAAAATCCAGTTGATCGAGCTGGAAAATATGAACTTGTTGGAGGAAAAACATCATGAAAAAAGATGTGTTTTTGTTGTTTGATACAGCATGTATATATGAAATAGTATGCTTGAATTATTTCTTAAAATTCACTGGCTCAGAAACAATATTCTGTTCTGTCAGAGGAAGTGATATAACATCGATGGAGGGGTACCGAATTGGAATTGATTGCAAGATATTCAATTCTGGGGAACTGTAGCAACTGTTCTTATCGTTGGAGGAACAATTGCAGAAGATGTGATTACAGGTGGTGGCGGAATTGCAGATGATGCCGCATCATTCTATCTTGCATACAGGTTGATGTTTGGACTATAACAAAGGAGATTTTTTATGTCGTTTAATTCACAGTTTAAACTTATTTTTGGTGAAACATTTCAAACAGAGGGTTTTCGATATTGCTCAAAATTGAATGTTTTTGTTAAAATGCTCAACGAAGATTTGATGGCTTTTTTTGGAGTAAAAACAGCTCCGGCATGGAATAAAGGGGCAAAAGGATTTTTCCTTACTGCAGGAATTATTTCTACCTATCATTCTTCTATCGATAAAAAATCAATATTGTATGCTGGACAGGATTTAAATTCATTCCTTCCACGAAATGAAGCAAGAGTAAGTTTTGAATATACCGAAGATACAATGGAAGAGATTATTTCAGCGACGGCTTTATATGTGAAGGAACGTTTGATGCCTATATTCAATCGAGTTTATGATTTAGATTCTTTTATTGATTTTTTAAAGGAATATTCGATTAATAAATTGCGCGCATGTGATACTTTTGAAGGGGAATCTCTTGTCTTGATTAAAACAGATAACCATGATGATTTTCAAACGTATTTCCAGCAGCATCTGGATGAATTATACGCACAAATTGATGCAGGAAATGTTGGTGATGGCTATACGAAAGAAATGGCTTATGATGATTTGTTTCATGGTATTATCGAAAGTATTGTATATCCTCGGGATAAAGTATATTCTGACAAGAGTTTATATAATGAGGCGCTGGAAGAGGCTGAGAGAAGAAAAAGTGAAAATATGAAAAAATTATATAGCTATCAAATATTGAAGAGCTGATTACTATAGCAATTAATCAAATTGATTTCAATAATGGAAGTTTAGTGTGATTTCTTGATGATGAGTGTTCTGAACTTCATTTTTGGAAAAATTAAGCAATGAAATTGAGGGGCGATTATCTCACCCCTTTATCTTTGCTTTGATAAGGTCGATTGGCGTTCTGGTTGTCAGACTTTTCCTGATACCTTTTTATTTTGTCGTGTATGGTTTCGAACTTTGGAGTAACTTTCTCTCCGTATGCTTCTTCCCACTTAGAACGTTCTTTCTGATATGCGTCAAAGGCACGCTGTGCAGTATAGAATGCTGTGTAGAAGTCTTGTACTGTTGCAAATTCATGCTCTCTGACGATATTGGATAATCTGGCTTTGAGAGTTCGGATCTCTTCCTCTTTGGTGGCAATCTTGCTTTCAAGCTCTTTTTTCTTAGTAAGTAAATCGTTTTCAGTATGGAGAACTTTATCAGCGGTATTTTTACAGAGAGGTAATGGAAAAGAATCGGGTGCATTACGAGTATTACCATTTGGGAATGACAGAAAATGTGCCGGAGGATTACACCGAAATCTTCTTTGTATGCTTAAGGGTGGATGGCTGTCTGGAA
The DNA here is from genome assembly GCA_000435335.1 of Clostridium sp. CAG:964. Taxonomy (GTDB): domain Bacteria; phylum Bacillota; class Clostridia; order Oscillospirales; family Acutalibacteraceae; genus CAG-964. The sequence continues at coordinate 2,211 of FR891298.1, forward strand.
CTTCCGGCAACCATAGAAACAGCCTGCCGGACGGCAGGAAGAAAAGTACCGGAGATTGAAGGTTTCCATTTCCACACATTAAGGCATACCTACACGACAAACCTCTTATCCAACGGGGCTCAGCCTAAGGATGTGCAGGAACTGCTAGGACACTCAGATGTGAGTACCATCATGAATGTCTATGCCCATGCTACAAGGGAAGCAAAGCGGACTTCCGCAAGACTTCTTGATAAAGTGGCAGGCAATGATTAAACAACTGAATAATGAAATTTCCCTTGTGATTATCCCATAAGGGCAAAAACAAGGGAAAAGGATACATATATAGAATTTTCAATGGCAGAAAGCCTTGAAAATAGGGGAAAGTTAAGAATGTTAATAGATAAATTTCAGTTTGTGTGTATGGTAAATCTAAACTGTATTTTAGCAATATTTCCTTAGTGCCCCCACTTTCACTATTTGGGGGCGAAAAGCGCCCCCAGAATTCAAAAATGGCTCCATTTTGCGCCCCCGTTTTTGAAATCTGGAATCTAAACAAGATTACAATGAAATCAGAACATAAAAAGTGGTGGCAAAAAGCGCCGTCAAAATCGTAAAGTGGTGGCAGAAAGCGCCACCAAAATGATAAAATGGGGGCAAAAAGCGCCACCACATATAATAAACAAAGGGTTCAAGGGAAAAATCCCTTGCTAGAACGGCATTTGGTTGGAGAAATTTGGTGTTTTGATCCAAGGCTAACAAAGCAATAAAATAATTGCGTTTTTTGAAGTTTGATCAGTTTCTATCATCGGATATAATATTCGTTGATAGAAACTGGATCGTTATGTGTTAAAATTAAGAATTGGAGAAGATGATATGTCGAAAAAAGAAGAATTGCTTTCAGAAATAAAGAAGCTTAGTAAA
>FR891299.1:0-8531 GCA_000435335.1 Clostridium sp. CAG:964
GAGCAAAGGGAAGTTATTCTGAAGGAGTATAAAGCAAACAGTAAATGTGTTCAGTTCGATTCAATGAAAACAATGAAGCAGGCAGACCTTCGTTCTATCTTTACCGGACAGGACGTTGTGTATATTTATCATAATCAGATAGATGCCCGTGGAGATAAAGCGGCTTCTGAGAATGAAGTGTTTACCGCTTGCGAAGAGGCAATCGAAGAAATTTATACTTTGATAAAGAGGATTGCATCGCAGGCAAATACCTATCATTTTATTGTGACGGCAGACCACGGATTTATTTATAAGAGAGATAAAATTCCGGCAACCGATAAGATTGCCGGAGCTGCTTCAAAATCAAACAGTGTTGGACAGCGTTATTCCATATCTGCCGAAGAAATCAATGCAGACGGTGTTTGCCATACAACGGTTGGTAAGGTACTTGGTAGTGTCGATGAGCGTATTGTATCATTCCCTCTAGCTTCGGATATTTTCAAGGTGGTAGGAGCAGGACAGAACTATGTTCATGGTGGCTGCTCGCCGCAGGAAATGCTTGTACCAATGATTGATGTGAAAGTAGATAAGGGTAAAAAGGAAACAAGCCTTGCAGAGATTGCTCTTGTAAGCCTGACTTCAAAGATTACAAATCTTATCACGACACTCGATTTTGTTCAGACAGAGCCGGTAAGTGATATTGTGAAAGAAACCAGTTACCGAGTATATTTCATTTCTGATAATAACGAGAAGATTTCTAATGAGAATATTGTTATTGCAGATAAGAAAGATAAAGATACGACGAAGCGAATGTTCAGACTCCACTTTAACTTTAAGAACAAGAAATACGATAAATCACAGAAATATTACTTGGTTGCTTATGACGATAAGAACGACATAGAAGTTCTTCGTCACGAGATTATTATGGATATTGCATTTGCCGATGATTTTGGATTCTTCGGCTAATATTAAAAATGGAGGTATCGCCTTATGGGTTGGGGATTTGCTGAGAGTCTTGCCTTTGCAGCAGTTATGACATTGCGTGATATGAGCAATGAAAAGAGTAATAGATTGATTAAAACACAGAGATTTTATCAGGAGTGCTATGAAAGAATTGCTGACGACAGCCATCAGGCATTTAATGTCGTTTCAAAGGTGGTTCAAAAAGCGTCACGGAGATATATCCTTAATGAAATCGGCTCAGGCAGTACATATCTTGCCTTATACGCCTTTGCTCTCGTAATCGAAAGACAAGGCAGAGTTACCTCCGAACAAAGCAAAATTATTAAGATGTATTTTGACAATATGAGATTTCCGTTTTCGCAGAGTGCTTACCTAAGTGCAGCGAAAACGGGATCAGAAATTGGAGATTTCAGAAAAGTCATATCCATTTCACGAGACTATGCAGGTGGCTTTTGGGTTAATTTCTTCAGGGCGTTGTATAAGTCCGGTACTCAAAAAGACCTGCAAGATGTTATTGACTGCACAACCTCTATGATTATGAGATTTTCTATTCTCGGTAATCCAAACAGTAATTTAGCACCGAGTATATGTACGGACTTCGTTGAAAGCGTAAACTATCAGATTAACCAAGTCCGTGAAATCTCCATAAAAGAAATAGATTGGCTCGGAGTGATACCAATTCCTGAGCGGTTAGAAGAAATGAAAATCTTCTATGAGAGTCTGATAGATAATTCCAATATCACAGACGATATTTCAAAGGACGAGCTTCTCCTCTTATTAGAACTCCTGATTTTGAACTGTATATGTGATGTTGTGATGATGACAAAACAGCCAAAGTCAGTCAAACTCCAAATGATGAACGACGCAGCAGCTCTCTCCGGCATACAGACCGATGTAACACCGGAGCAATATGTGAAAGAAATCGCAAATAACACCGAAACGGGTGCGTTTTATAAAGCAATGTTTTCGTCAGGTTCTCCTTTAGGCTCAATTTGGTCAGTTATTCTGACAATGGGAGGACAGACCAACAGAACTGATGAAGCAATAGCAATCACTAACGATATGCTTTCAATTCTGCTTCAAATAGAAAACTATCTTGATGAAAAATATAATTTCTTAGGAGCAGAAAGTTTAGCTAAGAATTATATGTTGCACATCATTCAGCAACTTGCCAATATGTGCGAATGAGGAGGATAACGATGGATAACATTGAAAAGAACATAGCTCAAGGCTATGCAGATTTCACGGATGATAGTGAAGTCACAGCAGAAGCAGGTGGAAATGCTTCTTTCAACCTTAATGATACGCTTCAATTCTCTGATATGAGCGAAATCAACAAGAAACTTCGTGCTTGTTTTGACGGAAAAATTGTGCGTAAAGACTTGACTAAGTCTATTAAAGAAGGCGCAAATGTTCCGGTTTATGTACTTGAGTTCTTATTGGGACAATATTGTAGTTCTGATGACCCAAGCATAATTGAAGAAGGCGTAAACAATGTAAAACGCATTCTTGCTGATAACTATGTAAGACCTGATGAAGCTCAAAAGATTTTGTCCGTTCTCCGTCAGAGGGGTAGTTATACCGTTATCGACAAGATTACAGTTAATTTGAATATAAAGAAAGATACATACGAAGCTGAGTTTTCCAATCTTGGCATAAAAGCTATTCCTATTTCAGAGGAATATCCGAGTAAATATGACCGTCTGCTATGTGGTGGTATTTGGTGTATCGTTCAACTTGATTATGAATATATCGAAGAAGATAAGGGTGCTTCGCCTATTCATATTCGCAAACTAACACCTATTCAAATGCCCCACGTTGACATCGACGAGTTGAAGCAAGGAAGAAAAGCCTTTACAAAAGAGGAATGGATGGATGTAATGCTTCGTTCTATCGGTATGGAGCCTGATACTCTTTCATACCGTGAAAAATGGTTGCTTTTAGCTCGTATGCTTCCATTGGTTGAAAACAATTTCAATCTTTGCGAACTTGGACCGAGAAGCACGGGTAAATCTCATATTTTCAAAGAGATTTCTCCGAACAGTATTCTCGTTTCCGGTGGTCAGACAACCGTAGCAAACCTTTTCTATAATATGGGTAGAAAAACTGTTGGCCTTGTTGGTCTTTGGGATTGCGTTGCCTTCGATGAAGTGGCAGGTATCAATTTCAAAGATAAAGACGGTATCCAAATTATGAAGGACTATATGGCATCTGGCTCATTCGCTCGTGGCAAAGAAGAAAAATCTGCTTCAGCTTCTATGGTATTCGTAGGTAATATCAATCAGAGCGTAGATGTTCTTCTTAAAACATCGAGCTTGTTTGACCCATTCCCACCTGAAATGGGTACTGATACAGCGTTCCTTGACCGTATGCACTGTTATATACCGGGTTGGGAAATTTCGAAGTTCAGACCTCATCATTTCACTAACGATTATGGCTTTATCACAGACTATCTTGCTGAGTTTATCAGAGAACTTCGTAAGGAACAGCACGGTGACGCTCTTGATAAATATTTCCGTCTCGGTAAAAACCTCAATCAGCGTGACACTATTGCTGTGAGAAAAATAGTAGGTGGATTTATAAAGCTCTTATATCCTGATGGAGAATACACTAAGGAGCAACTTGAAGAAATTCTCAAATTTGCACTTGAAATGCGTCGTCGTGTTAAGGAACAGCTCAAAAAACTCGGCGGTATGGAGTTTTATGATGTAAATTTCTCTTACATTGACAACGAAACTTTTGAAGAATTTTATGTTTCTGTTCCTGAACAAGGTGGGGGCAAGCTCATTCTGGAAGGAATGTGTAATCCAGGTCAGGTTTATACAGTATCTCAGGGCAAGTCAGGTATGCTCGGTGTATTTCGTCTTGAGTCACAAATGTTACCGGGTAACGGTAAATTTGAGCGTTCCGGTCTTGGCTCTGATACAAAGTGCAAAGAAGCTACCAATACAGCATTTAACTTCTTAAAGGCAAATGTAGGTCGTATTAGTGGAGCAATCAGCACAACGACAAAGGACTACATTATCAATTATCAAGACCTTCAGGGTATTGGTATGACTAATAAACTTGCTTTGCCTACACTTATTGCATTGGCTTCTGTTGGACTTGGTAAGCCGACTATAAGCAGTCTTGCTGTTCTTGGCGAAATCAGTATTGCAGGAACAATGATTAAGGTTGACGAGCTTGCAAACTCTCTGCAAGTCTGCCTTGATAGTGGAGCAAAGAAAGTATTGTTGCCTATTACATCGGCAGCAGACTTGGGTTCTGTTCCATCAGAACTCGTTGGTTGCTTCAACCTTATCTTCTATCAGAGTGCTGAGGACGCAGTTTATAAGGCACTTGGAGTTGAATAATAGCTAATTAAAATATTGCAGAAAGGAGGTTTTCGTATGGCTAAGAAACGCAGGAAGAAAAGTTCTAAATGTCCTGAACCTTTCAACACTCTTATTGACCTTGCAGCCGGGGTGACAATGAACGCTATTGCAAATAAGATGGAAGAAAAACACCACTACCGAAAAAGAGGTGTTCCAAACCCTTATAGAGCTTCAGCTATTGTTTTTTCAATGGGTAAGTTGAATAAAACCGAAGATATTATAAAGCTCGGTGGTTTAATGGGTGCAATGGGAGCTTTCGACCCTGATGATACAGACAGCAGTTACAGAAAGAAACATCCGAGAACATATCGTTATCAGACGGATACCCATTGGGAATATGACAATATCGGCTCTAAGGCTTCGGTCAAGAACAATAATAAGTATGCGTGGAGAATGAATTGCGAAGATGGCTCTGCTTATGGTATTAGTCCTTTGGACTTTGAAACCCGTGAGAGTTACAATGCAGCTCTGAAGAAACGCAAATCAGAGTCAGTAACCGAACCTTATGAAAGAGATACAGAACAATCCCTTGCTTCATCGACTGATTCTGATATAGAGCAGCAGGTCGATAAATCTGCAAAGTATGTTATTTACAGAGTATCAAGGCTTGATAACGGTCAAAATGACTACTATCGTTCTAACGGTAAACAGTATTCCGTTGGAGATACTGTTTCCGTTCCTGCAAAGGACGGAACTGCAAATGCTATTGTAATTGCAGTAAAAGAATACGATTATTCCTCCTTGCCTAAGGCATTGGAAAATATAGAATTACTTGCCGAATAAACTAATGGGCTGAACATTTGAGAAAAGAGGTCAAAAATGAAAAAACTAATTATTGTGTGCGGAGAAAAATATAGAGTCTATGGAGATTATCTTGCTCAGCTCATAAGTTTAGAAGATGATACTGAGGACTCTACAGTAGGAGTTAAAGATGGCGAAGTAGCAGCTCAGGTATGGCTCGAAAAAGAATACAAAGCCAATTCTGCACAGTTATCTTCTAATCAGTACATTCTCTTTATCGGTCATAACAAGCTAATTAAAGAGAAAAGCAGCCATATGAAAGTTGTCTTCTCTCAGTACGGAATGGCATACGGTTGGCTTGGAAAACAAGCTGTTCTATGCGTTGACAAGGTAGTATCAGCCAAAGAATACAATGACTTTATTTCATTTGCTTTGTTGTATCAAGATAACTTGGAAAAGCTGATTGAGGAAAAGAAAGAAAAATCCAAAAAGCAACAGAGCCTTGAAGCAGGTGTAAAAGGAGCATGTGTTGCTGCTTTGGCTGTTGTGGGTGGAGCTTTAGCTGTTGCTCCGTTGGCAGGAGTAGATATTGTCAAAAAGCTTACATTGAATAAAAAGATTGAGCAACAGCAGTATAGCTGTGCTGTTATGAAGTTTTATCTCGACTCACTTGGAGAGTTTTTAGGCTTATAAAGATTGGAGGTTGAAGCAAGATGGTTGGATTTGAGGAAGGATATAAGTTCTTTGTTGATAATTCATCTGCCATCGTGGGAGCTGAAATGTCAGGCTCTTATGTTGGAACTATTGACGAAGAAATCAAAAAGCTCATAAATGACCTTAACTCTCTTGAGGGATTTAAGACTTCTTCCAAAATGCTCAAGGGCGATGTTGCTGAGTTTTGGCATTCAGGAACATTCAATATTAAGGCTGCACTTGACGGTTCTGACCATAGAGCTTTCGTTGATAGAAGCCACGATTTTGCTTCAACAGATGTATCAACAAACTTCGGAGATAGATATGGACTAAAATTTTACTCTGACGGTCAGGCAAGTGCCAAAGCTCAGGCAGTAAGTATTTTTCAACGCTTCAAAGAATATCAAAGCTCCGGTGGAAAAGATGGATTAGAGAAGTTCCTACAAGATAGAGGTTTTGATAATACAGACTCTATATTGAATGACCCTATTTATTCCGGACAAATCAGAGTAATTCCTCGTGACCAATTAGAGGAAGCAACAAAATGGTTAAGTCGTATGATACAAACTGAGTCAGCACGACGACCTGAGCAAGTCTATCGCTATCAGGAAACACTTGATTTACTGAGCGATAGATTAAAAGACAATGAAGGTGTAGAGTCCATTCCATTATCTAAAAAAGAAGCTGAAGAACTTGCTACTCTTGCGAAGCAAGGAAAAATAAACGCAGAAGATTTAGGACTTACTACCGAAGAACTTATTAAGTTCGATATTATTATGCAACAAGCATTTAAGGCAGGACTGACAGCAGCCACTATTTCTGTAATGCTTAAAGTTGCACCTGAAATTTATAAAGCCATTTCATATCTGATTAAAAACGGAGAAATAGATGGCGAACAATTTAAGAAAATAGGCTTTGCAGCAGTATCAGGTGGTGCAGAAGGTTTTATAAGAGGAACTGTATCCTCTGTTCTCACGACCTGCTGTAAAGCAGGATTGTTAGGCGAAGCTCTCAAATCCGTAGACCCGTCTATAATTGGTACAGTAACGGTCTTAACTATGAATGTTGTAAAGAACGCATACTCCGTTGCTGTTGGTAAAAAGACTAAACAACAACTCACCGGAGAGCTTGTCAGAGATATGTATGTGTCTGCTTGCTCTCTTGTGGGTGGAGGCATAACACAAGCGTTTATCGAAGTTCCAATTTTAGGTTATCTGATTGGTAGTTTCGTAGGCTCGATTATTGGCTCATTCACTTACACCATTGGACAAAAAGCTGTTATAGCGTTCTGTGTTGACTCCGGATTTACAATGTTCGGTCTTGTTGAACAAGACTACACTTTGCCAAAAGAGGTTTTAGACCAAATAGGAATAGAAACATTCGCTTACGAAACCTTTGAAGCTGAGAGTTTTGAACCGGAAACATTTGAGTTTGATACATTTAGTGCAGAAACTTTTGAACCTGATACACTCGGCATTACATTCCTTCGCAGAGGTGTAATTGGGGTGTCAAAGGTTGGTTATATAGATTAAATAAGGTGGTGGAAGTTTATGAGTTTAGGTTATGGTGGTTGGTGTTATATTGCAGTTCAAGACGAGCAGACTGTTATATATCAATATGGCTCATATAACTTAAATGACTCCAACTATTGTAATGCAGAGCGTGTCTGTGATGGAACGATAACCATTGATAAAGAGTCGTTGGTAGAGCCTGAAATACACGAAAAGCTAAAACGCTTTCCAAATGGGAAAAAGAAGCTAATGGTCAAAAGAATTGTAAAAGATGTACCATATAAAAATCTTTTTGAAAATGGGAAAATCCAAATTCAAAATAGCAAGAACTGTTGGCAAAAATCCGTAGACGGAAATGATTATATAGCGTGGCACTTAATTTGGAATATATTCTCTGAGTATCAGAAAAATGGAATAATTCCTGATAAAATGTCATATAATGTCTAATAAGAAAAGGAGAAGGAAATGCAAATCGCATACTTGAATATCAACGGTTGCTTTGGTTGTCAAAGAAAAGGAAATCGAAATCAAAGCAATTCAGTTATAGCAGAAAAAATTATAGACAAGCTCTTTTGTAATATTGAGCCTGATATACTATTTTTGCTGAGTTTGACAAGTATTCGACAGCCGGAAAATATATCACTACTTCACTTGAAGAAAAAGGTTATTCTCCAATTTATCCCGATAACAGAACAAATATGAGTAGTAAGGTTTTCTCGTATGTAGTTGCATTTTCAAAACATAAACATCTATCTGAAAAAAGTCCTGAAGGCTGTTTAGCTTATAAGTGGAATGAAATTATTATCAATGAATACCGAATTATCGGTGTGCATATACCGTCAAGTATTCACGAACCTGAAAGAGCCAATGATTATTGGAATACACTACATAAGCACTATTTTGAGCATAGTGAAGAAAAAATCATTTATCTCGGAGATATAAATGCCTACGATGAAGGAACGGAAGGAAAAAAGCAATTCAATAAGTTAATGAAGGTTGCTCAAGATGGTTGGTGTAAAACCCACCCTTCTGACAACATAAGCGATAGCTTTACAATCAGACTTGAAAATGGAGATTTTAAGCGAGTTGACTATATTGTTTCATCAAATAATATTAGTGAAGATTTTATTGTAGAAAGCTATCAGGATTTTTATAAAGAATATCTTTCTGACCATTCATTGATTGCAATAACAATACAAGATGTATAGATTAGGAAGGAGAAATTATTATGCCAATGCCTGATGATGACTATGAGAAAGATATAAAGAGC
>FR891299.1:8584-18997 GCA_000435335.1 Clostridium sp. CAG:964
TCAGGAGATATATGTCAACTATTATATGTCCTCTGCTTTTTGTAGGCTAATTGATACGAACAAGTATGTTTACATAGATGAGCTCCTATGCTTAAAGTCACCGGAATGTATTGAAATCAGAAATGGAAAACACCATATCAAAGATACTTCTCCTGCATTTCTAAGACTTTATTGTATTGGAAAAGAGTATCTAATTCCATCAGGAAAAAGCCTACAACACTCTCGTGAAGGTTGGAAATGTATTCAAGCTGTAAAAGAGTCTACAATAGATAATCTTGATGATGACGCATTTTCAAATATTATTAGTGGTGGACAAGAACCACCGCCGGGTACATTTGGCGATGAAGTCAAATATTATTTATCGCAGATTGGAATTACGCAAGAAGAATTAGCAGCTCGTATGGGTGTGGCAACGGAAACAGTATCTCGAATTTGTAGAGATGTTTATGAGCCACCTATCAATATGGTAATCGCTGTATGTGTTGCACTTCATTTGTTGCCATACCAAACTGTGTAGTTGATAGGAAGATTAGGTTATACTTTGGAAGGCATAAGTGAGCAGATAAGGGCATATCGCCTTATCGTAAATGTTTATTACGAAGAAAGTGTGGCTTCTTGCAATAGAAGATTATTAAAACACAGATTAAAACCATTAACCAATCCGAGAGATAGATACATATAAGGAGGAGTTATATGGGAACAATAACATTTGACGGTAGAGGTCAAGGTCGTGGAGGAATAGCTCAATTTACATTTGGTAAACACGACTTGTTTTGGCAGTATAAACGAAATGAAAGTTTAAGAGCAATTATTGACACCGGAGAATATGTTTTCATTGGTGGTCGCTTGTGTTTGAAATCTCCGGAATACTTTGGTATACAACACGGAAATATTACGGTAAGAGTTTCTTCAAAAGAAGAATTGCCTAATTATTGTGTTGCACGCATTGTTCCCGAAAGAAGGAGAACAGAACGTCGTGTTATGCCACCGAGAGGTGTAGCTCGACGGGGTAAACTTAATTATCTTAGAAGTAGAAAACCTGCTCACTATATTCACGCTCTAAAGCACCAATCTCTTTCTTCTATTGATATGAAAACCTTTTTAGACTTTTTCTCCGGTGATGGAGAACCGCCAAATGGTACATTTGGACAAGGGGTTAAATTCTACATAAAGCGTGAAGGCATTACTCAGGTGATACTTGCTGAAAGAGTTGGTGTTGCAACAGAAACGATTGGTCGTATATGCCGAGATGTTTACGAGCCACCGATAAATATGGCTGTTGCTGTGTGTATCGGTTTACATCTCCTACCCTTTGAAAGCAGGAAGCTCTTAATGCGTTTGGGATATACCTTGGATGGAAATTCTGCAATAATTAGAGCGTATCAGCTTTTAGTCGATGTTTTCTACAATGAGGAGGTATGTGACTGCAACACCTTTTTAATTGAGAAAGGACTGAAACCACTAACAAAAGAAACGGAGTGATTGTATTGAAAAAACGACATTCATTTACTGAATATGTAGCAGACAGATTTTACAATGAAATGTTTTCTGCTGTGAAGTCTTATGCTATTCAGAATAAGGACTCTCTTAACCTATATTCTCGTGTTGTGCAGAATATCAGGTATATTGAGCTGTCAGACATTAAAGTGGTAAATGTTTTCGTAAACAATCAACCCGACCCCAAAATAGCCTTTGATGTAATTGTCGACGCAGAATTTGAACTGCAAGACTATAACCGTCATAATGATTATGACGATGTTGTAAGTCAATGGTTTATGCTCACTTGTTCCGGAGATTTAGCGTGTAATCTTGATGATTTTAGGATTAGTAGCGTATCGGTTTTTAACAAGAGAAATTATCACGAAAAGCCAATGTCAGATGCATTAGTTCCGTTTATTCACAAAGAGGAATTAGAGGATTTTGCAACAGAATTTCTTCAGGCTTATTATCCTGAAGCATTAAATGCTCCGGTGTATCTTGACCCTATGGAACTTGCAAAGAGAATGAATCTTGATGTGCAGCTCACACGAATTACAAAAGACTTTTCTATTTTTGGTGCGTCATTCTTCAGAGATTGCAGCACCGAATATTATGATGAAAAGACAGACAGTATGCAGACTATTAGCGTTAAGGCAGGTACTATCTTTGTTGATAGAGAAGCATATTATCTTAGAAATATTGGATCTGTGAATAATACAATCGTTCGCGAGTGCGTTCATTGGCATTTCCATCAGAAAGCCTTTGCCCTTGAACGCTTGTATAATGAAAACGCATCTCAAATTAAGTGCCAAGTTGTTGGTGGTGTAAAAGACTCTAACGAAAGAAGTGCAACTGATTGGATGGAGTGGCAAGCCAACTCTCTCACGCCAAGAATACAAATGCCCCTTAAAACATTCAAAATAAAAGCTCAGGAGTTTATTCGTAAATACAGGAAGCAACTTCAAACTTTTGAGCTTGTTGATGTTATGGAGCCGGTAATTAGAGAATTAGCGACATTCTATGGTGTGTCAAACTGTGCTGCCAAAATCCGTATGATAGATGCAGGTTATGATGAAGCCATCGGTGTAATGACCTATATTGACGGTAGATATGTAAGACTTCACACTTTCAAAAAAGACTCCATCAGCAAGAAGCAAACATTTTCTATCAGTCGTGAGGACGCATTGGTTCAAAGTGTTTTCTCGCCTAAGCTCGGAGAGAATTTGAAAGGCGATAAATACAAATATATAGACGCTCACTTTGTATTTAACAGTCCGAAATACATAACAATTCAAAATGGAGAACCGTGTCTTATTGAGTATGCACGACTTCACATTGACGAGTGCTGTTTGATTTTTGACCTCAATGTCACGTCTGTCAATAAGTACGGAGAAACTTACTATACCGAATGTGTGCTATTCCGTGACTCTGAGTCAAACATCGTATTTGAAGCCAAGTATTCAGACGATAACAAGGAACATAAATCTCAAGCAGAACACTTCAAAAAATACAGCGATGATGTTCTTGAGGTTATAAAATCACTACCAAACAGCTTTCTAAGTGCTTTGGATAAGGTTATCAATGGTCTGATATGACCGAAGAAGAAATTGCCGAAGCATCAGATACTAGCACTCGTCATATTCAACGACTAAGAAATAATGAGAAACAAAATGTAACAATGGAAACTGTTATGCAGCTATGTATCGGTATGAAGTTACCTACTACATTAGCGTATGCTTTGATTGAAAAGTCTGGAAACTCATTTAGAGCAAACGACAAAGACTTCTCATATCAATTTCTTCTTATGGGCTACAATCAAAGATCGTTATATGACTGTAATGAGTTTTTAAGTAGTGTAAATCAGCCATTGTTAGGAAAAACAGCAAAAGAAATGCAGAAAAATCAAAAATTTTAAATAAATTTTTGCCTGAACCCGACATCTCGTGTCGGGTTCTTTTTTTCGTTAAGACCCTTTTTATAGTGTCCGTAATGCTCAGATACATAAAAATCTGTGTATTATGGACATTTTTTAGTGTCAAAAACCATTTTCAATACAATTTTACCCGACTTGTCGAGTCGTAGTCTTGTTTAGATGAACTCGGTATTATATATATGACAGTAGCCACCTGCAGGGTTTCCGGTACTGTCAAAATAACAAAATAAACTGCAATAAGCCACCGGAAGGATTGTTGTAGACCTAATGGAAATATCCATTAGGCTACACGGTCTTAATGATGGCTGACTTGCTATGTCTAAAGGAGTTTTCCGTTCGGAAAGGAACGGAGGACTCCTTTTATGATTACATTTGCAGAAAGAAAAGAATTATTCAAAACCGAGTGCAAGGTAGTGAACCTTGAGTATGAGTACAAGAGCTGTGATGAAGAACACAAAGGCTGTGTTGGAGATACCAAGTGGGCAATTATTACAGACTTGTCCGAGCAAGAGTTAAAAGATAAGTATGCTGACCTCATTAAGCGTTATACACCTTTTGTATTGCTGACCCTTGAACGAGGTGAGGTTATAAAAGAGTTTACTCAAAACGAGGACAAGTTCAGAAAACGCCAAATCAACAATGAGGACGCTTTTGGTTATGACGAGGGAATGTCAGAGATATTCCACAATGAAATAGCTTCTCCTGACTATTGGCAGGAGAAGGAAGAAATTGAAGCTCGTGAACAGCGAGAAGCTCTCTTAGAGCTTATTGATAAGGCTCTTGATACACTCACACCTACACAGCGTAAGCGTTTGTACGCTCATCTTGTGGAGGGTAAAAGCTCCCGAACCATAGCAAAGGAAGAAGGTGTCAATTACAGCAAGGTGGACAAGTCCATCGCTGCCGGAATAAAAAAGATTACCAAATACTTTGAAAATGGGGGTGCATTTCAGGGGGGCAATTCCAAATAAGTGAAAGGGTTAATTCAATTCCGGATACGAAACAACCTTTTACATTATTTGTGAAATGAGGAATTCAAAATGAGTGCAAACAAAACCAAAAAAGTAAGATGGGGCGATATTTACTATTGCGATTCAGGTAATATGAAAGGTTCGGTACAATGTGTCAAGCGACCTGTTATCGTGGTTCAGACCAATAAGCTCAACGCCACAAGTCCTACCGTTACAGTAGCAATTATTACATCTGTATTGAAAAAAGTCGGAATGGACACACATATCGAAATTGGCAAAGAATTTGGTCTGAAAGAACTATCAATGATTATGCTTGAGCAACTCAGAACTGTGGATAAGTTAGAAGAACTTGGTGAGTTCATCGGTACTGTCGCAACAGACGAGGACAAAGTTATTGAGATACAGCGAGGCCTTAAATTCGCTTTAGGTATCCCGATGAAGACTAAACAGAAAAGAACCAGAATGGTTATGAGCCTTTGTCCCCATTGCCGAGAGGAATTTATAAATGTACCGGACAACATTATAAAGCGTGTTTACCCGCTACAAGCAGAAAAAGAACCTTGCGACAAGTGCAAGGTCAGATACGGATATGACTATCTAATTATGAAGCGTTATAAGCACAACGAACAAAGGAGGGATAGTTAATGTTTGAAGATAGAATTGCTGAGATGAACGCTCAGACAGAAGTCAGCACTCCGACTATCGCTCCTTATGAAAAACGAGTTTATACAGTAGATGAAATTCAAGACATCTTGGGTATTAGCAAAACCACATCATATCACCTTGTGAGATCAAATGTATTCCATAGTGTCCGTGTTGGTGGGCAGTACAGAATATCAAAGAAAAGTTTAGATACTTGGCTTGATAGATGTGAAAAGGACGGTGATTGTCAAGTGTGCGATTAGGAAAATCGCATAATTAACAAAAACTCCGGTTGTAAGTATCATATAGCCAAGCTAATTCGCTTGGCTATATGATAACGATTGGAGGAAACAACAATGAATAATACGAATTACATAGGTGCTGATAATGTGCCGACAACTACATTTGAACGGAGAGTTTACACAATAGAAGAAATAATGTGTATCCTCGATATAGGAAAAAATGCAGCTTACGCACTTGCAAAGTCCGGTGCTTTCAAATGCGTAAAGGTTGGACGACATTATCGAGTATCTCGACAAAGCTTTGATAATTGGCTTGAAGGTGCGAAAGGTGGTGTAAGTGATGGCAGGTAACATTTCCTACAATATGTTCACGGAGCGAGTTGAGGGCTTCAACCGTGATAACGAGCGTCAGTTAATGGCAGGCTATTTTAACGAAAAGATTCAAGGAAGAGAACTTGAGGACATCGAATGGGAAACCTTTTCAGTATCAGAGATATAGTCTATCCTCTCTCTTTCTGAAGATGAAGCACGAAAACTTCTCAAATCGGGACTTTTCAAAGTTCATCGTATCGGCAACGAATACCGTGCTTCTAAAAAGAGCGTGGAAGAAAACAAGAATATTGTAATTGCTATGACAACCTATCAGGATAAAAAGACGATGACCGTCAGAGATATGAGTCGTATTCTCGGCCTCGGCAAGACTGCTTAGTATAGGCTTATCGGTCAGAATTTGTTTAAGAAGTTCTTAGTTTTTGGCAAGATACGAATTGATGTTGATAGCTTTGAAGAATGGTACGCAAGTCAATTTCATTATGAAAAGGTCAATGGTGAAAGACCCGGCAAGAACTATGGGAAAACGATTAAACCTCTTACAGTAGCAAAGGTCTTGGGTATTCCCAAAAGCACAGCGAATGACCTGATGAATAATGGCATAGTTGAATTTATATGGGTCGATGGTCACAGACACATCAGCAGAGATAGTTTTGAAAAGTGGTACGCTTCTCAGGACAAATACAAAAAGGTTATGGAAATTGAGAAGGTTGAGAATTATGTCGATTGAAGCAAAAGTTAAAGAACTCAATGGTGGAACTGTTAAAAAGAAAAGCTATACCGTAGAGGAAGTAACGCAGATACTTGGTGTAATTCGTCAAACGGTCTACAAATTGATTGACAGCGGGTGCTTTAAGGCTGTAAAGGTCGATAAAGGCTACCGAATAGTGAAATCGAGCTTTGATAAATGGCTCGATAACGAATAAGGAGGATTACAATGGCTTCTATTATAAAGCAAAAGAATAAATACGCCGTCGTTTATAACTACAAAGACCCAATGGGTAACACCCGTCAGAAGTGGGAAACCTTTGATACCAACGCAGCAGCGAAGAAAAGAAAAGCACAAGTTGAATTTGAGCAACAAAATGGTACATTTATCGTTCCTACTGCTACAACGGTTGCAGACTTACTTGAAGAATACTGCTACGTGTATGGAGTAAATAATTGGGCAATGTCTACTTACAATTCTAAGAAAGGCTTGATGTATAACTACATTATCCCACTAATTGGAGATGTGAAACTCGATGATATTTCTCCGAGATTGATGGATAAGTTCTATCAGAGCCTTCTCTCTGTTAAAACTAAGGTTGTAAACAACAAACAACCTAAGAGTGAGTTCCTTACAGCTCACACCGTCAGAGAAATACATAAGTTTCTGAGAAGTGCCTTTAATCAGGCGGTCAAATGGGAACTTATGAGTAGAAATCCGGTGCTTAATGCCAACCTGCCTAAAGAGGAACACGAGAAACGAGAAATATGGACAGCAGAAACACTTCTACACGCTCTTGAAGTGTGTGACGATGATATACTCTCCCTTGCAATTAACCTTGCTTTCTCTTGCTCTTTGCGTATGGGAGAGTTGCTTGGACTCACTTGGAATTGTGTTGACATCTCAGAAAAAAGCATTGAAGAAAATAATGTTTCTATCTTCATCAACAAGGAATTACAAAGAGTAAACAAAGACGCATTAGAAGCGTTGGACAATAAAGGCATTATCAAAATCTTTCCTCGTACTTTATCAAACACTCATACAAATCTTGTTCTTAAATCACCTAAGACTAAAACGAGTGTACGAAAGATTTTCTTGCCGAACACCGTTGCAATAATGTTGATTGGGAGAAAGAAACAGATTGATGAAATGATTGAACTTTTTGGTGATGAGTACATCAACAACAATCTTGTGTTCTGCCACTCCTCCGGCAGACCTATGGAGGGGCAGGTAATCAATAGAGGGTTAAAGAAACTCATAAGAGATAACAATTTACCTGATGTGGTGTTCCACAGTTTCAGACACGCAAGTATTACCTATAAACTCAAATGGAACGGTGGTGATATGAAATCGGTTCAGGGAGATTCAGGACACGCTCGAATGGATATGGTTGCCGATGTTTACAGCCATATCATAGACGAAGATAGACGATTTAACGCTCAGAAGTTTGATGAGCAGTTTTATAAAGCAAAAGGGTTACGAGGTGTCGAAGAAGGGAAAACAGCTCCTATGCCTAAATATGAGAGTGCTATTGAAATGCTTGACATAACGGCTGTCTCTGATGAAGAAATAAAAGCAGAAGTCGAAAAAGAAAATCCTGAAGATGAAAATGCTGCATTACTTGCCAAACTCTTAGCAAATCCTGAAACAGCCACACTTCTCAAAGTATTAGCAAAGTCATTATAATATGAAAAAAGACAATCCATTCAAACAATGAGTTGGTTGTCTTTTTTTGCTAAACACTTGATTTGTTCATATCAGATGAATATAATATATAAAAATGTACCTGAAGTCGAACCGAAGCTGATTAACAGCTGAGTGTAACCTTTTTTCAGGGTGTCTGCTAATACCTTGCTAATTGGAGCATATTTTATTGGTTATTATTAGCTGATAAAATGCTGTTTTGGGATAACACCAAAACACCGTGAAACCCTTTATTTTACTGCATTTTTTGCACTTTGTTTATGAGCAAAAAATTGGTTCGGAGGCTTCTCCTAAGCGGTAGGTCGGGTGTTCGAATCACCTCGGGAACGCCAGCTTAATCCGCACTTGATTATTATTTCATCAAGTGCGGATTTTTCCATTTTTAGCTCCAAATAAAAGCGAATAGAATTAACCCTTTACTGATGGCAGCATAATCTGATAAATTAATAATACTTATCTTTTACTAATGGCAATAGGCTTAATTTAATAAAATATACTCCCCCTGTACATGCAGCTTTAAGCTTGCGACAGGCTGTATTAATAAAAAAAGGGGCAAATACAAACGGGATTATTAGTCCGCTGTATTTGCCCATAATTTTTTGTACTGTTTCAGTGTAAAGGCTGTTAGAAATAAAAGCCTTATTTAGGTGCGTTATATTACATTGTGTCGAAACCAAAGCGTTGGTATCTGAACAGAATATTGTCCGCCCATGCTTTGTCTATTTTTATAAAGCCCTTCATCGAGCGTTCCTTTTTGCCAAGTCGGCTGACAATGCTCCAGGATTTTCTGTACACATCCAGCTTTGTGGTTTGAGTGTAAACCTGATTATTATCCAAGAAAAAGGTAAAGCCCATAATATTATCCTCTTTGTTATACACAGAGAAATAACCACTGCTTGCAATCATTTTTGTTTTCTTTTGTACAGCACCGGCTACGGCTGCCTTTGTAAGCTCAACTGCCATATCGTCAAGCTCGGACTCAAAAATGATTATTTTCTCTCGAAACTCATTAAAGGTTGGTACAATACGCTTTGTTATTTTCGGCATATCCTCAAATTCCATTTCTACGGCACGGTCAACCATTTGTCCTTTTTCAATGCCGGGAACGAAATAGACCATAAATTTGTTTCGTACATCATTATAAAGGCAAGGGTAGTAGAGCCTTGCACGGTACTCGCAATAGGGACAGTAAAAATCAAAAAGCCGGCCCGAAAGGATTTTATCTCTTAGCTTAATGTCCTCTTGTGCGTTTATATGCTTGTATATATGAATGTGATTTGTAGCGTCACACTTGGGGCAGTGAAGCTGCTTAATATCAACTAATGCCATTAGGCTTTTACCTCCGAGATCATTTTAAAAGCATTATTATTATATAACCGAAATATATAAAAATCAGCAGAAATTTGTCTGTACGGCTATTAATAATAGCGAACTACAGATATTACCTGACCAAGTATACAGCACTCGCTTACTATAATAGGCTCATAGCTGTCATTTTCGGGCTGAAGACGAAAATGGCCGTTTTCTTTATAAAACCTCTTTACGGTGGCTTCATCGTCAATCATAGCCACTACAATTTGACCGTTATCAGCAACGGGTGTTTTATGTACAACAACAATGTCATTATCCAGTATGCCGGCGTTTATCATACTTTCGCCTACCACACGCAGTGCAAAAAGCTCACGGCCACGCCTTACGCTGTCGCTTACAGGTACATAGCCCTGAATATCCTCTACAGCCAAAATTGGCATACCGGCGGTTACTCTGCCCAAAATAGGCACAACTGCGGTGTTGTCGTTGCTTAATCTAATGGAGCGGTTGGCACCCTGGTGGCGTTTAATAAGTCCCTTTTCCTCCAATGTTTTTAAATGAGCGTGCACTGTAGCGGTGGATTTCAGTCCCGTAGCCGCACATATTTCTCTTACAGTAGGTGACACACCCTCCTGTACATTGGCACATATGTAGTCAAAAATTTTCTGTTGGCTTTTTGTAAGCTCTGCCATATAAAAACACCTCGCTTAATCTATAGGGTATTATAGCATATAGATTGCAAAAAATCAAACATTTGTTTAAAAATTGCAGAATTTGTTTGACAATCAATTTTATTATAAAGACAGAACAAATGTATAAAGAGGCAGAATATCAATGATAAAATTTTATTTTGCAATTAATAGTTGTTCATAATACCTTTTACTTTTCTTAAATAATTATTCATACGGCGTTCATAAGTGAATATTATTATTTACCCATACTCAACAACGGAGCCGCACCGTTGGAGTATAAAATGTTCTACCCTCCTCAAAATGTACCCCTCAAACTTGAAAAGAACAGAACAGGAAAGCACTACGGTAGTTAGTAAACACCGTAGTGCTTTTTCTTGTGTGCTCGGCACGCGTAATAACT
>FR891300.1 GCA_000435335.1 Clostridium sp. CAG:964
ATACCTTATGAAATTACACTATTCTCAAACCTCAAATTTGAAATAAAATGCACCCACTACAATGTGCACGGCAACTTCACAAGATTATTTTATTACATAAGTTGATTTTTGTCAATAATTTCGCACAAATCCTTATCAATTATGACAAGATTTTCTAATTCTGAAATATTTTCAGGTATATGGTTTTCAATATCTACAATGCATATGTTGTGTATTTTTACAGACGATAAAAATTGGACAATTTCTGTATCGGTTAAATACAAGTGCATATTTTGGAGCATAAAACATTTAATTCCTAAATAACGATTTAGCAATTTAAAATACCTAACTAATCTTTCCATAATGCTTTCTGTATCATCACGAGGGACAAACGCAAAAAGCTTTATAAGAGATGCTGTCTCCAAATTGTTACAAAAGTCAAAATCAAAATCATATTCCTCTGCCAGGCTTTCGCACATACTATAACAGCTCTCTTTTAGCTGACTGATTTCATTAAAAAATTTAATATTACACATCGCTTCAAACGATGCATTAACCTTTGCCATAAGTTTTTTATCAGCAAACTCAAAGGTTAATATATCATCAATAAATTTTATCTTTTTAGAAAAGTCTATCGGTTTATAATCCTCTGAAAAAACAAATAATTCACTCTCATTATTATGATAATTTGATAAAATTGTTTTTCTGAAAAGCTGCTTATTCTCAATCACTAATAATACTATAGGGCTATTTTCAAAATCAATAGGCTCCGACATATATTTATACAACATTTTCACAGTATCAACAACCTTTCATCAGAAGCTACTGTATCCGAAGAATACTCTCCTGTTATTATCTCCATTTTTGAAAATTGCTTCTCTGTAACAGACAACATTTGCACTAATCCTTCCGGCGGTTTATTCTTTCTGACACCATCAACAATAGCGTTTGCCATATTTTGATTTAGTGCAAGCTTTACATATATTGATTCCTGCAACATAATAAAGCCGCTTTTAATTAAATATCTGCGGAATTTCCCATAATTATGGCGGTGCAAAGGAGTTTCCGTAGGTAAATCGAACATAATTATTATTCTCATAAATCTATAACTCATCTACAAGCAAACCTAATAAGCGATATATCGTTTTCTTCTATTGCCGCAAATATACTCTTACAATATATTTTAATGGCGTTAATAAAAGTCTGTGTTCTTCCGTCAATTCTAATTTCTTCACTGAGCATAGCATAAATCTGCAGTTTTTCCTCTTTGTCAAATTTCATCGGATTCATTTCCCTTACAGTAAGGTCAACAAACGGCCTAAAGGGCTCCATTAAATCACAACTTAAATTATACTGATTAAACATATTGTCGTGAAAAAGCCCGAGCTGAGTAAGGTAGCCGCTTGCTGCAACCTCCCTATTAAAAATAGAAAGTATAATACTATATCCATAATTAAGTGCAGCATTTACCGGGCAATCGTCACTGCGTGAAAAGCCTTTTCCAAATAACGCATTAAAATAAACCTTTGCAGCATGCCCTTCACGATTTGTTTTATCGTTAAGCTCTATCTCCTCTATGTATTCCATAAGCTGACTGCTTTGTTCAAGCTTATAATAGTCTAATACTGCCGCTTGGTTTTTAATTTTTTCCACTACAATCTGAGTCCATACAAATTGTTTTACTGTTTTATTCCACGAAATCTGACGCTTTAGCTTTAAACTGCAATCGTGGCTGCCATAATAAGGAGTTAATTCAAAAGAAGGATTGTGTTTATCGTCACAAAACATTACTTTAACCTTTTTATTAATAAGCTCATTGAGGAGAGCTGCAGTGACTGATACTGCCGTACTTTCAACAACTAAAACAGAAATTTCGCTGATATGTATTTTTGCAGTGCTTTCCACATCACGCACTACCATATAGCCCATGCTATAATCAAGCTTTGCAGTTTTTGTAATTACAACAGTACGCCAACTCACCGCTGTTCTCCCCTTTTAAATTAAATATTTAATAGATCAATTTTTGTTTCAAATAAGCCTGTTACCGATTGATTTATAAGCATAATTGACGACACTTTTTTTATTTCTGATAAAGCAGAATTTGTTGATACAATTCCCGCTTTTTTTGCTGCACCAATTAAACTTAAATCACCTGTAACAACATTACAATGCATAATTTTTAAAATCTCATTGATTACATAGCACTGCTTTTTAACATCCAGAGTAACAAATTTATCTCTGCCGGATTTGATTTTATTTCCAATATCTTCAAGCTTAATTTTGAATATTGTATTTGTCATTTTAGCTGTAAGAGCATCAAACAATTCAATATTTTCTTCTGCACTCACTCCGTCATAGCTTGTAATTTTCTGCTCCTCCGGTTTGGACAATACCTTGCTGATTTTCTTTACATAAGCCTCTTTTTCAGCACCTAAAACAAGCTGAACTGCCGGCTTATATACAATGGTTTTACCTTCATTTGATTTACTGCTTATATTCATTCTAAATCCATCAATCTCAATGCAGGAATTATATTTTATTACTGGAATAAGTACTGCAGGATTTTTTAAACCAAGTCTGTTTGTAAGATATTCTATAGGATTTTCCTCATAGTATTTTTTCAGATAATTATCAATAGCAACAAGCTGGCGACACTCCTTACCTTTTTTGCCCTCGTATTTTATATAAGAAAAATATGAGGCAGTCGGCTTGTCATATCCGCCATATTTACCGATGTCACTTAACGGCAGGTCTTTTTTCAAAGGTGCTTGTCCATTACCCTTCTTTAATGGCTGAATTTTAAACAAGCCGCCCTTTTTCATATAAGAATACCTAGTATACAGAATATTATTTTTCATCACGGTTTTCTTAACAATAGAAAGAGATTTTTCATTTTCAATATTCCATGCACCCGGTGTATCAAATGCAAACATTCTGTTTAAGCTATATTTCTTAGTCTGCAAGCCCTTTATAAATATAGCCTTGCTATGGGTGTAACGAACATTGTAAACATTTCCTACAACAATGTTAAGGTATGCGTCTTTTGCATGGTGCAGATCATTTACTTCTCTGCACTTTATAAACTTATATTCAGTCCTAAACCGACTTACCAGCTCTGCCTTTACATACACAATCTCGGTTGTAGGATACAATGTTTTTAACAATGTTGCCACTGCCTTAGTTGACTGAGAGGTCTCTACAAGTTGTCTTGCAATAAAATCTGCAAGCTCGTCATCTGTAAGAGGAGTTACACGAGTTAATCTGTCATATTTCTTTTTAGAAATAAAACCATGCCGGAGCAGATACTGCCAATGACCTCTCATTTTTTCTCTTACAGTGCTGTCAAGAGGATAATCATTATCCTTGTGAGAATTGATCTGCTTTTTCACAAGCACACGGTTATCTATGCTGTCATCCTTAACCTTTGAGCGTGGGAAAATATGGTCAATATCGTAAAGGTTTTTATTGAACAAATCTCGTAACTCTATTCTTTCGCCCGAGTACATACATCTGCCCATTTGTGTATAATACAAGAATAGTTTATCTTGCCTAAACTCATCATCGTCAGTTTTTTCAAGCTCATCCCAAAGCTCCGTGCTATCTTCCTTACACTTTTTATACAGTTCCTCAAGCTGCTTTTTTCTTGATTTTGTACGGCCGTTATCCCCCTTTGTTCCATCATGCCTTGTCATTTCTACAAAAACTTTTTTAGGGGCATGTCCCTTAATTTTAACAATCTCTTTCATAATCTTTAATGACTGAAACACCGTACGCTTAACCTTAGGTGATACATACATATCTTCAACCATTTTTTCGATTGAAGCCTTATGCGTCGATTTTGAAATAGCTTGTTCAATACTTTGTGTAAAGTTATACTTAGCACCCAGCAATTCCATTAAATTGTCGTTCGTGTTCCAAAGAGTATTAATAATATTATCCTTACACTCGCCTGTTGCGGTATCAACATCAAATATTTCGGTTAGAAACTCACGGGAGAGTCTGCCCCAATCCTTATACTTTAGCTTACAGAT
Source organism: Clostridium sp. CAG:964 (assembly GCA_000435335.1). Taxonomy (GTDB): domain Bacteria; phylum Bacillota; class Clostridia; order Oscillospirales; family Acutalibacteraceae; genus CAG-964. Next base: position 4,011 of record FR891300.1, read on the forward strand.
TTTTTTAATTTCATCTTCCGAAAGCATTTCTGAATATTTGTCCTTAATCCGCCTTTTAAGCAATTTTTTATCATCGCCAAATATAGTGATAGCTTTAATAATTTCTTCCTTATCCGGTTCAGACAAATTATAGCCGGCAAGCTCTATTGCAGGACGCATATTAGCCTTAAAATCACCGTCAATACCTGTGATTTCAGGTTCAGTACCTGTTTGAGCTTTAATATATTCCCTTAGCGCCTTTTGTGTGACCTTCCTTCTATGCATAAACAAGTCGTTAAATACCGCCTGTTTAAAACTTACATCCGGCTTTTTGCCGTCAAGCTTAAGATTATTAAGCTCATTTAAGACCATATATCTGCTGTACAAAATTGAGTTTTTTGGTATAACGTCCCTGTCCGGAAGATAGGTGCATTTTGCTGTTAGCTTATTAATAAATTCCTCTGCCGATTTATCTACATCAACAATTTTATTAAAATTCCACGGATAAATTTTCCCATCCTTGCGTACAAGCCATGAATTATCACTATGAACATTTAAAGGACCGACATAATAAGGAATACGGAACTCAAATATCTGCAAAATCTTATCAGCCACAGTAATCCCGTCCTTGTCTTGATTATTTAAAAAATCAAGATATCCCGATGCATTTTTAAGAATAGCCCTTACCTCACTTTCGTTTACCTGCATTGGAATTACACCGTTATCTTTAACTACAATTTTAGGCATAAATGAACCGTTTTCAATTTTCTCAAACATATCCTCGTAGCCTGATTTATCAAGCTTATCAAACTTTGATTTTAAATATTTACAAAAGTCTGTTTGATTTGCTGAGTGCAGAATAACCCCGTTTCTGCCATTCTCTTTAAATTTACCGCAGTAGGCTGTATAATTGTTAAGCTTGTCACTTGTTTCTCTGAAAATCTCGTTATAATCTGACCTACATCTTTCCTTTACAAAAGCTTTCAACTGCTGTAAATCGTGCCTATGCTCATCGTATGTTTTAACCTTCGCAAATGATATATAGGTCTCGCCCTTTAGAATATCAGCAAGTATTGCCCAATCATACAAAGCCTTAATCTTTTCAATAAGCTCAAACCTTTCTAACAATAGTTCTCGGTAAGTTTCCTCATTATCCTCATATCCTTTTTCAAAACTGATAGATGATTTTTCTTCTTTGTTATAATTTTCATCGCCATATAAATCCGCAAGCTTAACAGACTGCCCGCACATAAGCAAAACAATAGCGTTCAGCCTAGGCTGCCCCTTCTTACTAATGCCTAAAAGCTTACATATTTCGGAAGACTTGGTTGTTTTTCTTTTTGATTTATCCTTCAATATATCTGCAATCTGCAAAGGACTTATGCACTCAAGAGCCAACTCGTATTCTCCTAAAATATAGTTTTGAAGATTTTTAAAAAGCACTTCAAACGAAGATTCTTTTTCAAAATCCGAGCCGACATTTTCAAACAAAAAATGTCCTCTGTTTTTAATTAAATGATGTAAGGCGAGATACACGAGCCTTACATCGTGCGGCTCATCGCTTTGAACTAGCTCTTTGCGTAAATGATAGATAGTTGGATAAAGCTTGTGATAATCAACATCTGTAAAACTTTCATCAGCAAAAACAGCATACGGTACATTTGTTGATTTATCCTCCAGATACAACTTGCTCTCGTTAAGTCGTTGGAAAAAGGCTATATCCTTTTTTGAAATTTCCTCGTTAAAAAGCATTTGCAGCCATAAAATACGCTGCCTCTTTCTTTGTGCTCTTCGTCTTGCCGTGCGAAAGCCTCTTCTTTCCGCTGCAGTAGCACTTTCGTCAAACAGCCTAACACCCCACATTGCTTTTCCTTTGAATTTACACAGATTGTAATCCTCGTCAGCAACTGCCCAGCCAACCGAATCTGTTCCCATATCCAGTCCAATATAAAAATCTTTCATAAAATTACCTCCCTATTATTGACAAATTGTTTTTTGGGGTATATAATGTAGATAATCTCAATACCTTATGAGATTACACTATGAGTTCAAATAAAAATTTATTCAAGTCGTTGCTCTTGCAACTATCACAGTGTGTGATTTAAGGATCTGGTTTCCCAGGTCCTTTTTTATTTTCTCTTTTACATATAATTATCGAAATCCGTCTACTTTTATATTATAGCACCTGATTATGTCAATTTCAACATATTTTGCATAAAAATATTCTGTATATTGTAATTATTGCTAAACACACACTGTTTTATTATATCATAAAAGCTGTCCAATAATCGGGACAGCAGCCTAACTCTGCACCCTAAGAAGATCAAACCCTGCAAGGCACCGATATTATATTCTTAAGCCGGATTTTATTTTTATAGGCCTACAAAATAAATTATAAATAAAATAAAAAAGCAGAGCATATTTTTCCGAAATCCGTTAAAATGGAATTGTAAAAGGAAACGGAACGGAGGAACAAATATGCTCTGCAATCTTTTTACAGAAAAGCTTATATGTCTGCAACACATAGAGGATAAATTATTTAATATATAGCCGGTATAAAACAACCGGCTAAACAAAACCCGATTTTACACACTGCTGTGCAAAATCGGGTTTATCCGTTATGTTAACAAATTCATTTTTTAAACACGGCTTTTTCTTTTAAACGCAAAAGCTATAGCTGCTATAGCCGCAACAAATGCTGACACAGCTACAAATATTAACACTGACTGTTGTCCGGTAAGGATTAAAGCTTCGTCGGGGTATGATGCACTGTTCTCAGCCGAACTGCTCTCAGTTGGACTGCTTACCTTACTGTCAGCAGCGGGCTGTGTGTCAATATGTGCAACTACCTCGGTATCACCCGGACACCTGTTGTTAACAGCATCCGCAGAATATACAGCGGTAAAAAGGCACACAGCCAAAATAAGAATAAAAAACACCTTTAAAAAACTATGTCTTTTCATAAATAAACAGCTTTATAAATTATACTGTGATTATTGAGCTGTGGAATACCATATGTCCACTGTAATCGCCTGCTATTTCGTCCAAAGACTTGCCGTATATTTGGTTTTGATTCAGTCGAAGAGTACCGTCAATTTTTTGTCCCGTTGAGTTAAAGGCTGTAAGAAGATAGCCGTTTTCTCCCATATCACCTGTGTTTACAGCCGCCCCCTCGCTTGGCAGTCCATCGAATACATCATATGTAAGCTTTGTATTTGGAGCTGTTGTCTGCGTGATATAGAACTGGTCGTTTTCCAGGTCTGCATTTTCGTCCTTAACTCGTACCGAAACCCAGTTATTCTCCGGCAGATTGTTAATTTCTGTTGCTGTTACAGTATAGCTTACATCCTTAAAATGGTCGCTGGTTGTGTCGGACGGCTGAGTCAGAACGCCAAAATCAACCTTATCGGGAATAGTGATAATATAGCTTACCTCTCCCGGACCTGCTCCCTCAATTCTTGCAGTTACCTCTGCAGAGCCGTCAGGAGATGTGTTTGTAAGGGTAGCTGCCGAAGCAGACACCACAGCTGCGGCAGACAGTGAAAGAGCCAGTGCCAATTCTAAAATACTTTTTGTTTTCATAAAAAAATTCCTTTCAAATATATTTTATTTTATAATGTGTAATAATAAACGCCTGCTAAAAGCGGTAGAGCCTATACCTATGTATGCCTGCTGCAAACCAAATGCATATTTTACATACACAGGCTATAGGTGCACAGAAGATACAGCCTCCCGATACCGTAAGCAATTCTAATTATCAGCAGAATCTAATATTTTCCTATTTAACAATAAGCATAAATTCCGATTCAGCTGAATTTAAAGGCTTGTGGTCATCATCAAGAGTGACACACTCGTACAAAACCATTGCTTTATATTCGCCCTTTTCAAGGGTTTTTGACAGCGGAATATCTGTAAGACCACTGCCCGGCTCAAGCAGTTGGGATTTATAAAGCTCTGTTCCGTCTGATAATTTTACAGTAGCATAAAAACCGCATTCATTTGCTTTAGGATTACCTACGCTTAAATGTAGCACGGTATCTCCTGCTTTCATTTCAGCAGTACTGTAGCCCGGAATTTGCGTTCCTGAGCTTTTTGCTGTGCCGGGCTCTGTAGCACCTGTGTCCCAGTCCTTCAAAATCTTTCCTGCCACGCCCTGAGATGTTTCTGTAGGCTGACTGTAAAAGTTATAATAAACACAAATTCCGGCTGCAGCAAAAACAGCTATAGCGGCAACCACTACGATAATTATAATTTTTTTACTTTTTCTTTCCTTATTCATTTGACCTTTTCCCCTTTATAAGGAAGCAAGCTGCAAGAGCACACACAGCTATAAGCATAGCTACCGCCGGAAGTGCGTTGCCCGTCTGCACAGCCGAGCCGTTGCTTGCTGCAGTATTTTCACTGATTGCTGCAGCATTTCCGCTGTTTGTAACTGCATTTATATTTTTCTCTGCGGTTTTGCTTTGATTATTTTGGTTACTGTTGTCCCTTGGAGAATTGCTTTCAGCCTCTGTAAAGGCAAAGCTTACCGGTTCGTTCACTGTAAATACCGCACAGCCGTCCTTATATATGTAGTCACAGTCAGAAACATTGCCCTCAGAATCAATAACAACCAAACGCTTATTACCGTCCGAAACAGGGACGCTTATTGTTGAGCTGCCCTGCATCCATAATTCGGTAACTATTTCATTACCGCTGCTGTCTGTAAGCAGTGGGCTGTATGCAGAAACTATTTTCTCTCCGTTTGCATATTCGGTAAATCTATTGATTTCTTCACTTTCACAAGGCTTGTATTTTACTGCAAGCTCCGGGTGCATTTGTGCCGTAACGGAAATACCGCTGTTTGTTTTTACGGTTTTCAGTATATAGAAGCTGCATTCAATGGTAGGATAGCCGTTGTTGCGTGATTCATTTCCCACCCAATTAATATTGTGCTCCTTTGATACGCTGTTTAGCTGGTCAACAAATTCATCACTGTGCATTTCTGTTTTGCTCTTGCTTAGGTTAGTGCTGTTTAGCTGTGATTTTGATGACCTTCCTATAGGAATTAAACCGTTTGCAGTGGTATAGAAAACATTTTCAACAGCTACATCGGACACACTGCCATAGCCGTTAAGACCTGCAACAGAGCCTTTGCAGTTTTCCGATGCAGCGTTTACCTTGCCGGCGTTGTAGGATGATTTTATTTCTCCTGCATTTTTACCCACAAGTCCGCCGCTTACATTAGAATGAGAGTCGCCTATACTGCCGGTGTTTGCACAGCCGTAAATCAAGCCGGTATTCTCGCCAGCTATTCCTCCGCCTGCTTGTGTGCCTGTAACTATGCCTGCGTTTCTGCAGCCTATAATATTTCCGGTATTTAATGCGGCTATTCCTCCGCTTAAGCCTCCCTTAATGTCAGAATTAAACTGTGTGGAATTTATTTTTTCTGCCACACCGTCTCCGTTAATATCTACAAATATTGAGCCGGAGGTTAAATTCATACCGCTTATGCAGTGGTCAATGGTACCGTTGTTTACTGCGGCAACAGCACCTGCTGTTTCTGCGGCTTTATTATAGTCACAGTCAATTAAAATTAAATCCTTTACTGTGCCCTGCTGTCCGATTTCCTCAAACAGTCCGCCATATTCCGATGAAGCAATATTCAAGCCTGAAATAATATAGCCGTTGCCGTCAAAGGTTCCGTTAAACGGTTTCTTCTCTGCAGCAGAGCCTATGCCCTGCGTCCACTCAGAATTCTGTGGAGCTACAATATTTTTCGTCAAAATATAGCTTTGAGAACCATACAGCTCATAATCCTCTCTTACAAGCTGTGACAGCCTTACTAAATCATCATAGCTTTTAATAATCAGGTTGCCGTCTTTGTCAGAGCTAAATGCGTCAGGCTCAAGGTTTGCCACCTTTTCTGTATTAACCTCAATAGTGCCCTTTGCATTTATGTCATCGTTTGTAGTATATTTTAGGTTCAATGTGCTAAACTCGGTTGCATCACCCGGAACATTAGGATAATACTGGAACACATTTTCATTAATCACATAGCGAATATATGACTTGCCCTTTTTTACCGGTGTTATGTATATTAATCCGGTTTTAGAGTCCTTGTATGCTTTAACAATGCCGTCTGTAACGGGCTCCTCGGTAATTTTAGTGATTACCTCCTGCCCTGTGTTCGGATCGTCGCTTACCAATGCCCAGTAGCCCTGTGTTGCATCCCAGTTTGTCCATGGACTGTTGTGCACATCATAGGCCGAAATGGTATTGTAGTAGTCCTGAAGCCGAATACTTTCTCTGCTGACAATGTCTAGATGCTGTACCAATGTTTGAGAGGTACTGGCAACATCTGTCTTAAATACCTTTATTTTATCTATAGGATAAAGAGCATAAAATTTATCAAAGGTATAAGAAACAGCTGAAACATCAGAATTAAAATTACCGCCTAGGAAAGACATTGGCTGGCAGCTTGTAATAAAGTTGCTTGTTTTAGCTCCGGTAGACGGAAACTCCCTGCTGTTAATGTCTTTATTAAGGATACTGCTCCATTCCTGTGTTGAGTACTTGTTAAACTCGTTTTGTCCTGTACAGCTAACCTTAAAGTTATCTGTTTTTTCACCGTTAGTTTTGTATATATTATTTAATGTGTCAACTGCTGAAACACCGTTTCCACCAAACTGTGCATAGTAATTTGATTTATATGCAAATGTTGTTTCAAAAAGATTTGTTGCACCCAGCTCACAGCCGCTGCCTACAAAAGCTACATCATAGGTTAATGCAACCGGGCAGTCGTACTTTTGCTCTCGGCTTTCCTTTGACGATGTACAGTTTAGCGCCGCAATACTATAAGGCGGAACCGAATATGACAAACCGTCTGTGTTGGTTTCTGTTTGCGTAATAGCCTCTGTAACTGTGTCTGTTGAGGAAAAATTAAAGGCTTGAGACGCACTTAATTTTATACCCATATTTACACTCAGAGGCGACTCCTTATTTGCAAAGCCGGCACTAAAGCTTAATTCCTCTGAAATAGTATATGTCTGGCCGAAGGTGTCGGAATGTGAATTGGTTGTGGAGGACGCCATGGAGTTTGCAAAGCTTTTGCTTGATGATACCGTAGAGGCAGTGTCATTCTTATCAATTTTTACACTGGATTTTTCTTCATTGACATTCCTGTATACATCACTGTAGTTCAGCGTATCGTTTCCCTGATTACTGCCGTCCTCTATAATTGGAACTAATTTAAAGTTATAGAACACCAATCCGATTACGGATACCGATTTGTCGTGACCTGTTTTTGCCTTATCGTCTGCAACTCTGCACAGCGAATAAACAACATCAGACGATGATGTAACATTATTAAAGAAATCCTGCTTAACAAGATATTCACCTAATTCGTTTACATCGTTGCAGTCGTGATTGTTTGCGTCCCAGTCTACCAAACCGGTGTGAAGCTGCAGCATAGCGTCACGAACCTTTGAGATGCTCGAGGTTTGCTTTAGACCTGTTGACTGAATAAACAATCCACGGTCGTACTTAGAATTTTCTGTACCCGCCCCGCTTGTCAGTGCAGAAACAAGGTCAGTATACTGTCCGTCACCGAAAATAGTTTTAAAGGATGAATCTATTCTGTTCTGATAGCCGCTGCCTTCACCCTTCATACTCATCATAGAGTAAAGCAGCTGTGCCCAGCTTTCCACTGTGCTTATATTGCTGCCGGCTTCTTTTTCTGACAAAGCACGAATAAGAAAATCATTTTTTGAAACATCAGCGTCAAAATTATAATAATTTATGCCGTTTATAGCTTTAACACTCTGCTCCAGCTCATCATTGCCAAGCTTTTGATATTCCGAGCCTAAATCCGGCACACTTTGGTATGCCAAGTATATATACGGCAGCTTGTTGCCATCCTTAGCCTCGCCAACATTTTGCGGCATATTTGTACTTGCATTGACTACTGTTTTGTAGTCCTTACCCTGCATAGCAGAATTTTTTGTACCTACAGCATCAAGGGCTGTAAGGTATTCTGTGGTATTGTGAGGGTCCTTTGCCTTTGTGTAGTACAAGCACAAGCTTTTACTTTTACCGCTGCTGTCAAACACAACATACCTGCCTTGCTCCTCCAAACGCAGGTATTCTCTGCCACCGTAGGTTATTTTATTTGGTGAAGAACTGTTCGAAAATACAATTCCTGTAATTGCCTGCTCAATATCAGTTGAGGTTTTATACCCAATGTATATGCCCCTCTTTCCGGTTACATCAAAATTATGGTCTATTATGGTGTAGCCGTTAAGGAAGCTTTTTGCACTGCTTGCACTGTCTGAATTTACCGCCTTAAGCTCAGAAACATAGCTTATGGCAGATGGCGTATTTGAATATTCCTGTGCGTAAGCTGTAGGAATACCTAACACAAATACAGACATAAGAGTGCAAATGGATAAAACCGAAGCTAATAACTTCTTTGATAATTTTCTTACCATTAAAACATCTCCTTTACTTAGATTAATTTGATTTTAAAGCCTTCGGTGAACGAGTATGCAAACAAATAGTTTAACATTTTGCGTATTCGTACATACTTTTTATACCAAATTTTGGCTCAAAAAGCAATTAATTTTACTCAAACGGTAGCTTTACAGCCCGAACTGTATTTACAAGCCTCTGCCCTCTGCTATACTAAATTGCGTTAAATTTGGAAAATATACAATAAAAAGGTTGCCTGTAAGGGCAACCTTTTCTAAAGTCGGTGGTTAATAATACACTGCAATAAATTATCAAATTTTGCTAATATTATAGAATTCAGCCTGTTATTATATTTTTATTCTGCGTAAGTAATTACCTTTTTATAATTAGGAGGCAATAACGGCACAGATAACTGAATTATTTTTTTATTCCGACAGTCTTTATATATGCGGCAATCATATCCACTACACCGTCTATACCTAAGCGGCTTTTGTTTAAGCATAGGTCATAGTTGCCTGCATAGCCCCACTGCTCGCCTGAGTAGTAGTTGTGATAACCGCTTCGGCGTTGGTCGGTTTGCTCAACAACAGCCTGTGCCTTTCTTTCAGTAATGCCGTGCTTTTGGGCTATACGCTGTACTCTTTTGTCCTTATCTCCGCACAGAAAAATACGCACTGCGTCCTTTCGGCCTTTAAAGGCATAATCAGAGGCTCGTCCTATTACCACACAGCTTTGCTCTCCCAACAGCTTTGCCAATGCCTCCTTGGGTGTTTTATAAAGACGCATCTGGAAATCCTCTGCCATAGAATTCATCATAACATCAACCGGCAGCTCACCAAAGAAAAACGGGTATTTATCGTATATGTCCTTTTTCTTTGCAAGCCTTATCAGCTCTGCCTTGGCATAGCACGGAATTGAATACTTTTCAGAAAGCCTTTTCCCTACCTCATCTCCGTCACAACCGCATTCTCTTGCTATTGTAATAACCATTTACAGCATCTCCTCTATTATATTATAATGTCTGTCAATTGCGTTAATAACCATTTCTGTATCTTTATTTAATATACTTTCAAAAATATCACTGTGGCATTGAAACAGTCCCTGCTTACTTTCCTTATCTGCTTTTTTCAAAGCAATATCTATCCATTCCCTGTACACCTCGGTTACAGCCTCCATAACAGTAATAAACAGAGTGTTTTCTGTTGCCAAAATAAGTGAATCGTGGAATGCCTTGTCAATTTCAACAAGCCCCTTGCCCTTGGCAATTTTCATTTCTTTAAGCAGTTCTCTGAAATTCTCCTCCTGCTGCAGAGTGAAGCCCTTATTTATAAGCACAGAGCATACCGATTTTTCCATAATACGCCTAAATTCACATACATCCTGCTTTGTTATTGTACCTAACGCAAGCATTATGGTAATTATTTGCTTTATTGAGCCGCCGGAATTTTTGGAAACATAATTTCCCGAGCCATGCACTCTGGTTACAATACCCATTCCGTGGAGTATGCTTAGTGCCTCTCTTGTAGAATTTCTTCCAATACCGAGCTTCTCGGCAATAGCCCGTTCGGCAGGCAATTTACTTCCTACTTTCAGGCTTCCGTCACAAATAAGGCTGTAGATATAATTAATCGCCTTTTCATATTCTAACGATGTACTTTCATTTATCATTTTATACCTCATATAAAATACGCAAATACAGAGGCAAGCACAACCGTAAGTATTCCCGAAACCGCAATAGCAAGACTGCTCATTGCACCCTCAACCTCGCCTATTTCTATAGCCTTAGCCGTACCTATGGCGTGAGACGCCGAGCCGAAGGCAAGCCCCTTTGAAATCGGCTCTGTTATGCGGAATATTTTACACACCAGCGCGCCTGCCATATTTCCCAAAACACCTGTAACAACTATAACTGCAACGGTAATTGTTACATAACCTCCAAGCTCCTCTGAAACTCCCATACCAATAGCCGTTGTTATTGACTTTGGCAGCAGCGTTACATAATCCTTATGTGAAAGCCCCATAATTAAAGAGAGCACATAAACCGTACCTAAGCTTGTAACAACACCTGCTATAAGCCCCAACAACACTGCCTTAAAATTTTTCTTAAGCAAGCCCCACTGCTCATACAGCGGTATCGCCAAGCACACAGTAGCCGGTGTAAGCAGCCAGCTTAAATACTTTGCACCTTGATTGTAAACCTTATAGTCAACCTTACCTATTAAAAGAACAATTATCGAAACAACAATAGCTATAAGCAGGGGGTTAAATATGCCCAGTTTAAATTTCTTTTTTAGCAGCATTCCTATAAGGTAAGAAATTAAGCTTAATGCCACGCCGGCAAACATAGAGCTTTGAAAAAATTCATTCATCACATTTACCTCTCTTTCGGCTTCTCCTGATAATCCACTGAGAAATTCTGCCTGTAGCAACCATAACGGTAATAATTGTAACCACAGTAATTATACATATTGGCAGAAAAACAGGCTGTAAAATTCCCCAACTGGTCATAAGCCCCACTCCTGCCGGAATGAACATAAGAGGCATAATTTCTATAAGAAATTTTCCGGCGTCTTTTACCGCTTCAAGCTTTATTAATCCTGTCATTAATCCCACAAACAGTATAACCATTCCGTATATACTTGCCGGTATAGGCAAAGGAATTAAATACCTAAGTAATTCTCCCACAAAGGATATGGCAAGAATAATCAGAAACTGCTTAATGTACTTCATTTTTATTTCCCCTCAATGAATAATTGGTAGCACCAATAGTGGTGCTACCAATTATTATAATCCCTTATAATTAATTGTCAAGGAGGCTGTGTCCTTTTGAAAGTAAAAAGCATTATACAAAAGCATCACATATTTGTACATTTTTCATCTTCCATTTTGTTGAAGGAGATATGGTTTACAGCACAATTTTAAATTATAAGTAATTTATAAGTGATTTTTACGAAATTTCTTTCAAATTAGATTCATATAGTAATTGACAAAACTTTAGTAACTGTTATACTTTATATTGAAAATTTATGTGTTTATTTACACAACAAATGGGGGTGCATAAATTGAATGAAAAGACTATTATTTCCTTGAAGGATGTTGAAGTTTCCTTTGACGGTGAAATAATACTGGATAAGATTAATTTAGATATTAAAGACAGAGAGTTTATAACCCTGTTAGGGCCAAGCGGCTGCGGCAAAACCACCACGCTAAGAATTATAGGCGGATTTTTGGAGCCTGACAGCGGCGACCTTTTCTTTGACGGAAAACGCATTAATGATGTTCCGCCTAACAAAAGAAATGTAAATACGGTTTTTCAAAAGTACGCTTTGTTTCCGCATTTGAATGTTTATGATAACATTGCCTTCGGACTAAAGCTAAAAAGAAAATCAAAAGAAGAAATAGATGCAGCAGTTAAAAAAATGCTTGCGGTGGTTGACCTAAAGGGCTACGAAAAAAGGCCTGTTTCAAAGCTTTCGGGCGGTCAGCAGCAAAGAGTTGCCATAGCCAGAGCCTTGGTATGCGACCCTAAGGTGCTGTTGTTGGACGAGCCGCTGGGAGCGTTAGATTTAAAGCTGCGTAAGGATATGCAGATAGAGCTTAAGCAGCTACAGCATCAGCTAAAAACCACCTTTGTATTTGTTACACACGACCAAGAGGAAGCCCTTACAATGTCTGACCGGGTTGTTGTAATGAACAACGGCAAAATAGAGCAGATAGGCTCCCCTACAGACATTTACAACGAGCCTGCCAACGCCTTTGTAGCCGACTTTATAGGCGAGGCAAATATCCTGAACGGCATTATGAAGGAGGATTACTGCGTTATTATTCAAAATACGGAAATTGACTGTATTGACAAGGGCTTTAAGCCGTATCAGCCGGTAGATGTCGTTATCCGTCCGGAGGATATAGAGGTCTGTAAGCCAAACGACGGGCAGCTTAACGGAACCGTTACGGATGTAGTATTCAAGGGTGTTCATTACGAAATGGAGGTAGACTGTAACGGCTGCCTGTGGATTATACAGAGTACAAAGTGCGTGCCTGTAGGCACTAAAATAGGTATGAAGGTCACGCCTGACAACATACATATTATGAATAAGCTGTTCCCAACCGAAAATAATATTTTCAAAGCTACGGTTATAAGCAGCAGCAAGGAAGAAAACTCAATGGAAATTGAAATTGAGGGCAGCACCGTTACAGTAGCAGACAACTGCTACCCTGAGGGCAGCACTCTGGAAATTTCTCTTCCTCCGTCCGGTATATATATTGCAGGCGACGGCAACGGTGCTTTGGATGCCTACATTGTTTCTGTAATTTATAAGGGCGAGTATAATGAAATTATTATAGAAACCGACAGCCGTAAGTGGCTGATGACAAGCATGCAGGACGAGCAGGTGGCAACCTATGCCCCTATATGCTTTGACTTTAAAAACGCTCACTTTACCCTGTGCAGCAACGCAGGAGGTGACGAGCAATGAAGTCAAAGGCTCCCTCCATACCCTACTTAATATGGATGCTTGTTTTTACAATCATTCCTCTTGCAATGGTTGTTTACTATGCATTCACTGACAAAAGCGGCAATTTTACATTGCAGTCCTTTGCAGACAGCCTGTTTTATACCGATGTTTTTGTTCGCTCACTTTGGATAGCCCTGCTTTCAACGGCAATTTGTCTGCTTATTGCCTACCCACTAAGCTATATAATGTCACGGGCAAGGGCAAGCACCCGAAATGTTATTACGATGCTTATTATGCTGCCTATGTGGATGAACTTTATTTTAAGAATATATGCATGGGTTTTACTGCTGCAAAACGACGGCTTGGTAGATTTGGCTGTGCATTTGCTGGGGCTGGATGTACCTTTGCTTGGCAACGCCGGAGCGGTTGTGCTTGGTATGGTGTATAACTTTTTGCCGTTTATGGTTTTGCCTATACATTCGGTTATGCTTAAAATAGACAATCGGCTTGTAGAGGCGGCTCAAGACCTTGGTGCCGGCAAGGCAAAGGTATTCAGCAAGGTTATTTTCCCACTTAGTATACCGGGAATTATCAGCGGCATTACAATGGTTTTTGTTCCTACAGCCAGTACCTTTTTGGTAGCCCAGTATTTAGGCGGCACAGGTGACAAAATGATTGGTGATGTTATAGAAAACATCTTCCAAAGGGACAAAAATGTAGGCTCTGCCATTTCCCTTGCTCTTATGATAATTATTCTTATATTTATAATTATAATGAATAAGTTTGGTGACGAGGAGGCGGCTGTTGCATGAAAAAGAAAAGAAAAATCGGCTCCAAAATATATGTGGCACTGGTTATGGTTTTTCTTTACCTGCCTATTGCCGTACTTATACTGTACTCCTTTAACGACGGAAAAACCTCTGTATGGAAAGGCTTTACTCTAAAATGGTACTACGAGCTTTTTAACAACAGCGCTATTATGACCTCCCTGTACAATACATTAATTATTGCGGTGCTTGCGGCGTTGGTATCAACAGTGCTTGGCACGCTTGCCGCTATAGGCATTTACAATATGAAAAAGCCTGTAAGAAGCCTTGTAACCAATGTTTCAAACATACCTATAATTAACCCGGAAATTGTTACAGGCGTATCTTTTATGCTTTTGTTTGCTTTCGTGGGTACACTGTTTAACTTTGAAATGGGCTTTGCAACGGTACTTATAGCTCACATAAGCTTTTGTACGCCTTATGTAATACTTAATGTAATGCCAAAGCTAAGGCAGATGGATTACAGCATTTATGAAGCGGCACTTGACCTTGGCTGCAACCCAAGGCAGGCATTCTTTAAAACCGTTATGCCTGAAATTATGCCGGGAGTTATATCCGGTATGCTTATGTCTTTTACTTATTCGCTGGACGACTTTGTAATAACCTACTTTACAAGAGGCCCTAAGTTTCAAACCCTGCCGATAGAAATATATACAATGCTTAGAAGGAGAATTTCTCCTACTATAAACGCTCTTTCAACTTTGCTTTTTATAATAACAATAGCTATACTAATAATAGTAAATGTATGGGAACGCAGAGCTGAAAAGGAGCATACATCTTAATATTAAAAGGAGATTTTATTATGAAAAAATTATTATGTGCGGCATTATGCGGTGCCATTATTGCGTCAACAACCGTTGTTTTTGCCGGCTGCGGCTCTTCAACACCAAAGGAAGAAATTAATGTGTTTAACTGGGGCGAATATATTTCAACCGGTGAAGACGGCTCATTGGACACTATTGGCGAATTTGAGAAACGCTATAATATCAAAGTAAACTACACCAACTATGAGTCAAACGAGGAAATGTATAACCTGCTTAAAGAAAGCAACTCAAGCTACGATGTTATTATTCCGTCAGACTATATGATAAGCAAGCTTATAGAAGAAAATATGCTTGAAAAAATTGACTTTGACAATGTACCTAACTCAAAAAACATTATGAAGAGATACCAGACAACAGACTTTGACCCAAAGGGTGAATACTCTGTGCCTTACTCTTGGGGTGTTGTAGCACTTTGCTACAACAAAACTATGGTAAAAGAAAAGCCTACAGGCTTTAAGTCTTTGTGGGACAAGAACTACAGCGGAAACATTCTAATGTTCAACAACTCCAGAGACGCTATGGCTATTGCTATGAAGCTAAAGGGCATTACACCAACCGCAGTAACTAAAAAGGATATAGACACTGCCGCAAAGTATTTGTCAGAGCAGAAGCCACTGCTTAAAAAATATGTAATGGATCAGGTGTTTACTGAAATGGAGGGCGATCAAGCGGCTCTTGCGCCTTACTATGCCGGTGACATAGCGGTTATGATGACTAACAACGATAACCTTGACTATGTACTGCCGGAGGAGGGCTCCAACCTGTTTATAGATTCCATGTGTATTCCAAAAACCACAAAGCACAAGGAGCTGGCCGAGAAGTTTATTAACTATATGCTTGAGGCAGAGGTAGCTAAGGCAAACGCAGAATACCTGGGCTATTCCACACCAAACCAGGCGGCGTATGACCTGCTTGACGATGACATTAAAAACAACAAGCTTATTTACCCGTCTGACGATTATTTAAACAAGTGCTACACCTTTTCAAATCTGCCGCAGGATGTTTATGACTATATGCAAAATGAATTTTTAAAGGTTCAGTCATAATTAAAAATTAATATTCGGCTAAGCCCTGATACGCATTTACAGCTTAGCCCCAACTATGTGAAATCCCACCGTAATTGCTTCTGAAAATTACGGTGGGATTTTTGCCGTTAGCAACAGTATTTCTCCGTCTGTAAACAGGCATATACCTTTTGTAAAAGGTCAGAGAGGCAGTCTGCTTTTGTCAAATTATTTGACAAAGCAATATATCACGATTAACGACTGTTCAGACTGTAAGCGGCATAATTATTGTATATATTCCCTTAAATTATTTTTTGCAAATGGCACAACCTATATTTAGCAAGGCTGATATTGCGGAAAATTTTTCGCAATCATTTAAAGCAGTCAGCACTGTGTTGCTGACCTTATGTAAAAGGAAAGCAGCAAAGACTAAGCGGATTTATTAGTTTTTTTAGACTGATTTTTGGGGTTTTGTTGATAATACACTGAAAATTTTACAATTTTTTCATTTTTATTAATTGACATAACCGAAGGTGTATAGTATAATGCAATCGGTTAGTTTAGATTAACTCTATAATCCGTTATACAGCCGCACCTAAAGGCGTTGGCTGTTTGCAAAATTAAGGAGGTATTTTTTATGTCAATGATTAACAAAGAGGTAAGCGATTTTACTGTACAGGCTTACCAAAACAACGAATTTAAAACAGTAAGCAAAAAGGATATTTTAGGCAAGTGGAGTATTTTCTTCTTCTACCCTGCGGATTTTACATTTATTTGCCCTACAGAGCTTGAAGATTTGCAGAACGAATACAGCGAATTTCAAAAAGCCAACTGCGAGATATACGCCGTTTCTACAGACAGCCACTTTGTACACAAGGCTTGGCACGACTCTTCAAAACGCATAGGAAAAATAACCTACCCTATGCTTGCAGACCCTACGCACGCACTTTCCCGTGATTTTCAAGTTCTTATAGAGGCTGACGGAATGGCAGAAAGAGGCAGCTTTATAGTAAACCCACAGGGCAAAATAGTGGTTTATGAGGTAAACGCCGGCAATGTAGGCAGAAACGCCAAGGAGCTTTTAAGGCGCTTACAGGCAAGCCAATTTGTAGCAGAGCATGGCGACGAGGTTTGCCCTGCCAAGTGGCAGCCGGGTGAAGAAACCCTAAAGCCGAGCCTTGACCTTGTAGGTATGCTGTAATGAATATAGACAGAGAAAAGCTTTACGATGTAATTGTAGTCGGCGGCGGGCCCGCCGGTTTAACCGCAGCACTTTACTTGGCAAGAGCCTGCTACCGTGTGCTTGTAGTGGAAAAGGAGCATTTTGGAGGTCAGATAACAATTACATCGGAAGTAGTTAATTACCCGGGAGTAAAGCACACCGACGGCAAAGCCCTTACGGAAAATATGCGTGCACAGGCAGAAAGCTTCGGTGCCGAGTTTTTGCTTGCAGAGGTAACACAGCTAAGCTTAGAGGGTGACCTTAAAACAGTGACAACATCTGCAGGCAGCTACACCTGCTTCGGAGTGCTTATAGCCACCGGAGCACACCCACGAGCAGTAGGCTTTAAGGGTGAGGACATTTGGAAGGGCCACGGCGTAGCCTACTGTGCAACCTGTGACGGTGAATTTTTTACCGGCAAAGAGCTTTTTGTTGTAGGCGGCGGTTTTGCGGCGGCAGAAGAAAGCGTATTTTTAACTAAGTATGCACGCCACATAAACATTCTTGTGCGGGCAGATGACTTTACCTGTGCAAAAGCAACTGCCGATTTGGCAAAAAATCATCCTAAAATTACAGTCTTAACCAACACGGTTATTGATTCTGTTGACGGCGACAACGCCATAACCACCGTAGAATACCACAACACAAAAACAGGCGAAAAAACAAAGTGTATTGCAAACAACGGCGACAACTTTGGCGTATTTGTTTTTGCCGGCTATGCTCCGGCAACAGAGCTTGTGGACAAAAAGCTTGAATGCAACCGGCAGGGCTATATAATAACGGACAGCAACCAAAAGACAAGCCTTGAGGGCGTATACGCCGCCGGCGATGTATGCGTAAAAAGCTTAAGGCAAGTTGTTACTGCCGTAGGCGACGGTGCAACAGCGGCTACAGAGCTTGAAAAATATGCTCGGTTAATGTCGGAAAAAACAGGTCTAAAGCCACCCTACACATCACCGTCCAAAGCACCTGCATCTTCAAGACCTACAGACAGCACAGCCTCAGCCAAGGCAGACGGCGGGCTTTTCTCCGCCGATATTTCAGCTCAGCTTGACAGCGTCTTTGCAAAAATGGAAAACCCTGTAATATTAAAGCTGTACCTTAATGACAGCCCTGTATCAGCACAACTGCAGGAGTATATGGACGCCATAGCTAAACGGACAAATAAAATTTCAGTAATTAAGGAAACCAGCTCCGAAAGCACACCATATGTAAGCATATTAAGGCAAAACGGCAGCGACACAGGCATAGCCTTTCACGGTGTACCCGGCGGCCACGAGTTTACATCGTTTGTCATAGGCATTTACAATGCCTCCGGCACAGGGCAACGGCTTGAAGAGCCTGTTTTGCAGAGAATAAAACAAATCTCCGAACAAAAGGATTTGAAAATTCTGGTTTCATTATCCTGCACTATGTGCCCTCAGCTGGTAATGGCGGCACAAAAAATCGCCGCAGAAAATTCTTTAGTTACCGCACACGCCTATGACATAAGCTATTTCCCGCAATTAAAGGAAAAATACAACGTTATGAGCGTACCATGCCTTGTAGTAAATAATAGCAAGGCCTTCTTCGGCAAAAAGAATTTACAGCAGCTTTTGGATATAATCTAACGCAAACAGACAAATCTAATTTAAAGCACTATTGCCGCCCTCTGAATTAAGCAGAGGGCGGTATCCTTATGCCCGAATACAGTTAAAGGTTCTGTCGCCGCTATTTTATTCCATATAAGTCGTTTTTATATGACAGGCAATCTATTAAATTTTCTTTCAAAATTACCACCTCCTTTTTTGCAAATAAAAAAGACAGCTCAATAGCTGTCTTAAAGAACAAAAGCAAAGCCTTTTATTTGTTCAATTATAAATTTACTGCTTGTGTTCGCTTATTATTCTGTTCTGGTTTAATATGCTGAGCAAGCTGCTCTTTAAGCTTAATATTTTCTTGTCCACTTTATTGACTATGGCGCAGTCAAGATAATGTCTTTATCCGCTTATTGCCTCAACATAATTATAATTTTAATCAAAATAACTTTCAATAGTGTTTTTAGAAAAAGAAATTAGGTGTCGCAAATTGCTAACACCTCAAAATTCCTTTGCTTGCACTGAAATCATTAACTCCAACGGCTTGCTATTTTTCTCTATTCTTATCTTTTCTTATACAATACAAGTTCCGGATTTTTACCGTCTTCTTCATAAGTGCAGATAAGAATAAAATCCATATCTGCAACAACGCCGAAGCATCTATCGCCGCCGTATTCACATTCAAGCTGATTGCCCAGATACGTCTTTGCGTCATTCAAAAACTTAACCGCTTGCCCATTCGGAAGCCGGTACTCAAGATTCACATACTTTCCCACAAGAGCATTCAGCTTCTCCACCTTTGGCATTCCGTCAACATTCAATTCGTTAATCTCATTGATTAGCCTTTTCTTGAATTCTTCAAATTGCCCGTTATCGCTGAGTTCATCGTATTTTTTCCAGTAATCCAAAGTAGGAAGCAGCTCTTTCATATAAGAACGGGCTTGTTCCTCCGAGAAATTCTCGCTTACCATATTTTTAACACAAACTTCAATTAAGTCGTCCATATCATTGTAAGTATATGTTCCGTCGGCATAACACCACTTACAATAGTCCTCGTTGAAAGAACCGTCGTGATTGTGTCCGATAATATCATCATCTTCAAGCGGCATTCCGCAGCATTGACAAATAAGCTTTCTCGGTGAGCCTAAAAGTGTATTTATAGAAACATCAAATACTTCTGACAGCAATTTCAATGTTTCCGTATTCGGAACTGTTTCTCCGTTTTCCCAACGAGAAACTGCCTGACGACTTACAAAAACTTTTTCTGCAAGCTCATTCTGCGACATTCCCTTTTTAGTACGAAGTTCAAGTATTACCTGTTTTGTATCCATTACGCAGTACCTCCCTTACACCTTTATTATAGTCTCACGCATTATCTAAAACAAGCAACTCGCAGTTGCTGTCCTTATTACTCGGTTTTTTCGTTCACAGTTAGATTTCCTGTTTTTTGTTTTCTTTTTGCTGCATATCCTCATCGGCTTTTGTAATCATCTGTCTGTACTGTTCTTTTACACTTTCCGGTGCAAGTATCTGTACCCGGCCATTAAAGCCAAACGCCCAACCAAAAAAGGTCGGACGGTATCATCTTGCGGTCACAGGAAGTGCCGTTGCCCTTCAGAAAGGCGAGGATGTCCGCCGTTGTGGCATAATGCTTGGCGTCCGTGTTTTGCCAAAGGTATTTCAATATGTATAACAGTCTGCTCTTGGATTCTACCATAGCTTCACTCCTGTTGTTTTTCGTGGAAGCCCTTATTTCTTTGAGCTTCTTTTCAGCTCGTATGTACCGCCGACTGTGCTTTCACCGCCAATCAGGGTAAGTGTATCACCGCTGGTGGAAAATTCATAGGTGGAATCCCGCACCGACTCGTTGGCGTAATCAATCATGAGCTTGTTGCCGTCGATGGTATAGGTGAAATCATAGGATATGGAGGGCAGCTCCATTGCGCCGCTTCCGCTGCCGTCAAAGAAATAAGTGGTCGTTCCGTCGAAATCCCATGTGCCTGCAAGTGCGTCTGTGCCGCCGGAGCAGTCCTTTGCAAGCAGTACAAGGGAAATGATAATTACCGCCGGTGCGGCAATCATACCGCAAAGCACCATACGGTGCGTCGTTTGTTTTTCCTTTCTTTTTCTGATTCTCTTTACCGTTCGATCTGACTCGTTCGGGAATCGTCCCGGCGGTTGCTGCCTAACGGTGCGGTTCGATTGATAATTCTGTCTCATGTGGTCTTCTCCGATCCAATCGAAAGGGCGATGACGGCAATGTCCGTCATCGCCCTTTGCTCAAAGGTTTGCTGCTGATTTATTCAGCGTTTTCTTTCTTCTTTTTGCTGTAAACTGTGATGC
>FR891301.1 GCA_000435335.1 Clostridium sp. CAG:964
GCAAAATTGACTGAAAGTGATATAATAAAGACGAAGAAACCTTTAGAGATTAATATTCAGTTATTTGCTAAAATACCTAAAGAAAAATTTACTATGTATGCACTCGACCCTGTGTAGCAACCCGATAAGGCAAAGGCATCTAAAGAAGCACTCGGCTACACAAAAGAAAACTATCAAGATTTGATTGACAACATACAAAATAACTTCAAAGATGATTTTATGGTTTTGAAAAATGAAGACAAATTTGGAAAACGTTATGAGTATGTTGTGGAGTCGACCTGTGCTAATGGACGAAAAGCGAATGTTTGCACAGGCTGGATAAAAGAAAATGATAGTTCAGAACCGAGAATGACAAGTGCTTATGTTACAAAGAAAAAGGTGACACCAAATGAAAGTTGAATTGTATGATAACATAAAATTAAAAACTGGACAGAACGCTTCTGTGGTTGAAATACTTGGTAATCACGAGGCGTATATTGTCGATGTTGATTTAGGTGATGATTATGAAACCATTACAGTATCGAATGAACAAATTGCAGAAGTGATTTCTTAACCGCTCCTTGTGGGCGGTTTTGTTATACCTCATTAACAAAAATAGCACAAATTTACGCATTAAGCATTTTATAACC
>FR891302.1:0-22394 GCA_000435335.1 Clostridium sp. CAG:964
CTGGTTCGAGCCCAGTTGGGGGAGCCAAAAGAGAGTAGTTTTTAACTGCTCTCTTTTTTGTCGTGCAACAAATTATCAAGATGGCTGCTGTAATTGTCATTTATGAGGTGCAGCTGTGCAGCCAAGTGTATATAAATTTGAGTGATATTAATAGTTGAATGTCCCATCAGCACACGCAGCACTTCCAAATTACCACCATTATAAACAAAATTAGTTGCAAATATATGCCTTAATAAGTGGGGATAAACCCTAGCAAATGCTTTTTTCTTTTTTATCCTAGCAAATAACATTTTAATTGTGTTATGTGTTATTGCTTTGTTTTGCTGGGTAAGGAAAAAACTATTTGTATCAGTTATACAATGTTTTCTATAATCAATGTAGACAGATAATTGTCCGGATACAGCAATCCCAAACGGAACTATACGCTGTTTACTTCCTTTTCCATTAATAACTAAGTAATGGTTTATAAAATCAATGTCATTTAACATAAGATTTACGACTTCACCCAATCGTAATCCACAATCAAGCATAAGCATAATAATGCTCCTGTTCCGACAGCTCAGAAATGAAGAATTATCATAGAGAATAAGCAACTGCTTAACTTCGTTATCTGATAACGGCAAAATAACTTCTTTATTTGCTTTTATTAGATTTAAACGATTAATGTCAATATCTATGTATTCTTCAAAATATAACCAACGGTAAAATACTTTAACAGCTCTTGCATATGTTCTAACAGATATTTTATTGATTTCACGATGCTCAGATATGTAAAGTTGGTAAGCCTTAAATGTCATAATATCTAAATCTTCAACATCCATTTCTGCAGAGCAAAAGTTAATGAACATATTCAATGACCTTTTATAATATTCAATTGTATACCGTGAGTTACCTCTAAAACGTTGCTCTTGCATAAACATTTCGTAAGCTTTAGCGACAGTCAACTGTAACACCCTTTCGTTTTAATTCTTCATCCTCTGCCAAGAGCATTTTATATTTAGGGTTAAGATTAAGAGGAGCTTTAGCATTGACTTTATCAACTAAATCATTAACGCCAAACAGCTTAATATATGTAAAAATAGGACCAGCGTTGCGATCTGATACATAATGTGATAAATTCAGTGCGTTATATTCCATTCCTGGTCTTACATATAATGATTTTGACTTATCCGTTACGCTTGTAGCAAACTTAGACCAGTGCACAGCCATAGGGGCGCGCCACACATTGCTATCAGTATCTGACTTATCAATATATCTTAAATAATGATTAAGCACCAAAAAATATAATGTATCTATTTTTTCTGCTGGGCGCACGGACACATATTTTTGCTCAACATCAGACCAAGTATATTTTTCTTCAGGACGTAAAAGCTTAATAAATTCAAAAGCCCTTTCCCGGCGTAGCATTATTTCACATCTCACCCAATGAGATATTTCTTCAGATCTATTGCGCTCCGCCGCTTTATCATAAATACGAATAATAACGCTGCCACGCTTGCAACCGTGAGTAACGCAAGTACCGCCTGAGGATATATTAACATCCCAGGTGCGAGCCTTTGAAACAAAATTACCATGCAGTGTATCTTGTGTAATAGCTTCCAGGTCAAGCAATCCGGTAAAATCATCATAAGCAACATCAATACGAGTAATATTAACACCCTCTTGATTATGCAAAACATAATCAAACAATACATTAAAATCACCATGACCCAAACTCTCAAATGTTCGGCAACCTTGACCGGACATCTCAAGCCATATCTTACCATCGGTTGATGACGTGTGACCATCGAAATGGATTGAAACACCGGAAAAATACAATCTCTTTTTCCAACCCCTAGCACCATATGTTTCAAGAAAAGGGCAATTTTCCATGCCGAGCATTTCAATAAGTTGTTCCGGTTCACAAATACTTGTTGTCATCGCAAACCAGTCTATTAAGATTTTATTTTTTAATTCAGATACCAAAGCATTCATAATTTCATAACCTCTCATCTATATAGTTTGTAGTGTAATTGTAGGTAGAGAGTAGCTATTAGCCTTGCTACTCTCACGCACAGCATATAAACTGTGCGTTGCTTTACTTATATAATGCCTGACCGACAGGGCCCCGCCCCGAAACGGGGCACCCCGTCAGTCAATAGCTTTTATCCAGCGTAAAACCATCGACCAGACATAATATGCTGCTATCGCAGATAGCCAAAGTAATAATATTTTTAAAATAAAATCAATCGGGATAAACCAATTAATCCATTTTAAATATTGCTTGATAGGAGATATATCAAGAGATTGAAAAGGGCTATCAGGCAATAAATCAACAATCCACTGGAAAACATTATTAATCGCCTCACCAATAGAATTAAATATTTGTGATAAATCCATTATTACTCACTTCCTGTCAGTTTACGGGAAATTAAAATTAAAGCTAGTACGAATCCTGCACCGGTAAAAAATCTTATAATTTTAGCAGCGTCTTCATACTTTGAAAAATCAAGTACATATTCTTCATCAATGCCAAGCATATTATTTTTATATGGTATTACAAATTTAGGAGCTTCAGGCTCAGCAGCTAACACGGCAAAAAGGTTGTACAAATCCCACGGTAAACAGAACGGAAATTTTTCTTTAAACAAAATTTCAGGCAACGAAACAGCAGGAACTTTAGGCGTTGTGCCGGTCTTGTCCTTGTCATCGTCTTTATCTCCCGGCTTGTCATTATCTCCGGTTGTAACGTCTTTGTCTTTAACATCAGCATTACTATAGTCACGGGCTTTGCTGGGATTAAGAGTTGCAATATCATCATCGCTAACATCCGTTGGAACACTAATACCAATGCTAGGACTACCGGTCGCAACATCATCTATGCCATCGTGCCAAGTATCGTTGCCAGGATAAGCCGTTGTATCAATGCCAGGGTTACCCGGCAGAGCACCAACACTAGGTATATCATCGCCGATAACGCCATTACCAATATTTAGTAACCATTTAGCAAATGTATTTTCACTAAAAATGCCGTCCGGACATATACTATCACTTAAATTAAGCGATTTACCAATATCAGCACAAATACTAGTAGACAATCTATATCCTTGACCAACTTTAGTAGCTGTAACAGGTTTACCTTTGTAGTACATATATTTGCTAGTTATTCCTAATGTTTGACCAACAAAATTAAATCCAATAAGACCGCCATAAGTCGAATTATTAAGAGAAAAATAAACAGAAATCGGAGCAGTAGAAGTATAACTATTATAAGAATAAAAAGTAAAATCACCAATGCTTACAGCATTAATACCATTTGATGGTTTACCAAGAACAGATGGTAAAGAGCTAGAAGCACTGCTATTCGAGCCTATAAACTCAAAAATAAACTTATTACAAGATACCTTATTATAATTATCAGCTGTTATGTACCAAGACCACTTTAAAGGGTTATCTTTCGACAAAATATTATTGTCAAGCTGACTTGTTAAATCAAACACTGTATCAAATGCAGTATAATCGCCAAAAATCCTTACAACATCAGCAGTTATCATTTGCCATTGCTCGCTTAAAAAATTAATTCCAATAGTATAAACAACACCTGCAGTAGCTGCTAAAGTAGCAATTTCAGCAAGTTTTGAATTAAGCAAATCCATAACGCCACTGCTTGCACCGCTCGTAAATGCATCAACCCCATCATGAGCAAGAGCAACAGTACCAAAAGTAATGCCACATGCAGCTAAAATAGCAAGTATAAGTTCAAATAAACCAACTGCAACAGGATTAGCAAAAACATCTACAACGCTGTTTACAACTAAAGTAAAGCACAGCACTAAACACAACAACACAGTACATAGCTTTTCCCAAAATCGTTTTTTCTTAAGCATTTGTAGCACCCCGCTTTTCCCTCAATTTTAGCCTTAATGCCTCAACATCTAAGCGTGCCGTTTGCTTTGCTGGTTGCTTAGCAGCTTCTGGCAGTTGCTCAGACTTATTATCCTTAAAATTAAATAACGCCATCGTGTCATAACAATTTGCTATACGCTTGTTAAACCTCTTTAAATGAGTTGCAGTTTTAATCTTACACGGGTACCAGTATTCAACACAATGAAACAGTCCCCTGAATACAAGACTTGCAATAGCAGCAGCTAAGTTCCAGTTTTTTAATGCACGATGTTTAATGTCGTATTCCAACAAGCCTCTTATTTGACGATCTAACATTCTGTCATTTTGAGCTATCAAAATAACATCAAAATTAAAATGCCTGTGATTTGCAAAAAAGTTAACCCATTCCATACGATCCTGCCTGTCAAACTGTCGAGCGTTAAACATAATACTTGCCTCGTCAATAACAATTAATGTTTGTGCTTTAAGCTTACCCGGCTTATGATTTTCTTTTGCGAACTTAAGCAAATAATCAATTGTTAGTTCTGTGTTAGGCTTAAAAACAAACTTTCCGCAACGCTTAAGCCTAACACCTTTATAAAATTTAGCAGCATTAACAGGATAATTGGCAATTACATTTTTACCTCTGCCAACCCAATGTATTATATCATCTGTTGCGTGATATGATTTATAACTGCCAGGCGAACCACTATACAACGACATAGTCATACTCTCACTCCTTTTCAATTTTTAAAATTGCAGCTTCTGAAAAATTTTAAATGGAAGCCTCTTGACTACGCTTTTTTAATCGTGTTTGGTTGCCGTGCCGACAACTCAAAAGCATATAAGCTTAAAAAGTAGAGTGTCGGACAAACAATTGTACACGATTAAAACGCTGCGTAAAGAGGACATTTAAATTTTTTCAGAGGTAACAAACAGCTAAAACAAATATTACTTTGCCTCCAATCTAAAAGCATATAAGTTGCTAAAAAGGGATTGGGATTAGACCCAACCCCTTTAAGGAATGTGCACAGAGCTTATTTACCAATAAGGCCACGCAAAAAACTTATACCCTTTTTAACTGCAATATAAGCAACAACAATACCAATCGCAACAGGAACAACAAGTGCAAGATAGCCGAGAACCTCGTCCTTAACGCCGGCAATACCGGTTGAAAAAGCACTTTGAAGAGAAGCATCGTTTTCAGCTGCGAAACATGTTAAACAAGACATTGCAGATACCATAGCTACAGCAAGAGCAGTTACACAAGGCTTTGCATTACGCTTAAAAAAGTTCTTAATCTTTGACAACATTATTACACCCCCTTTCAATTAGTATCTATGATTACTCATTAAGAGTTGTCAACCATGACTTATTAAAGATAAAGCTTTATTAATGCCATATCCAAGTAAACTTAATAAAGTCCAAAAGCCAAAGCCAAAGCCCACACCGGCACCAAAACTATAAAACAAATCATAAAAACAATCCATATTACCACTTCCAAAAACTAAAGGCTTGAGCAAATAAACAACCAGTAATAGATCCAATGCAAAACATTAACATATATGCTACATCTTTTTGTGCCGGCTCTGTAGTGTTTATAGTTGGCTGTTTCGTTGCCGGCTCTGTAGCATTTACAGTTGGCTGTTCTGTTGCCGGCTCTGTCGTATCAATGGCAGATACGACAGTAGCACAGCTTAATATTGATACAATGGCAATCACAGTTATTAGCACTTTAAGCTTGTTCATCGTCTAAGCTCTCCATTACTGCCTTTTTAAAACAACAGTTTTTACACTGTTCCTCTTCGCCAGCAGTAAACTTATTGTCTGATAGTTGCTGTAACTTTTTGATTAAACAGCATACAGCAATACCGCATGCCATACCCAAAATTAAATCCACCGTTAAGCCTCCTCGGTGAGCCGGTCAACGCTTACAGCTTCGCCAAACTCAAGCAAGTCTTCCGACTTAGGCTCTTCGACCATTAAGAGCTGCACTTTTTTGTTTTCGTTAAAGTAAGCAGTTACAAAGTCTCCAGGCTTAACATCCTTTAGCACATCGTCACTAAGACATTTAAAGATATCAACTGCAAGACCTGTTACCCCTTCTTTCGGATAACACACATATAGATGTGTAAAATGTACCTTTTCGCCTCTGTCTGTCTCAAAATCTCCGATTTTGTAGCCCAGCACTTTCTTTAATTCTGACATTTTGTTTCCTCCTTTTATTTTTATATAGTGAGAGGGCGGAAAGCTTCCATTCCGTTCAGCTAGGTAGCTTTTTTAATTGCTGTAAACCGCCAAACACTTAATTAATCTTCTGCTGTTGCATAACGACGAAACATTCCATCTTCATCATAGTAACCATCGCCATTCATAACTTCTACTGCATACGTGTCAAAGTCAGCGTCACTGCCAAACTCCACACACACTTCTAGATATCCATCCTCATCATAGTAACCGCCAATGTGTTCGTTTTGATACCATTCTCCAGGTTTTCCTTTCATGTATGACATTTTTAATCACTCTCACTTTCAATAAATTTTAAAAATACGCCAAATCGGCTTAACAATATTATAGTCCATTGTGGCATAAAAATCAAGCCATAATGGACTATAATTTAATAAAAATTTATATTGTTTGTTATAATGAAATAAAAAGGTGGTTTTATGCAATATAATGAAATAATTAAGCAATTAAGGGAAGATAGAGATTTAACACAAGAACAAATTGCTACAATTCTAAATTGCTCACAAACAGCATATAGCAAGTATGAAAAAGGCTTAAGAGAAATATCTATACAAAATCTTATAAAACTAGCTAAGTTTTATAATGTTTCAATGGATTATATTACAGGATTAACTAGTAATCCTAAGCCCAACTACATAACAAAAAATAAAATTGATATAAATAATAACTTTGGAAAAATAAATATAAAATAAATAAAGGAGATAGTGAAAATGGGTACAAATAATACAGCACTAATTATAGGCGGAGTTGTAACAACAATTATACTATGTACTGTGCTAATTTTATTATTGTTGGCTATGATTTGGAGCAACACACGAAAACAGAATAAATTAATACAGAAAAACAATGAAACACTTGAACGGATACTACTTAACCAAACAGCAACAATAGCACAACAACAAAATTACAATAACTACCAAGCTGCTTACTGGCAGCCTTACCAATATCAACAACAGAATTTATCTAATGAAAATAGGGCAGTATATAATAATCCATATATTAAGAACCCCCAGCGGTAACAGTAAAACATATATGTTGACGGCTCAAAGGAATTGCATTGTCCGTGCCAGGCAATGCTTTGTATAATAAAACACAATCAAACTGTTAATCATGATGTCACTGGTTCGAGCCCAGTTGGGGGAGCCAAAAGAGAGTAGTTTTTAACTGCTCTCTTTTTTGTCGTGCAACAAATTATCAAGATGGCTGCTGTAATTGTCATTTATGAGGTGCAGCTGTGCAGCCAAGTGTATATATAAAGGCTCTATGTCAATAGTTGGGAGAAACAGAAAAAATTTTCTGTGTCAGTGGTTGGGGGGATAAAGCAAGAAATTTTCGGCTTTGTGTCAATAGTTGGGGTAAAACCGTAAAAGGAAAATTGATTAAAACAAGTGGCGATAATTAAGTTGCCACTTGTTTTTGATTTTGGTGAGAGAAAATATGAAGAATACGATTACGGAAGCGTTTAAAATTGGTGTAGCCATAGGCGTTACGCGTGAGTACTTTAATCTTGTGTACATTAGTCAATGATGTGAGACCCAAAAATAAAAAAATAAAAAGAGCTGATTAGAATATGTTTTTCGGGGCAGAGAGAGTGAACGACGGAGCGTAAGCGGAGGAGTGAGCGAAAGATGCCCCGAAAAAACGGCAATTTACCGACCACTGAGTTCGTGCTGCTTCTGGTTCGGCGATTTCCATCCAAGAACAGCCATCGGGATGTTGTTTGACCGATAGAGATAGCGTTTCATCTGTTCTTGCAAATCATTGAATGAATAGAAATTCAAGTGGTTGTAAAACCGTTCTTGATCATTGCGGTGACTTCTTTCTACCTTGCCGTTGTGCCACGGTGTTCTGGGGCGGATCGTCTTGTGTACAATGCCGTAAGTGCTGCAAAACACATCTAACGGATGTATTCGTTTCGTCTTTTGCGTATGTGTAAATTCACTGCCATTATTGGTTTGCAATATGTTCGGTGCGTATCCAAAATAAACTATGGCACGCTTGAAAAAGTCAACCGTGGAATAACTGCTTTGCTCTTGATATGCGTAAATAAATCGTTTTCTGGACGCTTCTTCAATAACGGTATACTGATAGCACTGTTCTTTTTCATTCCTCGAATCACAAGCTTTCGGAACATATTTCACATCCATTTGCCACTTTTCACCAATAGTTTCCGGTGTGTCGTATTTACCGAGATGTTTAGATTTCTTCTTTGTAGATTCAACCTTTTTCCTGAACCCGAGACGTACAAATACTCGGTACAAAGATCCGGGGTGCCGGGAATACGCTTTATCTTCACGAAGCTTTCCGTATAACTCACAAATCGAGATGTTCGGATTTCTTCGATGGTAATCCTTAATCCACTTTATTTCCTCTTCGGTATGTGAATTTGGGTGTGGTGTCAGTGGTTTGTGAGACTTTGGCTCAAGCGATTCTTTTGTTCCGTCATATTGTTTATTCCACCGCATTAATGATGCCTTTGATATGTGATATCGCCGACACACAAACCCAATGTCCTTTGTTTGTCTGTATAATTTGACAGAGTTTATTTTTGTTGAAATTCATGTGGCAAATAGCGTTTGTTTTGTGTTATACTATCCATGGTGATTGAGTCCTTTCGTTAGGGATTTTGTTGTGGTGACTATATTCTAACGAACTCAATCACTTTTTTCTATTTTTTTTGATTTCAGTCTCACATCTATTGTAAACCTACAAAACTTTAACATAGGATAACAAATATTGTATTGACAATAACGAATATTTTCGATAAAATATACTTAAATATTTATAAATTAATTGTAAGGGTGAGATGAATGTCAAAAAAATTATTGTGTATCTGTTGTGTGATTATGAGTGTTTTTTGTTTTACATTGTACGGATGCTCAAACAATAATAATGAAGAAATTGTTTCATCTGTATCTATTAGTCAAGACGATATAGAAAAAGAAGCTAATAACATAGCAACAGCATTTGAACAAAATGATACAAAACAAATCAGCAAACTAATTTTTGGTAGTGAATTTAGTTTTAGTTCTGATTTAGACAAAAGTTTTGAAACTAGTAATGCATCTTCAAACGGTATTTTAAAGGATATTTTTTCTGAAGTTTCAGTTAAATGTGTTGATGTTACCAGCAATACAATCAACTATGAGGTTGATGCACCAAATATGGAAAATGTCTTTAATGATAAAGAGAATCTTTTGAAAATGAATCAAGCAGAACTATCAAAGTATATCATTGAATACGCAAAGACAGCCGAAAATAAAAAATCACAAATTTCCTTATCGTATAAGATAGAATCTGATAATATAGTAATAAATTATCGAAATAAGGAGTTTATTAACGCTATTACAGGTGGGTTATTAGATGAATATAGCAAAATGTATTCTTCGGTTACTGAAAAATATTCTGAAGGAGTGAAGTCAAATGAAAAAGATTCTTAGTATATTATTGATATGTATAATTCTATTAAACTCTATTCCGATTGTTGTTTCAGCAACAAATTCTGAAGATTATAAAACAGTAAAGGTAGAATATTCAGATAATAGAGGTAATCCTGAAGAATTAAAACTGATGGTGAAAGACGGTAATGTTTATGCTAATGCTGAAAGTTTGGCAACTCGTTTGGGTTACACTTTTTCTAGTGTTGAGAATGACATTGTTATTAAAAATACGGATAATGATAGCATACCAAAAATGCTTGTTATATTCAGTTATGAAAATACCACTGTCAAAAAAATGATTTTTACAAAAATGTCTAAAAAATATGAGGCACCTTTTAAAAGCATAAAAAATGCTAATGGATACTGGATACCATTTGAATACTCTTTATTGTTATTAAATAGTGGTATGTTAATTATTGATGACTGCATACTAATTGATATGCCAAATAAAAATATAATTGACTGTTTTAATGACATTTTAAAAAAACGGAATGATTATAATTTTGAATGGAATAAAGATTTTGGGTACGAAAATATAGATGTAGGTATTTTAACCGCAGATAGTCATTTAATCAATATGTTTAATGGAATCCTTGATTTTGAGGGATATTCATGGGCGGAGTTGTTTCAATCATTTATAATGGATTCTTCATCATATGATGCTAGATATGGTGAAGACTTAGCTCTTTTAATTTGTACAGAATCAGATGAAGAATTGAATGCTACTGTTGACAGTATGAATCTTATGATTGATATGTTTGATGCCGATGGGGAATTAGGGGAACTGCTGACAACTCGTTCAACAAACCTTGATAATTCAGTGGAAATGTATTATGAAATGTGTAACAATGCATTAAAAGATTTGAAAACAGGGAATTCATCCACAGCAATGTACAATCGTACTTATAGAGAATTTGAGAAAGCACTTGATAAGCAGACATGGTTTTCAGAAACCGGCGGAAAAATAATAGATATACAAAATGGTATTTCTGATGCAACAAGGGTTTTAAATGTAATATCAAAACTAACTGAACTTGTAGGATATGGAGAAGAATTTACAAAACAAGATAAATTTGCTCTCTCGGCATTAAAAAAATATTTGAATTCTTCAAATTCAAACGCTGATATTCCTAAAGCTATGTCTGGCTCTATGAAAAACTATTCGGAAAAATTATCTGAAAATATTGCTACATATTCAATTAAAAGATTTTGGGATGAAAATAAAGATGATTTAATTAAAGATGTAGCGTCAGTTGGTGAAGGGTTAGGAACACAAGCAAATGTTGCTTTATTTGTTTGGAACATAGCGTCAAATGTAGTCCCTTTTATTTCAAACGGTTTAGATTCAGCAGATAAATTTGAATTAGCTATGTATTCACAGATATTTCAGTCAGATGCGTTTTTAAATTATCTATCAGTCAGAGATAATACTTTTAATGATATAGATAATATTACACCTGAAAAACTATATTTTGTTTCTCAATATTGCTATATTTATTTAAAGTCTTGCTATACTACGAGAAATGCGGCATTGGGTTCGCTTTGTGGTAAAAGTGATTCGACAAAAAATAATATTAAACCATTGATTGAATATCAAAATGATATAAACAAAAGTATTGCAAAAACAATGAATGTCATGAAAAATGCTAATACTACAAATGATGATAATGTTTATGGATTTTTACCATCAGATAATCAGAAATATCTTGATGAGTTTGATAACAGTCATTTGATTGATTTTCTGCAAAGTAATAATGACAATGTATCTGATGATGATATTTATGCAACATATTTAAAAATAGTTGAAGATTTAATCTCAAAGCATGGAGAAGCAAGGCTAAGTCAAGAAAATTATTATATTGGTTTGTCTATTGTTAGATTAATAGATTTTGACGGTGATGGAAAAGAAGAATTATACTGTGTTTATCCAGAAAATAATGATATGTACGCAAATACGCAGGAAATATATGTTTATAACAATGGTAAAGCTGTTTCAATTTTTAAGGGCAATGTTTGTAACTATGGAACAAGTGTTGATCCATTTGTTGAATATCTGGTTAATAAAGAAAATACATATTTGCTGACAGAGTATAGTTTAAATACCGAATATGAACAAGGTGTATGGAGTAAATTACAGAAAGATTCATTAAATAAATGCTTTTCATACTATTCAAATGATAGTATACATTCCCATTCGAATGATAATCTATCCTACACTGTCAATGGTAAAAATATGTCTAAGTCGGAGTATAAGTCTTGTATTGAATCTTTTATGAGTTCTGGTACTGACAATAAATTGTTTTTGTTTGATTTTGAAGATCAGAATATATTAGAAGATACAAAAAAAACACTAGAAAGGCTTGGATATAAAAATCAGAAAACAGATAATGCAGAATGGAAAAAACTCTATAAATCTAAACTTAAAGAATGTATGACTGAATTTTAAAAAAGCGGAATAAATAATGACTCTGCTTTTGAATTACTGGATATTGATCAAAATGGTATCCCAGAATTGCTTATTTCTCCCGCATCTTTTGCAATCTCAAGCTGTGAAGTGTATACAGTTAGCAATGGCTCTATAAAGCAGTTAGATGTTGTTTCAGTTTACGGTCGTTTATTCTATAACGAAAAAGAAAAAACAATTGTAAATTGGAATATGCATCAAGGCACAGAGTCTTGTTGGGCTGCACAGCTAATTGACGATGAGATGAAAGAAGTCTATTCTTCACATTTAATAGATAACGATATGGTTGATACTCCGGTTTATTGGGTAAATGACGAAAAAGTAACCGCTGAAAAATATGCAGAATCAAATAAAAAATATCAAATTGAAGATAATTCGGATTGGGCATTAGTAGGAAGAAAATATTCATTAAATAACAGCAGTGAAATAGAATCTTTATTGGCTACCTCTGATGATCAACAAATATAATCTCCGAGTGTAGATGCTAAACCAATGGTTTCTAATTAATATCATTCAAATTTATAAAGGCACAACCTATTATGCACAAACAACAGTAACAGGCAGTGGCAGCAGAATTATTGATTTCTCAAAATCTAAGTTTGAAAGCCTGTAAATTACGAGCACTGTAAAAAGGGTGCAACAAATCAAGCCGTCATTAAGGCAGCAAAAAACAAATGTTAAAAATCAATAAGTAAATCAAGAAGTTTGTTTCATTAACAAAATAATAAATCAGGCTCTGTGTCAATAGTTGGGGTAAAACCGTAAAAAGAAAGGCTCTGTGTCAATAGTTTGGGTAAAACCGTAAAAAGGAAAATTAATTAAAACAAGTGGCGATAATCAAGTTGCCACTTGTTTTTGAGGCTCTATGTCAATAGTTGGGGGAAAACCGTAAAAAGGAAATTGATTAAAACAAGTGGCGATAATTAAGTTGCCACTTGTTTTTGATTTTGGTGTGAAAAAATATGAAGAATACGATAACGGAAGCGCTTGAAGTTGGTGAAACCATAAGCATTACGCTTGAGTACTTTAATCTTGGGCTCTGTGTTAATGGTTGGAGAAAAACAATAAAACGAAAACTGTTTTTAAAATGCACAAACGGCTTGCGGATTTTTACCGCAGACCGTTTGTGTATTGGTTATTGGAATATTTCTTTAAAATTTATATAAACAATGTATTTATTTTTCGCTCTTGTGGACAAAATAAATTATAAAGCTGTACTATTGCCAAAAGGTTTAAATATTTTTAAGCTTTTAAGGGCTTTAGGTATAATGGATTTTGTAAAGGAGTTATGTATGAGCAGAATAGGAAGATATACTATAGCATACAGCAATCAGCCAGTCGTTGCGGGCTTTGGCTCTGTGGCGGGCAAAAAGGAAAGCGAGGGGCCGCTAAAGGAGTATTTCCACAAAATAGAGTACGATACAAAGCTGGGCTGTGACACCTGGGAGCAGGCGGAAAGTATGCTCCAAAAGGAGGCCATACAAATTGCACTGGAAAAAGCACAAATAAGCGGCGAGCTTATTCAGCTGGCATTTGGAGGCGACCTTTTAAACCAATGCATAAGCACCGGCTACAGTATTCGTGGCTTTAACATACCGTTTTTGGGACAGTACGGTGCTTGCTCTACAATGGTACAGAGCCTTATTCTGGCGGGGCTTATGGTGGACGGCGGCTACTGCAAAAATTCCTTGGCTGTTACCTCGTCACATTTTTGCTCGGCTGAAAGGCAGTTTCGCTTTCCTCTGGAATACGGTGGTCAAAGGACACCTACGGCACAGTGGACGGTTACGGGCAGTGGTGCAATAGTGGTTTCTCGGTATGGAAACGGTCCAAGACTAAAGCACTGTACCATTGGCAAGGTGGTAGATATGGGTGTAACCGATATTAACAATATGGGTGCGGCAATGGCTCCTGCCGCCTGCGACACAATAAAGTCCTTTCTAATAGACACAAAAACAAAGCCCTCCGACTATGACCTTATTCTAACAGGCGACCTTGGAAGAACCGGTTCGCAGTTGCTTTTAGAGCTTCTGCAAAAAGAAAACATAGACATCTCCCGTCTACACAACGACTGCGGAATGATGATATATGACATTGAAAAGCAGGATGTACACGCCGGAGGCAGTGGCTGCGGCTGCTGCGGAAGTGTTTTGTGTGGCTATATACTAGAAAATATGTGCAAAGGCAAACTTAAAAATATACTTGTTGCCGCCACAGGTGCGTTAATGTCGCCTACGGCAAATCAGCAGGGAGAAAGCACCCCGGGAATTGCACATTTAATTCATTTGGAAATTTAAGCCGGTAGTTAGATGCTGAATTGCCTATAAATAAAATACTGCATTGAATACTACACTAAGGCACTGTATTGAAACGCTTTACTAAAAATGAACTGAAAATGATACACCAAAATATTGTACGAAAATAAAAAATCCCCACAACAAGCACTGTATATTACAAATAGACAGTCCGAAAGGTTAAGCCCGAAGGTCTAATTCTTTTGGCGGTTTACAAGGTGCTTTGTTGTGGGAATTTTAGTTTCATATTTTAATTGTGAGAGCTTTATATTGTTGGATATTTATTATGAGGTTCAATTAAAATTTTGCAGATTTTATTGAGCCTATTGCTCTTTAAAAATGTAATTTAATTTGTAAATAACAGCCTGTAAGAGCTATTCTTATGTAATTTGTAGCCGCAAAAATTTACAAATGCATTTAAAAATTACTTGTTGTCGCTGCCTATAACCAGGTGTTTGGTAGCGTAGGCATCTACCTGTGGGTCGTGGGTAACAACTATTATTGTTCTGCCGTTTTTGTTCATTTCCTGCAAAAGCCCCAGTATCTCGTCACGGTTTGCACCGTCCAGGCTGCCGGTAGGCTCGTCTGCCAAAACAAGCTTAGAGGGCTTTAGCAGTATTTTTGCCATTGCTACTCTTTGTTGCTCGCCGCCGCTTAGCTGGTACACCTTCTTTTTTTCATAACCCATTAGTCCGACCTTTTCAAGAGCCTCGGCTATTTTTTTATTGCGTTCTTCTTTGCTGTAGTGCAGGTAGTGGGTGGCAACCTTTAAATTGTAAATAACCGTTTCTTCCTCGATTAAGCCGTAATTTTGAAACAAATACGAAATTGTATTTCTAAGCAGACCTATACCCTTTGCGGAATTAAAGCGTGGATTCTTTATACCGTCTATTTCAAGTGTGCCGGAGTCCGGCTTTTCAAGCATACCTATAATGTTAAGCAGGGTACTTTTTCCGGCTCCGCTTACTCCTTTTATACAAAGGAACTCGCCTTCATCTACATCTAAATTAAAATCCTTAAAAATAACCTTGTTGTCAAATTTTTTGTTAATATTTTTTAGTGACACTATGCTCATTACTTTACCCCCTTTAAGGTTTCCAATATGTTTTTTCTGGTTAGTCTGCTTGCATAAAGTGCAAAGAATATCATTTCTATTACCCACAAAATAATAGGCGTAGCTATACCGTATATTATCGGCGTGGTGTACAGCATCTCTTGTACAATCATTTGTGTTACCACACCCAAAACAGTCAGCATAAGCATTATTACAGACGCCAATATGTACTTTTTGTGCAGCATAAATACTCCGCCGCCGCTAAGCTTTTTAACGGCTATTTGGGACTGGTAGGTTTCTTGATAGGTTTTAATAAAGAACACCGTTAAGAACACATACAAAAATGCGTAAAGAACTGTTTGGATTGCGTTTCCAAGCAGATTGTCGGTTGCAGCTTCAAATTCAGTTGCGATAATGGCGCTTGTGCTTTGAACATCCAGTATAGATTGCTCTACGCCTGTTTCTTTTGCCAGCTTTAGCACCTTGCTGTACGAATCAGTAGAGTCTAGCTTTAGCAAAAATTGGTTTTGATTTCCGGTTACTTCGCTAGGATAATAATTTTTAATTCGCTTAAAGCGTATTCCCTCTGCAATATTAACATAAGGGTCAACAGCATAAGCACTGGTGTTACCCGCATCAATCAGTAAAAACCTTTGGTTTTCTTTATAGTAAATAACATTAAAGTCGCTGTCCCCAATTTGAAGATAACCTTTTACATATTTAATTAAAGCGTCAGTATGTTCTGCGTTTTCGGCTACCAGTAGGTTGTATTTATCCTTAGCAAAGTCTTTCTCGCTAACTAATTCGCCGTTAGTCTTATAAATAGGGTTAATCTTAAAATAATTTGCATTTACATCAAGGATTTTATTGCTTACATATTTGTCGTATTCGTATAATAAATCATTTTCGTCGTTGTATTGGTATGATAAATCGTTTTCACCGTTGAATTCGTATAATATATCTTTGGTCAATTGGCTGTCTATTTTTTCGTAATAGCTTGACGCTGTTGTTATGGCGTTGTATTCCTTTACGGAACGCAGATAAAAATTTTGCATATTTTTATCATTGGCACTGTTTGTGACAGGTGTCATACGCACAGAAGTATATCCCGAAAGGCGAGTGTGAGCCTCTTTAGCCGTAATATATTTGTTTACGGAATAGCCTAGGGCGTTTATTGAATCTATCAGCATTACGCACATAAGCACAGTTGGTATAGTTTTAATTACTGCTGATAAAATCAGAACAAAGGTTTTATTCTCTTTGCCTTTAATATAAAGATTGTTGTTGTGAAAAATAACTGCTACAGAGGAAAGCAGTGTGACAAAAATTATAGCCGGAATATAAACAGTCAGTATAGAGCTTGCTGTGTATTGTAGGTATTGTGGCAATAGGTTAATGCTATGAATTGCAAACAGCACAGCATTAAGCACCTCTACTACTGCAAATATAATTGCCAGCCTTAACAAAATCGTTCCAATTTCCTCCAGCATAATTCTGTATGACGAATAGCCCTCAAGCCTTTTTAGCGTATGCCTTTTAGCGTTATTTAAAAAGTAAATAAATATTGAAAACAGAACCACTAAAAAAGGGCAAACGCTGTTTGTAAACGGATTATACACATTCAAAAACGCCTGTAAAGGCAGTGAAAAGCTTACCAGTTCAATGCCGTTTTTCTCAAGAACGCTTTGGAAATCGCCTACAAATTCACTGCTTACCTTAAAGGTTGTACTGTCTACAGAGGAATAGTTGCTTTCGGTTAAAGGGTACACTGTAGTGTCGTACTGAAAGTTAGATATATTCAGCGGTATAACCGTATAGCCTTTAACCTGTGACAATGTTGAAATACACTGCTTGTCAGAAAGCTTTTGACTTTCACCATAAATATCAAGGTTCAAAAAGTCATCTGTGTTGTTTGTTTTGTAAATCTTTCGCACGCTTAGGTCGTCACTCCAAGTTTGGAAAGCTACATCTGTGTTAAGCTCCTTTGCTGTTTTTACCAACAGCTTTATAAGCTGGGTGTTTGAAATTTTATCGTTGGTTATGACAGTCAAATCATCTGTGTTATCAAACACCAACATTGTACTGTTACCGGAATAGTTTAAAAAATTTATTACCGTAACAATAACCATTAAAAAAGAAAAGCTAAGACATATTATTTTTTTCAAATAAAATCCCCCTTAAATTGTAAAATTTCCTTTAGCTTTTAACTTTGTCGGCTTTTGTATGCCTTAGCTTTTTTACAGCCTTGCACAGCAAAATATGCCGTTTATGCTGTAGCAAGGCAGAACAGTCCTATAGAAAAGCATAAATAAAAAAAGAATCCCGTAAATGATAAAAAACTACAGTGACAGCTGTAGTTTTTTACCGGAGGAGTCCAAATATAAAGTTAACAAAGTAATATTCAAAATTTTGTGAAACTATCCCTAACCTACACTATCTCTCACAGACAAATTTTACCATATAGTGCAAAGGGAGGCAACAACAAAACAATAACAAATAGGTTGCATTATTGTCATATATTGTAGTTAGGAAGTCGAGCGGCTACATTATAAGGGATTTTACCATAATACCCTCGGTCTTGCTGTATATGTCTGAAAGCTGGCTTATGTCAAGAGGATTCTCACCTTTTCCCACCTCTACTGTAAAGGCAGGCACTCCCAGTTCCTCTATTACCCAGTCCTTAAAACCGCCGCCTGTTGCTATGCTCTCGGGCTGTGCCACGGTGTAGCCGCTAAGCTCTGCCATATCCTGTGCAAGCTCAAGACTGCATTTCGGTGTTCTGCAGCCAAAATCCCAGTATATTTCCTCACCTTGACTGTGAAAGGCGATGGCACTGCAAATTTTGCCGCTTCGGCAAAATTTTGTCAGCACTATGGTTTCCGCCTCGCTTTCGGGGCGTTCTCCGCCGTATCTTGTTTTTGACGGAGAGGTTATTCCCAGTGCGATTTCTTTTTTCTTTACACTCTCCCAGTCGGCGTTAAAGTTGTGGTTTAGGTCTACGCCCAGTGCGTTGCTTTGCCAGTGCAGTGTGTCGCCGCCGCTTACAAGCTCTATATAATCCCGTAGTTCGCCGGCAGAGCCGCTGCCGTTTATGCTTATTTCAACGCCGTCAGGGTTTACACAGGGTATTACGCAAAGCGACCGTTCGCTTAAAAGCTCCCATATTTTTTTATTTGCCAGCGGTTTATGGTTGATTATTGCCTCGCTGATATTTATAATAAAGGTATACAGCAATGAGGCTGTTATCCATTCCATACCGTGAAACGCCCCGCACAGCAGTGCTTTTTTAGGCTTGTTTCCTATAGTATAGCATTCTATAGTGCGGCCAAGCACGCTTTTGCCGATAGGAGCACAGCTGATGAAAAAATATTTGTCAATAATATATTCGCAAAGGCGATGTCTTAGGTATTGGTCACAGGGCATAGAATTAAGGGCTTCTGTTATATTCAAATTAATCACTCCCTTATAAGCTATGCTGAAAAAGTAAAATATATAATAAGAACGGAGATATATAATGGAACTTTACGAAAAAACACTTAGCAGTGAAAAAATCTTTGACGGCAGAGTTATTCATGTAACATTGGACCAAATTGAGCTTCCAAACGGTCACAAGTCGTCACGAGAGGTAGTAAACCACCCGGGCGGCGTGTGCGTTGCGGCCCTTAATGAAAAAAATCAGCTTTATTTTGTAAAGCAGTACCGTTACCCTTACCACGAGGTTGTGCTTGAGCTACCTGCCGGAAAGCTGGAAAAAGGCTCTTCTCCCCTTGAAAACGGCATAAGAGAGCTAAAGGAGGAGGTAGG
The DNA here is from genome assembly GCA_000435335.1 of Clostridium sp. CAG:964. Classification (GTDB taxonomy): domain Bacteria; phylum Bacillota; class Clostridia; order Oscillospirales; family Acutalibacteraceae; genus CAG-964. The sequence goes on from FR891302.1 coordinate 19,168, forward strand.
TGCAGTTGGCAGGGACTACAGGTCGCTAGGCGAGCTTTACCCATCGCCGGGCTATACAGCCGAGGTAATTCACCTGTTTTTCTGCCGCATAGAATCGCTTGGTCAGGACTGCCCCGACGAGGACGAATTTCTTGATATTATTCCTATTAATATTGACACGGCGGTTGAAATGGTGCTTAATAACGAAATAAAGGACAGCAAAACCCAAACGGCAGTTTTAAAAACAGCTATGCTGCTGAAAAAAGGTATTTTATAATGTATTTATTTATGTTATAATTTATAGAGCTTTTTGCTGAGCTTGTTAATAAATAAAAACGAAGGCAGGTTAGATAAATATGGTAATAAGCCCTATATTAATTATTATTATATCAGCCACACTCGTAGCTACACTGGTATATTATCTTATCAACAAACCGAAAATCCCTGTGTTTACGGGCTTGTTTCTCTTTTTGCTGTTGATAAGCGTATTTTTCACCTTTGCACTTAATGTTGAGCTGTCGTCTGCCAATAATTCTCTTAGTCTGGAAAATAACTTCATAAAAAGTGTTGTTACATTTATTACAATGGAGATTAACCCCAAAAAGCAGCTGCTGCAAGACAGCTTTTCGCTTTTCTGTACTATTGACATAGTGCTTATAGTGACCTCTGTAATAATATCTGTACTCGAAATGAAGATACTGTTTAAACAAACTAAGGCAGAAAAAGGAAATTAAAATGATTGTATACAATAATATTCGGCCCCTTGAGTGCAGCACCGCTGTTGCTCTGGGCCATTTTGACGGCATACACAAGGGACACCGACTGGTTATAGGAAATGCGGTGAAATGCCGGCAAAAGGGACTTTCTCCTGCAGTTGTCACCTTTAGTCAAAACCCTGTATCGGTTATTACCGGCAAAAAAATACCATATCTGACAGACAGCAGCTCTAAACAGAGATATATGGAGGAGCTGGGCGTGGAGCATATGTTCAGCTTAGACTTTACAAAGATAATGAATATGTCTGCACAGGACTTTGTTAGTCAGGTTCTTCATAAGCAGTTAAATGCAAAGCGTGTTTACTGCGGCTTTAATTACCATTTTGGCAGCGGCGGCACAGCCAACAGCGAAACACTGCGTGACCTGTGCAGTGAATATGACATTGAGGTGGTTTCACTTCCGCCGGCAATGTATAACGACGAGCCTATAAGCTCCACCCGTATCCGTCACTACCTAAAGCAGGGCAGAATTGCAGATGTTACCAAAATGCTTGGCAGGGAGTATTCATATACGCTGCCGGTATGCAAGGGCAAGCAAATAGGCAGACGCCTTGGAACACCTACATTTAACCAGCCTATACCGCAGGAGCTTATTATGCCACGCTTTGGCGTGTATGTAAGTGCCGTAAGGCTTAGTAAAGACAGCGAGCCTGTGTGCGGCGTAACCAACATCGGCATTAAGCCTACCATATGCACCGGCGAGGCTCCTCTTGCAGAAACCTGGATGCCTAAAATAGAGTGCGGCAGTCTGTACGGAAAAACCATAGAAATACAGCTGCTCGATTTTGTAAGAAGCGAGGCGAAGTTTGGCAGCTTGGTAGAGCTAAAGGCGGCAATATTGTCCGACGGTGAAACGGCATTAAAAAAATTTGCAGCATATTATAAAAAATAAGCTGTTTTATGTGTTGACAAAGCAGCAGCGGTTTGGTAAAATAACTATGTTATGCGTGTAGAAATATGCGTAATAGTAAAAATCCTTGTCCCCGAAAAAGGGACCAAATGTCCAAAAGGAGGTGCAACGAAGATGTCAGAAACAATGGGTGCATACGAGTCAGTATTGGTTATTTCTTTGAAGCTTGGCGAAGAGGGTATTCAGTCCCTAATCGAGAGGTTTAAGGCTCTAATCTCTGAAAATGCAACATTAGACAGCGTTGATGAATGGGGTAAGCGCAGACTTGCTTATTTAATCAACAAAGAGGCTGAGGGCTATTATGTTCTGTTTAACTTCACAAGCGAGGCTGAATTCCCGGCAGAGCTTGACAGAAGATACAAGATTACAGACGGCGTTCTAAGATCTCTAATCGTTAAGAAAGACGCTGAGTAATTTTTAAAATGAAAACACGAACGAATGGTTGTAACTTTGGCGAAATGAGATGATATTTAATGTTGAATAAAGTAGTATTGATGGGTCGTTTGGTTGCAGAGCCGGAGCTTAAAACAACAGGCTCGGGCATATCTGTATGCAGCTTTACTGTAGCGGTTGACCGCAACTATGTTAAGCAGGGTGCAGAGCGTCAAACAGACTTTATAAATGTAGTTGCCTGGCGACAAACTGCAGAATTTTTGTGCAGATATTTCGCAAAAGGTCAACTGATTGCCCTCGACGGTTCATTGCAAAGCAGAACCTATCAGGACAGAGACGGCAACAACCGTTCTGTTACCGAGGTTATTGCGGACAATGTTTACTTTACAGGGGACAGAAGAGAAAGGTCATCAAACGGAAGCTACGGTAATTATGGTGTTCCTACACCACAGGAGCCGCCTGCACAGCAGAATACAGCCGGTGCATATACAAGCGGTATGCCTGAGGATTTTGAGGAGCTGCCAAGTGACGACGACCTTCCATTCTGATTTTAACTAACACAGCGTATGCTGTAGACTATATAAAGGAGCGATAAAAATGGCTGATAGACCGGAGAGAGAAAACCGCCGTGGCGGCCGCAAGGGTCGCAGAAAGGTTTGTGCTTTTTGCGTGGATAAGGTTGAGAATATCGACTATAAGGATGTAGCTAGACTTCGCCGTTATGTTTCTGAAAGAGCTAAGATTCTTCCAAGAAGAGTAACAGGTACATGTGCTCGTCACCAGCGTGAGCTTACAGTTGCTATTAAGAGAGCAAGACACATTGCTTTGCTGCCATACACAAGCGACTGATATTTTGTATTTTTAACCGTCGGTTTTTACCGGCGGTTTTTTATGTGCAAATTATTATGTGAAAATGTGAATAATCTTGAAAAATTCCATAGACAAAAACCAACAAAGAGTGTATAATAATTAGGTTAATACTAATACCCTGCGGCAATAGGCAAATATGCGGGCGCACAGGCGCACTGTACAGCAGGGTGTGAATATGTATCTGTTAGAAAGGACTGTATTCCAATGAAAATATTACAAAGGTCAGTTGCAGTAGCTGCAGCTGCACTTATAGCAGGCTCTGCACTGGCAGGCTGTACACAAGCTACAATTTTCGGCAG
>FR891302.1:22402-23584 GCA_000435335.1 Clostridium sp. CAG:964
CACAAGCTACAATTTTCGGCAGCTATCCACAGGACTTGTCCTGGTCATATAAGGACAACTCGTCTACACTTTCTATAGGCGGTTACATTTACTATAACTACAGTGCATTTACAGCTGCTTCACAAAAGGTTAAAAACGGTACCGGCGATTTTCTTAGCCAAAAGCTGAAGAATGACGACGGTAAGGAGGTAACGGCTAAAGAGTATATTGCCCAGGTTACAGAGGATGCCTGCAAGAACTACATATATGTAAACAAGACCTTTGAGGATAAAAAGCTCTCGCTTACAGCTGAAGAAATTTCTTCATACAAGAAAAACGCCGATTCCTACTGGACATACTACAAAACTGTTTTTGAGAAGCTTGGCGTAAACAAGGATTCCTTTGTATCTGCCGGCTATGAAAATTCCGCAAAGCTGGAGGCCATATTTAAAAGTATATATGGCGAGGGCGGCGAAAAGGAAGTAAGCACAGCCGATATGCAAAAGTATTATGAGGACAATTATGTAAATTACAGCTACCTGTCTGTACCGCTGTATGACACATCTACGGACAGCAACAATCAGTCTAAAAACACAAAAAAGAGTGATGCTGATATTAAGAAAATAAAATCCGACCTTGAAAAATATGCGGCCGATATTAACAAGGGTACTTCATACGAGGACGAGGTTAAGGTTTATATGAAGGACTATAATATTAAGACCGATCCAACAATTACAGCAACAAATATCTTAAAGAAAGCCGGACTTGGTGAAGATATTGAAAAGACATTAGAAGGCTTAAAGGACGGACAGGCTAAGTATATTACTGTAGGCGAGGGCGGCGACAGTGCTACCTGCTACCTGTTATACAGAGGAAGCATTAAGGACGAGGCAAAGAAGCTGGCGTCTGATGAAAATACACGCTATTCCGTACTTGTAAATATGAAGAGCGAGGAATTCCAAAAGGATGTGAAGGAGCAGGCTAAAAAGGTTAAATGCGAGGTAAACACAGCCGCTATCGAGAAGTATCCTTGCACAAATTATATTACAGAGCCTGCTACAGAGGCGGCTACAAGTGCTGCTTCCTCCGGTTCAAAGTAATTTAAGCTGAATAAATACGATTTTATAAAACGCACCCAAAAGGGCTGAATGCCCTTGGGTGCATTTTTTTGCTTGTGTGCTCGGCACGCGTAATAACTTGGCG
>FR891303.1 GCA_000435335.1 Clostridium sp. CAG:964
TCTGCGGCGACCACGGCTGCGGTCACGGACATTGCGGGAATCATTGAAAAATGTGATAACATCACAGAATTGTAATCTGAAATATGCTATTATTCAATTAAAGGAGGCGGCAATATGAAGCAATATATATACAGTCTGCGGATATATCCATGAAACCGAAGGCGAATTGCCCGATGATTTCAAGCGTCCGCTTTGCGGTGCAGGTAAGGATGCTTTTGTGCTGAAAGAGGAAACTGCTAAAGCAGAAGAAACCCTTGAAAAGCCGCATACAGAAAAAGAATTATCCCCAATGGAGATGAGCATCATTTGCTCCAATCTTGCAAGAGGGTGCGAAAAGCAGTATATGCCCGAAGAATCCGAGAGCTTTAGAAAACTCGCAGAATTCTTCCATCAAAAAGCAGAGCCGCACACACAATCGCCATTCCCAAGACAGAGAAAGATAGCAAGACAAAGCCGACGGAGGTTTCAAATCAAAGCTCCGTCGGCAATTTTCTATATGAGTTATACTTTATGATATGTAACGCTTTTCAGCTTTTTTGTGGAAAATACAATTGAAAGCTTATTGAATCACAATTATAATTGTGTTGAAGATATAATAAAAACACATTAAATTGTAACTATAAATGTGAGATACACAAGATACAGCACATAAAAACCTGACAAAGTTATATATCGGGTATAATTGGCAAAAATCAATGACGGCAACTTTGTAGTTGAGGACTTGGAGACAGAAAGCTTGAAAAATCTATAATCACTTTAGCAGGATTCTTTCCGGAACGAAGGGTGATGATATAAAGAAAATATGTTTTATTTTTTTACCATCACAACTGCCTGCTTGCCCAGCTCGTTGTAGCGTGTGTTTACAACGCTTTTTGAGTAGGCGATGCGTGAGTTGGTCCATGGATCGTTAAAGTAATAGAAGTTGCTGTCATAGCCGGTAAGCAAAAGACAATGCTCGTTTGCAAGCCAGGTGTAGCTGCTGCCCTTTTTATATCTTGCGTTTTCGTCTGTGTAATTAACTCTCCAGGTTGTCGTTTTATAGGAGGCGGTCATATATATTGTTGCCCAAACCATTACAGGCTGTCCTTGTGCAATGTACTTGCCAGCAAGATATTCAAGACTCTTTCCGCTGACGCTGACTGCCTTATAGGACTTTTTTGCTAGGTAGGAATTCATTGATTTTGCCATAACAGGTGCATACGCACCAAAGCTGTTGGTGGTATATGGTGATCCGATAAAAGCACAGTTTGGATCGGGCCCTTCAAGTCCGTATTTGCCGTAGCCAAGCGGTCTTTTAATAAGATATTTATCAGCAAAGGAGGTTTCTGATATATTATATCCATAGTAATTAAGCAGCATAACAGCACTGCAGGTTTCACAGCCCGTTGGAAGCTTTTGCTGGCCAATTAACGGAACATTGGCAATTTTTTTGCTGCTTGACATTATATATACCTTACAGATTGCTTTTTTACCGTTGCTGAGCGTGCAGCTTATTGTTGCCGTACCCACTTTTAGTGCTTTTACAATGCCTCCGCCTCTTGTTACAGTTGCTGTTTTTGCGTTGCTTGTTGAATACAGTCTGTAATATGCGGCGGTGTTTTTGGGAATACTGCTGTTAAGATCAAAGGCTTCACCTACATACATAACAATTTCCTTTGAATTTAAAGTAACCGACTTTGCTTGTGGCTTAACGGTGAATGTGCAAACGGCAGTTTTTCCGTTATAGGTTTTAACCGTTATCTTTGCCTTGCCGACAGCCTTGGCGGTAACAAGTCCACCGGCTCTTTTTACATCGGCGGTTTTAGCGTTATTAGTGGAGTAGACTATGCTGTATGCACCGCAGTCTGACGGGAGGGAGCTGTTAAGGTCAAACCTTTCGCCGATTCCCAGTGTAATTTGTTTTTTGTTTAGTGAAATGCTTTTTGGAGCCTTTTTAACATTTATAACACAAACTGCAGTTTTTCCGTTATAGGTTTTAACCGTTATCTTGGCCGTGCCGACAGCCTTGGCGGTAACCAAGCCGTTGTCTTTTACTACATCTGCCACCAAAGCATTATTTGTTGAGTAGGCTGTATTATATGAAGCACAGCCTGACGGGAGATAACTGTTAAGGTTAAACTGCTCGCCGATGCCAAGAACGAGCTTGGTTTTGTTTATAACTATAGATGATGGGGCATAGCCTACAGTTATATTGCAAACAGCTTTGGTGCCGCCCGGGGTTTTGGCTGTTATTTGTGCTGTGCCTGTGCCTGCAGCGATAACCTCGCCTGTTTTGAAATCCACCCTAGCCACTAAGCTGTTATTTGATGAGTAGCTAATATTGCTTGCAATGCTGCCATCGGGCAGTGTACAGCATAGGGTATATCTTTCTCCTATGCCAAGTGATAGCACAGCTTGACTCAATGTCAAATATTTCGGCTCTGCTTTGGTGGGTTCTTCCTCCTCGACTGCAGGTATGCTGCTTAATTCTGTGCTGCTTGTGTTCTCTGTTGGCTGTACTGCCTGTACTGCCTGTACAGACCTTTTTGCGGGCAGTTCCTCTGCCAAGGCTGCATTAGTATTTTTTGAACTGCTTTCTGTATCCACTGCGGAATAGCTTGTTACACACAGTCCAAGCATCATTATGAATACAAGTGAAATCGCAGTCAGCTTTTTTAGCTTTTTCAAAATAATCACCTCAATTAAAAACTATTATTACACTTTTTATGTAATATACTGTTATTATATCATTCTATTTTTAAAACTTCAATAGCAAGGAACGAAATGTTAAAGTCGTATATACTGATTTATAAAAGAGTTAATTAAATTGAAAGCTATTATTGGTGAATTTTATGAAAGATGATGAATACACTGAGATTTTAGAGTTAAGAGAGAAAATCAGCAACGAGAAAATTAATAAACTCCATACAAAGTATGATAAGCCATTTTTAGACCACCATTATCAAGTATATTATCAAGGGCGAAATTGCCATTTTTTCGTATAATTTATTTTATCCTAAAAATAAAAATCGCTTACAGGCGAAATTTTGCCGTTTTAGAGCTATATGGAATTTTTGGCAAAAAAATAAAATTACAAAAAATTTTACGGAAAAAGAACTTTTAGTTTGTGTAAAATATATTTACCAAAATTAAAAAACACGGAAAGGAATTTCAAAATGAAAAATACGAATTAACAAATGAGTCGAAAAAAATAAATAATACTGTCGTTTTCCGAATAAGGGTTTCCGCCGTGGCGGCGTGCCTTGTGCTGCTCATCGGCACGTCCCTCGCCATGCACGGCATTGCCGCAAGCATCCGGACTGGGGATTATGCGGGCTTTGAAACGGAGACAAGCATCTTTCACGGCGGTGCGGCTTTGGGATACATCGTCATCGGGCTTCTGGCGTTTTTACTCGGCGTGTGCGTGACCGTTCTGTGCTTCCTGCTGCTGTGTGCGGCGATAACATTCCACGCCACCTACAATCTGCTGATT
>FR891304.1 GCA_000435335.1 Clostridium sp. CAG:964
TACCTATAATGTTGAGAAAAATCAATTAAAACTGTTAACTATTTCCGAAATATTTTAAATTTTGAACAAACAGACAGCATTTCGTAAGCAAATATTTTAAACAACATTACATATTATTTTATCGTGTGTTGTAAAATGAAGTTGAAAATTTTTGAATAAAATAAGGTCCTCACCATAGGCAACAACTATCCTATCACAATTTTTTAGGCTCTATGTCAATAACTGGGGTAAAACCGTAAAAAGAAAAATTGATTTAAACAAGTGATGATAATTAAGTTGCCACTTATTTTTGATTTTGGTGTGAGAAAATATGAAGAATGCGATTACGGAAGCACTTGAAGTTGGTGAAACCATAAGCGTTACGCGTGAGTACTTTAATCTTGTTGTTACAGACTTCCGAAAAACCGTATGAGATATTTGATGTAAATGAATTAAGGATACCCGTCAGCCAATTAACCATAGTTTTGGCGAACTTTTGAATTTAAGGTATGCCACAGTTTGAAGCACTATTAATCCAATGTGACATTGCCTTTTGCGCTGAAATTCTGTCTTTGCAGTCAGAATATTTAGAAAATCTTCTTTGTAAAAATGTACATTAGAAAGAATCAGCGAAGCATAGAGCGTAATGTTAATCTGCTGCTTTTGTTCATCTGAAAGATAATTAAATCTTTTAAGTAACAGTTCTTACAACCTTTTGCTGAAATCCATAGTGTTCAATCACCCTAACAAGACCATACGCACTTGTTCCCTGTCTGTCTGTTCCCGCAATATCACGGATTTTTGCTATTGAAACCTTTAAACCATATTTTCTAAAAATTGCGGCCAGACAAGCCGGACCGCAATCTGTTTCATCATTTTGTAATATACATTTGAATCTAATCATAATATACCAGTCTATTCAGTCAAATAAATTTCCGTTGCCGCTGTGAGTTGACGAATAAACTTTTCCTTTGAAATATCCCCGTTTAAAT
>FR891305.1 GCA_000435335.1 Clostridium sp. CAG:964
ATCTGCAATTCTTTATTCAGTTTTCAGGGTGCAAAAGAATATTTTGTTCTCCAGTCCGGACATATGTCTGGATTTTTTTATTTTTAGGTATTATTTTATCTATATATAAACAAATGATGGTGTTATAAACATTTTTGAATTCTTGCTCTGTGTCAATAGCTGGTGTGAAACAGCAAAAAGAAAAGGCTTTATGTCAATAGTTGGTGTGAAACCGCAAATAGAAAAGGCTCTATGTAAATAGTTGGGGTAAATCCGTAAAAAGAAAATTGATTAAAACAAGTGGCGATAATCAAGTTGCCGCTTGTTTTTGCTGTTTGCCCAGAATGGGCAGTAACTGGGTGGTGAAAGTTTACTACAGACTTGGTAGTAAGAACTGTTAGCCAAGAAAAGTGCCGTCCATTTTGAGGTGGAGTATGAAGTAATCCTAAGGCAATCCCTTGGTCTGACAAACAAAAATCACATATAGGGCATATGCAGAGCAGACAAACTTGCGTCACAAAGCAAAGTCCAATCCTGCTCAACCCTGCGGTGTAAGTGTGACAGATATATGAGCGATAGGTTACTGTTCTTAGCTGGGTATCAAATGAATTATATTGAATTTGTTAGTCTAAAAAAATTAAGTGATAGGGGGATAAAGTTAATATGGAGATTGGTTTAAACAGTGATACAGGGACAGTTAATTGGAAATACAAAAATGTATTATATAGTTATGTAGCTGAAGGTATTATATTTGCTGCAGAAAGCAATGATATTATTTACTTGGAAATATATGAAAATAAAACTTTTAGTTACAGATTTATTAACTTAAATGGTAAGGATATTCTTTGGTATGACGAAAATGGAAATTTAAAATTATTTGATAGTGATGGTAATTGTATAATTAAACATAGGTATAATGAATTGAAAACTGTGAAAGTTTCTAAAGATAATATTTATCTTATGTATAAAAATAAAATATGCGTTTTGTCCGGAAAAGGAGATGAAATATCAAAGATATCCCCGCCGTTTGGATATGTTTTTTATCGCTTTATTGACGGAGAAACATTATCTGTTGTATGTCAAGGAAATAATAATACTGCTGATAAGTATGGAAGAAATGATTGGAAATTTCAATATGATTTTTTAAATAATATGTGGCATGGCGAATCTTTTGCTGATTGATTTTTTATACAAGACCTTTTCGCAAATAGTGAAATCTGTAATTGCTGAAAAATCAAGTCTTAAGCAATTATAGGATGTAATTCATAAAATAGATCATTTTTTTATAGCTTTGAAAGTGGAGTTTTTGCAGGTACGCTTGTTCTTACCGCAAGTAGCTTGGTTATAATTAAAAAAATTAAGCTTGGAGATATGGTTTGCCGATGCAGAAACATTAGTAGTATCGATTAAACCAATTATTGAAGCATATATCAGAGAAACATCAAACATTGTTCATATTACAATAAATGGTGAAAATATTTCAATATATGATTACACGCATTATGTGGAAGATAAAGGCTTTGTCAGTGCCGAGGTGTTGCGGACAGGTGCAGAACCTATTAATAAAAATTGGGATGTATTTTTGTTGAACAGCTATATCGAGAAAACTTAGTTGATAAATCAGTTAAGGTTTATAATTCTAAGGTAAATTAATTTCATAATTAATATGTCGGAAATAATAGAATTTTGGTTCATAATGCGAATTATGCAAATCGCACACAAAAACAAGGCGTAATTAAAGAGGTAAGTAATAAAGATGGTTCTACAACATACACAAAAAATAGAAAAGGCTCTTTTTCCTGCCCCAACTTTTATAATAGAGCCATTTTATTATGCAACCATATTCGTTATTGCAACTATACACGACATTGTAACTATGGAGAATATGGTTGACAATGATACCATATTTACCGACAGCTCAGTGTCCCTTTCGAATTTTGCGGCAAACATAGTGGTTGCAGCTGCTGACGGAGCACTTACGGCAATAGCTACCGTAATAAGTATGTTTCCTCTTAGCCCGATTAAATAAAGCAAACAGATGCATATTATCGGCAGTATTAAGAGTCTAAATATTGCAGCAGTCCATGCGTATTTGTCCTTTAGTCCCTCCTTCATTTTACTGTTGGATAGGTAGTAGCCCACGATTATCATTGGTAAAGGGGTGTTTAATCCGGCAAGATATGAAATTGGCTGTGCTATCACCGAAGGAAGCCGTATTGAAAAAATAAATAAAAGAACCGCTGCGGCTACACCCAGTATTCCCGGGTTAAGAAATAGAGTCTTTTTGGAAAAATTCTCTTTACCACCCATACATACAACACCATAGCTCCATAAAAATATATTAAATATGCATACAAATGCTGCACCGTACAGCACGCCCTCTTTGCCGATAATCGCTTGTTGAAGCGGCAGCGACATAAAGCCGCAGTTTGAAAATATTGTACCAAAACGAAGTACAGCCCGCTTGTTAATATTCTTTCCACGAAAAACCAAGGAAGCTGCAATAATTGAAATAATGTGGACGCCTATGGCACAGAGTGCTGTTATTCCCAAATTGGTTAATATATTTGGATCAAAATCAACCTGATATGCGTCTATAATTACACATGGTGTGACAAAATACAAAACAATGTTTGTTATATTTTTTGCAGTATCCTTATTCATAAAGCCGGCTAAGCCGCATATATAGCCTACGGCAATAAGAATAAACAATATAAGCACCTGACCGCCCACTGCAGTTAAATAATCAAAAATCACATTTTACACTTACCTTTCTTATTTTCTAACCAGATAATTATATATCAAAAAGCAAATTCCTGCAATTATGCATTTGTATAGGAATATAAAAATCAGCGATAAACTTAATTGTTTTATCGCTGATTTTGAATTTACAGGAATTATTATTTATTATTTTTTCTTTTTATTTTGTACAGGCTTTGTTTTATTTTTACTGCTTGCAATATTTATTTTATCGTCATCCTCATAAAAAACAAGTTCCTTAAGAGCTGTGCTTTCTATCGGTTGAAGAAGTGTGCGATTTTTTTTCTTTTTTAAATAAAGATTTTCAAAGATAATTATTGCTGCAAATATCAATATACCTGCTGTAAACAAAATAACTGACGGAATAAAGCCCTTTGGTATGTACTTAAATTCAACCGTATGTGTGCCGGCTGTTAGGTCTATAGAAACCAAAGCGTTGTTGGCAATTGGCGTTATATCAGTTTTCTTACCGTCAACATAGGCAGTCCAGCCGCTTTCATACGGAATTGATGTATACATTACACCGTCCTCCTTGGCTGTTATAGTACCCTTTATTGATGAAGTATTGTTTTCTGTTACTTCAAATAATTCATCGTTAAGTGTATCATAGCCCTGCATGTAGGTTTTTTCGTCAAGCTGACATATCCATACATTACATGTTCCCGATGTACCCTGAGCATATGGAATTTCAAGCTTAATTTGATCGCCCTTGTTGTACACGCCAAGAGACATAATATATGGGAATCTAACCTCATAGGTTTTTGCTGCGTTAGTGCCACAGGTAATTGTAATTGTATTGTTTGTGCAGTTTTCACAGCTTGTATAAGCATAAATAGGTGTGTTGTCTGTAAGAACATCATATGTAAGGGTTAATGTTCCTGCTTCGCTTGTTGCATTGCAAGAATATAATGAGTTTGAAAGTATAGATACAGGGAAGCCTGAGGATAACGGGCTTGCATCAAGAGGAGTAAATATGTCCTTGTCTATTCCCGTAGACTTTCTAAACAGACTGTTTTGTGCGTCAAATGGCGATTTTACAGTGCTGCCGTTTATATCCTTTGTATAGTCAAAGCTTCTTATATCCTTCTTTGTCATAAAGCCAAGCGACAAAGGGGTATTATTTTTGTATGAACTTGCACCGCCGCTTGTTTCTAAGAATGTCCAGTTGTTTTTGTCTGCGGCTGTGGTACGGCGTGCAAGCATATACTTAATATCTAAGAATGAATTTGTAAGAGGCGATGTTTCACAGTAGTAGTATCTGTTGCCTGCGTCCCAGCCTATTATACCTATACCGGAAACAAAGTTTGTTATTGCTTCGTTTACAGTAGATGAGAACAGAGACACACCATTATAACCGTATATTGTGGAATCGTTAATGGTGTAGTTTTGCTGAGCTTCCATTCTGTAGAATTTGTCTTTTTCATTTTTCTCTATATTGCTTTTTAGTGTCTGAATATATTCGTTTTGGTCAGGATAACCATCGTGAGATGTGACTCTTACGGTTTTTACGCCTATTATTGCACCTGCGGTTATTTCAACAAGCATTACTGCAAACAAGCCTACAGATACAGCCTGCTTTGGTATAATGTTTGCCTTTCTTAGCAGCAATATTGCCAAATATGCTATGGTTATAGCGGTTGTTGCAATTACAGCTGTAGTGTCAAGTGCTTTTGTTGTGGCATCAACTGTTTGCGGGCCGACATATGCAAATATTATAAATGCAGCACCTGTCACTGCCATTATGAATATATCCCAATAGTTTACCTTGTTAATAAGCAGGAATGCACGGTACGCCATTACAATAAGTACAAAGCTTATTAAGAAGGAGAATCTGTAAGGCAGCATATTTGGCAGGTGGAAGCCGTGTATAATAAAATTTGGAAGGTCAAAAATACAGCAGTATAAGAAGAATACCAACACACTTATGCTTAGTACCTTTTCTCTTACTGTTATTTGCTTGCATCTAAAGAAAAATGCGGAAAGCAAAACGCAGATAAAGCCACAGTAAATATTTGGCAGTCCCTCTTTATCCGTAGGCTCTGTAAAGGCTACAGTGTTGCCCAAAATGTCTGACAGAAATTGTAAAGCATTGTTGTCATACTTCCAGTCGTAAATTTCGGTTATGCCCGGTATTGTGTTGTTTATGCTGTGTGTATTTTGCAGTGCAAATACGGCCGGCAGCATAAACAGTGCACCTATGCATAGGGCAAGTGCCGAAAAGCCGGCAATAGTAAGAAGCTTTCTGAAAAATACTTTCCAGCCCGGCTTTGAGATAACCATTATTGCTATAAAAACTATAACAGTAAAAATGCAGGTGAAAAATCCTATGTAGTAGTTGGTAAGCATTGTTAACGCCAATGCAACCACATAGGTTTTATATTTTCCGTCAACCAACAGCTTGTATGCACCCAGCACAACCAAAGGCAGCAATGCAAAGGCGTCAAACCAAATAATGTTCCAGTAGTAGCCCATTGTAAAGGCACACAGTGCAAACAGCATCGAGAAAAATACTATTGAGAAGTTGTTGCGTTTAAACACATACCTTAGGAACATTGACATAAACATTCCGGCACAGCCAATCTTTATCATTAAGGAAACGGTAAGAGCTTCTCTTAAAATTTCGGCAGGCACGAAAAGCAGCAGAAGGTTTAACGGACTTGCCAGATAGTAGGCTATAAGTGCTATGTAGTTTGTTCCAAGACCTGTTGCCCAAGACCACAGCATAGACGAGCCTTCCTGCAGCTTAGACTGAAAGTCACAGAAGAATGGGTAGTATTGCTGCCAAAAGTCAGTTACAAGTATTTGCTTGTCACCAAAAGGGTAAACCTCAAATACTGCAAAAGAAATACCCATAATTAAAAAAGGTACAAAAAATGACAGTAGTACATACTTTTGCTCAAAGAATTTCTCCTTAAAGGATTTCTTTGAAAGGGTGTTTTCAGCAGAAATATCAATCCGCTTAGAATTATTCATTAAGTATCATAACCTTTCTAACCAAAATAATAAGATTTGCCTAATATCGGCATACACAATTATTTTACCACTTTTGCTATATTGCGTAAATATTATTGGAGCAAAATTAACAAATTTGCCTTTATAAACAAAAATAGCTTTTTATTTTATAAATGTTAGCATATAAAACATATATAAATAAGTATAATATTAACCGTAGCCACCAAAAAGTGATTTTAAAATATGCAGCATTTTTTTACCATTATAAGAGAATGTGCAGGCAACTATAAAATATTTACTGTTGAAAATATAGGGAATTGCATTTATAATGTTAGTTAGTATAATGTCGGTTAAAATATTTGTTAGGAGGTTGAATATATGCCAATTAAGGTTAAGGCAGACTTGCCCGCAATAAAGGTACTGGAATCGGAGAATATCTTTGTTATGCCTGAAGATGTGGCTATCAAGCAGGATATAAGACCTCTGAAAATTATTATTTTAAATTTAATGCCCACAAAAATAGAAACCGAAACTCAGCTTTTGCGTTTACTGGGCAACAGTCCGCTGCAGGTGGATGTAGAGCTTTTGCAAACAGCTACACATCGGTCAAAGAACACCTCTAAGCTGCATTTGACAGAATTTTATAAAACCTTTGACGAAATCAAAAACAAACGCTTTGACGGTATGATAATAACAGGAGCACCGGTTGAGCAGCTGGCCTTTGAGGAGGTTGACTATTGGCAGGAGCTCGAAACAATTATGGAGTGGAGCAAGCGAAATGTATATTCTACTATGCATATTTGCTGGGGAGCACAGGCAGGCCTGTACTATCATTACGGTATAAAAAAGTATGACCTGGGGTACAAGCTGACGGGTATTTTTCAGCATAGGGTGCTTAACCCTAACCACCCGCTTATGCGTGGCTTTGACGACAGGTTTGTACTGCCTCATTCCCGTTATACAGGTGTTATAAGAGAAGAAATTAAGCAGCATCCCGAGCTTGAAATACTTGCTACATCTCGTATGGCAGGCGTTTCGGTTGTATGCAGTAAGGATGGCAGAAGGTTTTTTGTGCTTGGTCACGGAGAATATGACAGAAACACCCTTGCTACAGAGTATTTTAGAGATTTAAATAAGGGATTGCACCCTACTATACCTCACAACTACTTTCCTGAGGATGATCCACAGGCTACACCTCCTCTTACCTGGCGAAGCAACGCAACAATGCTTTTTACCAATTGGTTGAATTACTATGTTTATCAGAAAACGCCGTATGACCTTGAGGATTTGAAAAAGATGTTTGAATAATTAATAATATATTAAATTTAAATTACTATAGGATACTAGGAGGATTATACTATGACAGAAATGGAAAAAATGGGAGCAAGGGCTAAAAATGCCGCAAGTGTGCTTGCTGTAGCCGGAAAGAAGAAAAAAACAGCACTGCTTGCTATAGCAGACGCCCTGGTTGCTAACAAAGAAAGAATAATTGAAAAAAATAATATTGATATTAAAAACGGTGAAGAAAGCGGTTTAACACAGTCGCTTTTAGACAGACTAAGGCTTACCGACGAAAGAATAGACGGTATGGCACAGGGGGTACGCAAGGTAGCTGATTTTGACGACCCTGTAGGTCAGGTTATAACAGGCAGAACCGCAGAAAACGGTATGGAAATAAAAAAAATCAGAGTGCCAATGGGCGTTATAGGAATTATATTTGAGGCAAGGCCAAATGTTACCTCGGACGCTGCCGCACTGTGCCTAATGGCAGGCAACGCTGTTATTTTGCGTGGCGGTAAAGAGGCTATTAACTCAAACACCGTTATTGCCGATGTTATGAGAGAGGCTATAGAGACTGCAGGACTTCCTGCCGACTGCATACAGCTTGTAAAGGATACCACAAGACAGTCGTCTGTTGAGCTTATGTGCTTAAGCGAATATTTAGATGTGCTTATTCCTCGTGGCGGTGCAGGTTTAATTAAGGCTGTTGTTGAAAATTCAAAGGTACCTGTTATTGAAACAGGTGTGGGCAACTGCCATGCATATGTTGATAAGGACGCCGACCTTGATATGGCTGTTAATATTGTTGACAATGGCAAAACACAAAGACCGTCTGTGTGCAATGCTCTTGAAACTGTTCTTGTACACAGCAGTGTGGCAGATAAGTTTTTGCCAATGCTGAAAAGCAGGCTGGACGAGCATAATGTTGAGCTGCATGGCTGTGACAGGGCAAAAGCAATTTTAGGTGATTGTGTTATTCCGGCAGAGGAGTATGACTGGGCTAACGAATACCTTGATTATAAAATTGCCATTAAGGTTGTTGACTCTTTGGACGACGCTATTGAGCATATAAGAAAGTATTCCACAGGCCACAGTGAGGTTATTGTTACCAACAGCTACGAGGCACAGCGTAGGTTTACGGCACAGGTGGATTCTGCCGCTGTTTATGTCAACGCTTCTACAAGGTTTACTGACGGCGGAGAGTTCGGTATGGGTGCCGAAATAGGAATTTCTACACAAAAGCTGCACGCAAGAGGTCCAATGGGACGTACCGAGCTGACATCAATGAAGTATGTAATATCCGGCGACGGACAAATAAGGTAATATTTATTTACATAACAGGGCACTTATTAAAAGTGCCTTGTTGCAATTTATAAATGACAAAAATGGTGGAAGATATGAAAACAATTACAGAAAACAGCCTTAAAGCAGAGGCTGCAAATGATAACATTAATATAAATGAAATTAACAGCCTGCTGGTACAAAGGCTGGCAGAAAAGGGGATTAAAATAGCTACAGCTGAAAGCTGTACCGGTGGGCTTATAAGCAAAAAAATAACCGAAATTTCAGGTGCGTCTGCTGTTTTTGACTGCGGTGTGTGTTCATACTCAAATGAAATTAAATCTAGAGTTTTAAAAGTAAGCAAGGCTACCCTAGACGCCGTGGGTGCTGTAAGCGAGGAAACCGCTGTAGAAATGGCACAGGGTGTAAGAGAGCTTGCAAACAGCTGTATAGGTGTGTCTACTACAGGCATAGCAGGGCCTACAGGCGGTACGCCGCAAAAACCGGTAGGCTTGGTTTATATAGGTGTGTCTACAAAGGATAAAGCCTATGCAGTAAAGGCACTTTTGTGCGAAAACAAGGTAAACAATCGTGAAAGGGTAAGAGAATTAGCGGCGGCGGCGGCAATGTACCTTGCATATAAGGAAGTAAATAGTAATAGTATATAGCATTAATAAGCTAAAAAGTTGTGCAAAAAGTTAATGGTATAGTTTTATGTGCAAAAATAAGGCGTAAATTTTGGGAAGTTGTTACATAAAATCTTTACAAATTCTATTGATAAAATTTACTCTTTATGATACACTGTAATAGTGTGATACGATGGGATTAATGAGTTTTAATAAATAATAAATTTTAATATTGTATAAATGGAGATGAGAAATTATGTCAAGATGTGCAGGTATTCTTATGTCTATATCGTCACTGCCATCACCTTACGGCTTTGGCACTATAGGTAAGGCGGCTTATGATTTTGCCGATTTTCTAAAGGCGGCAGGTCAGAAAATATGGCAGATACTGCCTGTAGGCCCTACAAGCTACGGCGACTCACCTTATCAGTCATTTTCTACCTATGCGGGCAACCCGTATATGATAGATATTGATAAGCTGGTGGAAGATGGCTTGCTTACTAAAAAGGACTTGGAGGGCAGAGCTTGGGGAGAAAACCCTGAAGAGGTAGACTATGCTCAGATATACGAAACAAAGTTTTCGGTATTGCGTGTTGCTTACAAAAGGTTCAGAAAATCCACACCGGAATATAAAAGGTTTGTAAAGGATAGTTCTGCTTGGCTTGAAGACTACGCACTGTATATGGCTGTTAAGAAAAATAACGATATGAAAGCCTGGACAGAGTGGGAGGACGAGGATATAAAGCTTCGTAAGCCGGAGGCTATTGCTAAATATACAAAGGAGCTAAAGCCTGAAATTGATTTTTGGAAATTTGTTCAGTATATTTTCTACAAGCAATGGGCAGAATTCAGAGCATATGTAAACAGTCTTGGTATAAAAATTATGGGCGATATGCCTATATATGTTGCTATGGACAGCTCAGACACATGGGCTAATTCGGACGTTTTTTGGCTGGATGAGGAAAAGCAGCCTGTATGCGTTGCAGGTTGTCCGCCGGACTATTTTTCTGCAACAGGTCAGCTGTGGGGCAACCCGCTTTATAACTGGGAGCACCTAAAGGAAACTAATTATCAGTGGTGGTTTGCTCGCATAAAGAGTGCCGCTAATTTGTTTGATATAGTAAGAATCGACCACTTCCGTGCGTTTGATTCATATTATGCAATACCGTTCCCTGCCGAAAATGCTATTGGCGGCGAGTGGCTTGAGGGCCCGGGTATTCAGTTCTTTGAAAAGATGAGGGAAGCAATAGGAGATTTTCCTATTGTTGCCGAGGATCTTGGCTTGTTAACCCCCGGTGTTATTCAGCTGTTAAAGGATTCAGGCTATCCGGGTATGAAGGTGCTTGAGTTTGCCTTTGACAGCGGCGAGGATAACGATTATTTGCCGGATCATTATACAGAAAACAGTGTTGTTTACAGCGGTACACATGACAACGATACCATTATGGGCTGGTTTGATACTGCAAAGCCGCAGGACATTGAGTTTGCAAGAAGCTACTGTAAATTAACCGAAGAGGAAGGCTACAACTGGGGTATTATTCGCACTGCTTATGCAAGTGTTAGTAAATATGCAATTATCCAAATGCAGGACATTCTCGGACTTGGAAGCGAGGCAAGAATGAATACACCGTCTACACTTGGCGGAAACTGGGTTTGGAGAATAAAAGGCGAGGCTCTTACAGATGAGCTGGCAGCTAAACTAAAAGCTTTAGCTACAACATATAACCGACTGGAGGAAAATGACCAATGAGTGAGAACAAGATGATGAATAATCTTATCGAGATTGCAAAGAGTGAGTACTGCAAGAAGCTGGAAGAGCTTTCAGCAGGCGAGCTGCACTTTGTAGTTGGTAAGGCAATGATGGGCGACATCAGCGACAGATGGGCAGCAGCAAAGGCTAAGCACGCAAGTGAACGCAGATGCTACTATTTGTCAGCTGAATTTTTGATGGGTCGTATGATTTACAACAATATGCTTTGCATGGGCATTCTTGAAGAAATCAAGGATTTGCTTGCTTCAAAGGGTATTGACATCAATGTATTTGAGGAAATTGATGACGCTGCACTTGGTAACGGCGGTCTTGGCCGTTTGGCAGCCTGTTTCCTAGACAGTGCCGCTACACAGGATGTACCGCTTGACGGCTACGGAATCCGTTATAAGTACGGTCTGTTTAAGCAGCTTATTCAGGACGGCAGACAGGTAGAGGTTGCTGACGACTGGCAGAGATTTGACGATCCATGGTCAATCCGTCGTGAAGAAGACACAGTTCTTGTTTCATTTAAAAATCAGACAGTTAAGGCTGTTCCTTATGATATGGCTGTTATCGGCTATGGCACAGAGAACATTAATACTCTTCGTCTATGGCAGGCAGAGGCTGTTGAGGACTTCGACTTCCTGGCTTTCAATAACTGCGAGTATACTAAGTCTGTAGAGGCTAAAAACGCAGCCGAGAATATTTCTAAGGTTCTGTACCCTAACGACAACGGTTACGAAGGTAAGGTTCTAAGACTAAAGCAGCAGTATTTCTTCTGCAGTGCTTCTCTGCAGAATATTGTTAAGAACTACAAGGCTAAGCACGGTAACGACTTCAGCAAGTTCTCAAGCGACTATGCTATTCAGCTAAACGATACACACCCGGTTATAGCTATTCCTGAGCTTATCAGACTGCTTGAGGCTGAGGGTATCGACTTTGAGACAGCATTTGATATTGCACAAAAGACATTTAACTATACAAACCACACAGTTCTTGGCGAGGCTCTTGAAAAGTGGGATATTAACCTAATTAACGATGTAATTCCTAATGTATTCCAGTACATTCAGAGAATTCAGGAGCATATGGACCGTGACTTTGACCAGAGAAATATCCACGGTGATATGCGTAACAAGATGAGAATTATAGACGGCAACCTTGTTCACATGGCTAGACTTGCTGTTTATGTTTCAACTCATACAAACGGTGTTGCTTGGATTCATACAGAAATCCTTAAGGACGATGTATTTAAGGAGTGGTACCAGGTTTATCCTGAGCGTTTCCAGAACAAGACAAACGGTATTACACAGCGTAGATGGCTGGGTCTATGTAACCCTGAGCTTTCTAAGTTTATTACAGATAGAGTTGGCGAGGGCTGGCTAAGAGATCTTGATAAGCTGACAGCTTTGAATGACAAGATTGACGACAAGGCTATTGCTGAGTTTAACGCTATTAAGGATCTAAAGAAGCAGCAGCTTTCAGATTTCATTCAGAAGCACGACAATGTTTACATTGACCCAAGCTTCATCTTTGATGTACAGGTTAAGAGACTTCACGAGTACAAGAGACAGCTAATGAATGCTATTTCTATCGTTGCTATTTACCAAAAGCTAAAGGCCGGCGAGCTTCCTAACTGGAACCCAACAGCATTTATCTTTGGTGCTAAGGCTGCTCCTGGTTATGCAAGAGCAAAGGCAATTATTAAGTATATCAACGAGATTGCTAAGCTTGTAAACAACGACCCTGATACTAAGGACAAGCTACAGGTTGTATTTGTATCTAACTACAATGTATCTTACGCTGAGAAGATTTTCCCGGCTGCTGATATTTCAGAGCAGATTTCTACAGCAGGTACAGAGGCTTCAGGTACAGGTAACATGAAGTTTATGCTAAACGGTGCTGTTACACTTGGTACTTATGACGGTGCCAATGTAGAGATTACACAAAAGGCCGGCGAAGAGAACGAGTATATCTTCGGTGCAAGAGTTGAGGAGATTGACGACCTTAAGGCTCGCAACGCTTACAATGCTGAGAAGATTTACAACGAGAACCCAATGATTAAGAGAGCTGTTGATACTCTAATCGACGGTACTTTCTCAGACGGCGGTGCACAGGGCGAGGGCAGCTTTGCTGAGCTTCACCACTCACTAATTCACGGTGCTCACTGGCATCAGCCTGACCACTACTTCATTATGCTAGACCTTCAGTCATATGTTGACAAGAAGATTGAGTGTAACCAGAACTATAGTGACAGAGCTAAGTTTGCTACACAGTGCCTAAAGAATGTAGCTAATGCAGGCTACTTCTCATCAGACAGAACAATTCTACAGTATGCTGAGGAGCTATGGAAGCTTAAGTAATATAAATTGAATATTATGTTGTTTCTATAAACAATTCAGGCGTATGCAGTGGGCTTTCCAATGCATACGCCTTTTTGTCAATGTCTAAAGACTCCATATGTAGGTGTGATGTTTATTAATTAAATTTTAATAAAATTTAAGTTGCAATTATAAGTTGTATTGTAAATAGAATAACTGATTTAGTGCTTTTTAATAAGCCGTAGCTAAAGAATAATTTCATTTCCGAATTTCAACAGCAAAAGGTCAGACAAATTTGCCTGACCTTTTTTATGTACATTTTTCTATATAAAGTTCAAATTAAGTAATTTCAATAATCTTGATTTTTATGAATTTTCTTGGGTATTTAGATAATTTTCAAGAATTTCCGCTGACTGCCTGCAAAGCTCAGGGCAAGGGCGTTTTTTATAATATTCACCTGTTCGTTTATTAGGAACAGGCGAGGTATCCTCCATTGGTTTTAATCCTAAAAGCTCTGCACATATTATTGAGCCGTTTTCAGCCTTAAACTCATTTAACAGGCTTTGCACCATATCATAGGTGTGAAGCTTTGCGTTGGAATCCTTTGGATTTTCGTATCCGTTTATCAGGTCTGCCGCCATTATCATACCCGTTACGGTGCCGCACACATTTCTTGTCTTGCCAATGCCCGCGCCAAAGCCGGAGGCAACCAAAGCGGCGGTTTTTTCGTCAAGCCCTGTTAGGTCGCTGAATGCAAGCAAAACAGCCTGTGCACAGTTGTAGCCCTGCATAAAGTAGTCGTAGGCCTTTTGTCCTCTTTCACTCATATATAATCACCCTTAAATATAATTTACTGTTGGCTTTGTGGTATAAGCTCTACCAACACCTTAACTATACGCCTTTTTTCTATTTTTGCAACCGTAAATTTTACATTTTCAAATTCAACTACAGGTCTTTCGCCCTCGGTTGGAATTTTGCCAAGCTTATCAAGAATAAGTCCTGCTATGGTGTCATATTCTTCTTCCGGCAAATCTGTTCCCAGCAGCTGGTTTACCTCGTCAAGTCCGGCAGAGGCGTCAAATGCAAAAATCTTTTCCGTTATTTTATGAACCTCTTCCTCCTCGTTATCATATTCGTCTTGAATTTTGCCCATAATGGCTTCTATTAAATCCTCAAGTGAGACCAAGCCGTCTGTGCCGCCGTACTCGTCTACTACAATGGCAATCTGTGTTTTGTCTGCTACCATTTCCGCAAAAAGCTCGCTGCATTTTTTAGAGCTTGGCACATAAAAAACCTCTCTGGTAATGTCGGTTAATTTAAAATTCTTCGGCACATCGCAAAATACATATTTCAGCAAATCCTTTGCATACAATATACCCACAATGTTATCTGTGTCATAATGGTAAACCGGTATTCTGGAGTAGCCGGAATTAATAATTTTTTCAACTACCGATGTCAGCGGTTCAATATCCTCACAGGCTACAAAGTCGTTTCTGTGAGTCATAATTTCTCCTGCGGTGGTGTCGTCAAAGCTGAAAATATTCTCTATCATAACCTTGCAGTTATGGTCTATTAAACCTTTTTCACAACAAAGATTTAACATATTCATAACCTCGTCCTCGGCGTCTGTAGGGGAGTCAAGGTCACCGTAGCGGAATATTCTGCTTAGTATGCTGCTGCCCTTTTTAGAATTGCTTTTATCAGGGTGGTCGTCATTCATTGTAAAAACTTCTCCTTAATTTTTGCCTAAACGGCGAATTTGTTTATACTCTATCAGTGTATAAGAAAATGCCGTAATTGTCAATTATATGGCGAAAACTATTTAAAATAATAAAAACAATTGGTGCACAAAAAAATGTACATATTATGCGAAAGACATTTGTTGTAAATAAACTATAAAAATATGGTATGTATAAAAGTGTAATTAATTTTATATAAAAACACTGTAAATAATTGTATAAATATGCAAATTTATTTGGTGGTTATTTGTGCCGGAGTATATTATATTTTACAAAAAAGTAAATAATTTTATCTTATTTTTACTTTACACTTCAAAGCAAAAGTGCTAAAATTAATCTAGGTCAGGCTATGCCTCGACATTTTTCTAAGTAGTTCTATACCCACTAGGGTATTTAATTTATAAGGAGGAAATTTTCCATGGCAAGAAAAATGAAAACTATGGATGGTAACAACGCAGCCGCTCATGTAGCCTATGCGTTTACAGATGTTGCTGCTATCTATCCTATTACACCTTCATCGGTAATGGCTGATGAGGTTGACAAATATGCCACAGCAGGCAGAAAAAATCTGTTTGGCAGAGAAGTACAGGTAACAGAAATGCAGTCAGAGGGTGGCGCAGCAGGTGCTGTTCATGGTTCACTTTCTGCAGGTGCATTAACAACAACATTTACTGCTTCGCAGGGCTTGCTGCTTATGATACCAAATATGTACAAAATGGCAGGCGAGCTGCTGCCTAGCGTAATCCATGTTTCTGCCCGTGCATTGACATCACACGCTTTGTCAATTTTTGGTGATCATTCAGATATATATGCCTGTCGACAAACAGGCTACGCTATGCTGTGTTCTACTAACCCACAGGAGTGTATGGACCTTGCCGCTGTTGCTCATTTGTCAGCAATAAAGGGCAGAGTGCCGTTTATGCATTTCTTTGACGGCTTCAGAACCTCACATGAAATCCAAAAGGTTGCTATGTGGGACTATGAGGATCTTGCAGATATGCTTGACTGGGACGCAGTTGACGCATACAGAAGAAGAAGCCTTAACCCTGAGCACCCTGTAACAAGAGGTACCGCACAAAACGACGATATATTCTTCCAGGCAAGAGAGGCTTGTAATGTATATTATGACGCTGTACCTGAAATTGTTGTAGAATATATGAACAAGGTAAACGAAAAGCTTGGTACAGACTATAAGCCTTTCAATTACTATGGTGCACCTGACGCAGAAAATGTTATTGTAGCAATGGGCTCTGTAAACGACTGTACAGAAGAGGTTATTGACTACCTGACAGCTAAGGGCGAAAAGGTTGGTTTGCTAAAGGTAAGACTTTACAGACCGTTTGTAGCTGACTATATGCTAAGCCAGCTGCCTGAAACAGTTAAAAATATTACAGTGCTTGACAGAACAAAAGAGCCCGGTTCTATTGGTGAGCCTTTGTACCTTGATGTATTGGCTGCAATTAACGGTTCTAAGTTTACAGGCGTGAATGTTTATACAGGCCGTTACGGTTTGTCTTCAAAGGATACAACACCTGGCGACATTATTGCCGTTTACCGCAATATGGAAGCAGACCAGCCTAAGAGAAGATTTACAATCGGCATTGTTGACGATGTTACAAATCTTTCTTTGCCTGTTGTTGAAAATCCTGATACAACACCTGCCGGCACAAGCTCATGTAAATTCTGGGGACTTGGTGCCGACGGTACAGTTGGTGCTAACAAAAACTCAATTAAAATTATCGGTGACCATACAGATATGTACGCTCAAGGCTACTTTGCATATGACTCAAAGAAGTCAGGCGGCTTGACAGTATCTCACCTGCGTTTTGGCGACAAGCCGATTAAGTCAACCTACTACATCAGTAAGGCAGACTTTGTTGCCTGTCATAACCCGTCATATGTACATAAGTACGATATGGTGGACGACCTGAAAGAGGGCGGCAGCTTCCTGCTGAACTGTCCTTGGTCCGGCGAGGAGCTTGAAGAAAAGCTTCCTGCTAAAATGAAGAGAATTATTGCTCAAAAGAAGATTAATTTCTATACAATAGACGGTATCAAGATTGGTAAGGAAATCGGTCTTGGCGGCCGTATCAACACAATTTTGCAGTCAGCATTCTTTACTATTGCTAACATTATCCCTAAGGACGATGCTATTAAATATATGAAGGACGCTGCTACAAAGTCATACAGCAAGAAGGGCCAGGCTATTGTTGATATGAACCATGCGGCTATTGAGCGTGGTGCAACAGACTTTGTAAAGGTAGAGGTACCTGCAAGCTGGGCTGACGCCGAGGGCGAGCTGGAAAAGGTTGTATCAACTAACGGTAAGCCGGAGGTTTTGGAGTATGTAAATACTATTCTGCACCCTGTAAATGCTTACAAGGGTAACCAGCTTCCTGTATCTGCGTTTAAAAACCACATTGACGGTACAGTTCCTCAGGGTACAGCTGCATACGAAAAGAGAGGCATTGCAGTTGATGTTCCGTCTTGGAATTCCGAGAATTGTATTCAGTGTAACTTCTGTTCATATGTATGTCCGCACGCTGCTATTCGTCCTGTTGCTATGACAGCCAACGAAGCTGCCGCAGCACCTGCCGCAACAAAGAAAGCCCCTATGATGGCTATGCCGGGTATGACATTTACAATGACAGTTTCTACACTTGACTGTACAGGCTGCGGCTCTTGTGCACAGGTTTGTCCTGGCAAGAAGGGCAACAAGGCTCTTGAGATGAAGCCGGCTGACGGTGAAATGGATCAGCAGGAGGTATTTGCTTACGGTCTTGACCTGCCTGTTAAGCCTGATGTTGCCGCTAAGTTTAAGGAAACTACAGTTAAGGGCAGCCAGTTTAAGCAGCCGCTGCTTGAATTCTCAGGTGCTTGTGCAGGTTGTGGTGAAACACCATACGCAAAGCTTGCTACACAGCTGTTTGGCGACAGAATGTTTATTGCCAACGCTACAGGCTGTTCATCAATTTGGGGTGCTTCGGCTCCGGCTACACCTTACACAGTAAACAAAGAGGGCAGAGGCCCGGCTTGGCATAACTCATTGTTTGAGGATAACGCAGAGTTCGGTTACGGTATGGTTTTGGGACAAAACGCTATTCGTGACAGACTTGCGGATTATGTAAGAGAAATTTCCGAAAAGACAAGCAAGGAAGATGTTAAATCTGCTTGTGAGGAATACCTTTCAACAATAACAAACTCAGGCGAGAACAAAATAGCTGCTCAGGCACTTATTGAGAAGCTTGAGGAAATCAGCGGCTGTGACTGCGAGGCAGGCAAGCTTGCTAAAAAGACACTTGCAGATAAAGACCAGCTTGCTAAGAAGTCTATGTGGATATTCGGCGGCGACGGCTGGGCATACGATATCGGCTTTGGCGGCTTGGATCATGTTATCGCCTCCGGTAAGGATGTAAATATTCTTGTATTTGATACAGAGGTTTATTCAAATACAGGCGGTCAGGCTTCAAAGGCTACACCTAGCGGTTCTATTGCACAGTTTGCTGCAGCAGGTAAGGCTACAAACAAAAAGGACCTTGCAGCTATTGCAATGACATACGGTAATGTATATGTAGCACAGGTTTCAATGGGTGCCGACTATAACCAGTGTATAAAGGCATTTGTTGAGGCAGAAAGCTATGACGGCCCGTCAATTATTATTTGTTATGCACCTTGTATCAACCACGGTATCAAGGGTGGTATGACAATAGCTCAAATCGAAGAGAAAAAGGCTGTACAGTCAGGCTATTGGAACATCTACCGTTACAACCCTCGTTTGATTGAGCAGGGCAAAAATCCGCTTATCGTAGATTCTAAGGCTCCTACAATGAGCTATCGTGACTTTATTATGGGCGAGGTTCGTTATAACGCACTTTCTCGTGCAAACCCTGAGAGAGCAGATCTTCTGTTTAACAGAGCTGAACAGCAGGCAGCTAAAAAGCTTGCTCACCTACAGTTCCTGGCTTCTCAGACATTTGAAGATAATAAGTAAATCCTTATAAATTAACTAACACAAGGCAGATACTCTCAAAAAGGTGTCTGCCTTGTGTCGTTTTAAAATGCGTGGAGCTTTGTCTAGGCTTGCAGGCTTTTTTACTTACCACGACTTTTATTATAGAGCCTGCTTTTAATGCTTGCTTCCCTTGCCTATGCAATGTTCTATATGAATGACAAAAAAGAGGTGTCTTTGCTCGGATAAATCCAAAGGCTTTGTAATTAACAGAATAAAAATCGGAAATCGATAAAATGAAAACCATATGATGTATATATAAAAAAGGCTTTTTGAAAGGGAATGTTCCCAATCAAAAAGTCTTTTTCGTGGTGTATTATTTTGTTATATCAGTATTCCGCCGTTTACGCTCAGCACCTGACCTGTAATAAACGACGCCTTTTCATCTGCTAAAAAGACAACCGTATTTGCTACATCCAGTGCAGTGCCCAGCCTGTTAAGAGGGGCTTCCTCTTTAAGCTCTCTTAGGGTGTCCTCCGAGAAGGAGGACATCATTTCGGTTTTTATTACCCCGGGCGAAACGCAGTTTACCCTTATTCCGCTTAGACCTACTTCCTTTGCCAATGCCTTTGTTAAGCCTATTACTCCTGCCTTGGCAGCCGAGTAGTGAACCTCACAGCTTCCGCCGGTTTCTCCCCACATAGAGGCTATGTTAATTATACAGCCTGTGTGCGAATGTATCATTTTCGGAAGCACAGTGTTGCAGCAGTTGTACACACCGGTAAGGTTTGTGCTTATCATATTTGACCAAATTTCCGGTGTAATATCTGTAAACAGTATTTGCTGTGCTATGCCGGCATTGTTTACAAGAACATCAATAAACCCAAACCTCTTGTATATGCTGTCTGCCATATTTTTTACTGCTGTATAGTTGCCTACATCTGCTTGGAATATTTCGGCACAGCCTCCAAGGTCTGCTATTTTCTGCCGCACCTTTTCTGCCTCTGCCTTGCTTTTGTTGTAGTTAATGGCAATATTAAAGCCGTTTTTTGCAAGCTGCAGGGCTATTTCTGCTCCTATACCCTTAGAAGCGCCTGTTACTAATGCTGTTTTTGACATATTATTCCTTTACAAGAACCTTTACAATTTCATTTATATACATCTTGTGCCAGTCACTGCCCTCGGCGTTGTAGTTGGACTTTAGCGACATTTCCGTTAGGCTATCCTCTGAAAGGAACTGACCGTAAAGCTTTTTGCAAACCAGCACAAGCTTAGACTCTGCAAAGTACGGCACACCGTCAGTATGCTCAACAGTCAGGTTTGTTTCCGACACCTTGTCAATATCTCTGCCGCTTTTTGTGCCGCAAAGCTTTAGCACGCTGCGGTAGCTTTCAGGTAGGAAGCAAAGTGAGAACATATCTTCGCTTTCAAGCATACCAAAGGTGTAACGCTGTGGTCTTATAAAGGTAAAGGCAACAGGCTTATTCCACATAATGCCCACACCGCCCCAGCTGGCAGTCATCA
This sequence comes from Clostridium sp. CAG:964, assembly GCA_000435335.1. GTDB lineage: Bacteria > Bacillota > Clostridia > Oscillospirales > Acutalibacteraceae > CAG-964. The sequence goes on from FR891305.1 coordinate 20,160, forward strand.
TATTGCACTTGCCCTCATGTTCTGCTGTTACAAGCATCCAGTCATTGCCTATCAGCTTAAACGGGTTTTCTGTAATTTCTATGGGTTTAATTTCCTTAAAGCTGCTCATAGTAAAATCTCCTTTTTAGAAATGTGTATTATAAAATATGTTAGTAGCTGCTGAAATTATTATAGCATTACTTAAATCAATATACAATACCTTGCGTATATATGAATAAAAATGCATAAAAATTTGAATAATGTATACTCATAAACAGCTTGAAGTACAGCTGTTGTCAAAAAATATGTTGAAAATGTGGAAAATCTAGAGATAAGTTTTTGAAGATGTTAAATTAAAATATATATTGCTACAAAAAATCAAGGGCTTGAATAAATATACAAATATTTCTTGATTTTTTGCATAGCGTGAGTATAATATAACTTGTAATCAATAAATAAAAGCATTTTATTTAAATATACGGGAGGTCATTATCATGGCAAAGAAAAAGAAAGATGTTAAAAAGGTTGTACTGGCTTATTCGGGCGGTCTTGACACATCAATTATTATTCCTTGGCTAAAGGAAAATTATAATAATTGCGAGGTTATTGCTGTTTCCGGCGATGTTGGTCAGGGTACAGAGCTTGACGGTCTTGAGGAAAAGGCTATTGCAACAGGTGCTTCAAAGCTGTATATTGAAGACCTTAACAAGGAGTTTGTAGAGGACTACATATTCCCTACAATCAAAGCAGGTGCTGTTTACGAGGGTAAGTATCTGTTGGGTACATCTTTTGCAAGACCTATTATCGCTAAAAGACTTGTAGAAATTGCTAAGGCAGAGGGTGCTGACGCTATTTGCCACGGCTGTACGGGTAAGGGTAACGACCAGGTTCGTTTTGAGCTTGCTATTAAAGCTTATGCACCGGATATGACAATTATTGCACCGTGGAGAACATGGGAGTTTAAGTCAAGAGAAGAGGAAATTGCTTATGCCGAGGCTAAGAAGATTCCTCTAAAGATTAACAGAGAAACAAACTACTCAAAGGATAAGAACCTGTGGCACTTGTCACATGAGGGACTGGACCTTGAAAATCCGGCTAACGAGCCAATGTATAATAAAGAGGGCTTTTTGGAGCTTGGCGTTTCACCTGAGCAGGCACCTGACAAGCCAACATATGTAACAATTTCATTTGAAAAGGGTATTCCGACAGCTATTGACGGCGAAAAGATGGACGGCGTTTCAATTATTAAAAAGCTGAACAAGCTTGGCGGCGAAAACGGCATTGGTATAACCGACATTGTTGAGAACAGACTTGTTGGTATGAAGGCAAGGGGCGTATACGAAACACCGGGCGGTACAATTCTATATACAGCTCACGCAAAGCTTGAGGAAATTTGCCTTGACAGAGATACACAGCATTACAAAGAGATTGTTGCCAACCGTTTTGCAGAGCTTGTATACTACGGTCAGTGGTACACACCATTAAGAGAGGCTATCTCAGCATTTGTTGACAGCACACAGCAGACAGTAACAGGCGATGTTAAGCTAAAGCTGTACAAGGGCAACATTATTGATGCAGGCGTTACTTCACCATACTCACTGTATGACGAGGAGATCGCTACATTTGATGAGGACGAGGTTTACGACCAGAACGATTCTGAGGGCTTCATTAATCTGTTTGGCCTGCCGATAGAGGTAAGAGCAAAAAAAGGCTTGATTAAGTGATTTTGTTTGATTAGGCACTATTAAATAGCAATTAATACTAAAGGGACGGGTGCTTTTTGCCGCTCGTCCCATATACTAATTTATGAGGTGAAACAAATGAAGCTGTGGACAGGCAGATTTCAAAAGGAACTAAGCAAAACAACAAACGATTTTAACTCATCTATATCCTTTGACAGCAGAATGTATAAGGAGGATATTACAGGCAGTATTGCACACGCAACTATGCTTGGACAGTGCGGCATTATAGAAAAAGAGCAGGCAGAGATTATCTGCAAGGGCTTGCAGGAAATTTTGACCGACATAGAAAGCGGTAAGCTAAGCATTGATATGGAGGCAGAGGACATTCACACCTTTATTGAGGGTGAATTAACAAAAAGACTGGGTGACAACGGTAAAAGACTGCACACAGCCAGAAGCCGTAACGACCAGGTTGCACTTGATGTAAGACTGTACCTGCGAAATCAGATAGATGAATTAAAATCTCTTGTTAAGGGCTTAATAGAGGTTATTTGCAGCAAGGCAGAGGAGTATGCCGAAACCGTTATGCCGGGCTATACACACCTGCAAAGAGCACAGCCTATAACCTTTGGCCACCACCTTATGGCTTATGCCGAAATGCTTTTGCGTGACCTGTCCAGACTTGAGGATACACAAAAAAGAATGAATGTAAACCCTCTTGGCAGCTGTGCATTGGCGTGCACAACATACCCTATAGACAGAAGCATTACAACAAGGCTTTTAGGCTTTGACAGTATGACAAGAAACAGCCTTGACGGTGTGTCAGACCGTGATTTTTGTTTAGAGCTTGCTTCGGCACTGTCTATTATTATGGTTCACCTTTCAAGATTTTCAGAAGAAATTATTATGTGGTGCTCATGGGAATTTAAGTTTATTGAGCTTGACGACGCTTTTTCAACCGGCTCATCAATTATGCCGCAAAAGAAAAATCCTGACATTGCAGAGCTTGTTCGTGGTAAATCCGGCAGAGTTTTCGGCGACTTGCAGGGCTTGCTTACAGCAATGAAGGGTATAGCTCTTGCATACAATAAGGATATGCAGGAGGATAAGGAGGCTGTGTTTGACGCTGTTGACACTGTTAAAATGTGTATTACTGCCTTTACGCCTATGCTTGATACAATGACGGTTATTCCGCAAAATATGCGTAAGGCTGCCGCAGGCGGATTTATAAACGCTACCGACTGTGCAGACTATTTGGTTAAAAAGGGACTTCCTTTCAGAGATGCATACAAGGCAACAGGCTCATTGGTTGCACTGTGCATAGAAAAGGGCGAAACCCTTGAAACCCTGCCTATAGAGGAATACAAGGCAATTTGCGACACCTTTGACGAGGGCGTTTACGAGGCTATCTCGCTTGAAAAGTGCGTAAAGGAAAGAAGCCCGTACGGCGGCCCGGCAAATGTACTTAACGCCGTTAAAGAGGTTAGAGAGCTTATTAAATAATTTTCAGAGTAAAATTATAATTACCCATACGGTTTTGAAAATAGATTTTTAGAAATAAATTAAAAATTAAGAGGATGATAAAATGATTAAGGTAGGAATTATAGGAGCTACCGGCTACGCAGGTGCAGAGCTTGTAAGACTGCTTATGAGTCACCCGCAGGCACAGCTTACGGCAATAAGCTCAGTCAGCTTTGAGGGTAAGGCTATTAGTCAGGTGTACCCGTCTTATTACAGCCTAAACGATATGGTTTGCGAGAATGCAGACCGGGTTGTTGACAAATGTCAGGTTATATTTGCAGCGCTTCCACACGGACTTTCACAGGAGCTTGCTAAGGTGTGCTTTGATAAGGATAAGATTTTTATTGACCTGGGTGCAGACTTCAGACTTGAAAACGAAGACGACTACAAGGAATGGTACGGCGGTGAATATACCGACAAGGAGCTTCATAAAAACTCCGTTTATGCACTGCCTGAATTTTTCAGAGATAATATAAAGGGCAAGAAAACTATTGCCAACCCGGGCTGCTACACAACAGGCGTACCTCTTGCCATTGGCCCTGCCGTAGCTAAAGGCTTAGTGGAAACAAAGGGCATTATAGCCGACTGCAAAAGCGGTGCTACAGGTGCCGGCAGAGGCTTGTCCCAAAACACTCACTTTACAGACCTTAACGAGAGCTTCCACCCTTACAAGGTTGCTTGTCACCGTCATACTCCTGAAATTGAGCAAACACTTTCACACCTGGCAAACAAGCCGGTGAAGATTACATTTGTTCCTCATTTGCTGCCGGTAAACAGGGGTATTCTTTCAACTGTTTATGCACCGCTGAAGGAGGGCGTAACAGAGGAGCAGGTAAGACAGGCTTACGAGGAGTTTTATAACGATGAATACTTTGTAAGACTTTTGCCAAAGGGACAGGTTGCAGATATTCACAACATTAAGTATTCAAACTTTGGCGATGTTTCATTGCATATGGACAATCGCACAGGCACATTGGTGGCTGTTTCGGCTATTGACAATATGGTTAAGGGTGCGGCCGGACAGGCAATTCAAAATATGAATATTGTATGCGGTCTTGACGAAAAAACAGGACTTGAAATTATACCGCCTGCTTTCTAAAGCCTAAAACAGTATATTTTAATTTACACAGCGAGGAATAAAAAATGGATATTTCTAACGAAAAAAGAGCAAATGTGCTTATACAGGCACTGCCGTATATTCAGAAGTACGCAGGACAAACCATTGTTGTTAAATACGGCGGAAACGCTATGATAAGCCCCGAGCTTAAAAGTGCTGTTATGAGCGATATAGTCCTAATGCACTTGGTAGGCGTAAATGTTGTGCTTGTTCACGGCGGCGGCCCTGAAATAAGCCAAATGCTGAAAAAAACAGGCAAGGAAAGCAAGTTTATAAACGGTATGCGTGTAACAGACGCAGAAACAATGGAAATTGTTGAAATGGTGCTTGCCGGCAAGGTGAACAAAAGCCTTGTACAGTGCCTAAACGACCACAGCGGCAAGGCTGTAGGCTTGTGCGGACTTGACGGAAAAATGCTTATGGCAGACAAGCTTATTACAGCTGATGACTTGGGCTTTGTAGGCGAAATACGAGAGGTAAACACACAGGTTATTAATGACGCCGTAAGCAACGGCTATGTTCCTATTATCTCCACTGTTGCAGGCGGATACGACGGCAATGTTTACAACATTAACGCAGACATTGCAGCTGCGCAAATAGCCGCAAAGCTGGGTGCGTGCAAGCTTATTTTAATGACAGATATTCGTGGCTTGCTTAGAGATAAGGACGATGAGAATACTTTAATTCCTGTTGTGAATGTAAGCGAGGTTCCTATGCTGAAAAAAGAGGGCATTATAAGCGGCGGTATGATACCTAAAATTGACTGCTGTGTAGAGGCAGTAAGACAGGGCGTTAAGCGTGCCCACATTATAGACGGCAGAATAGAGCATTCAATTCTTATTGAAATGTTCTCTGACGAGGGTATCGGTACAATGTTTTATTAATGGACTGCTTTTCTATTGGGGCAGGTTTGCATTATATTTTAAAATTATATGGGGTGGATTATGTCGGTACAAATTAAAGAAATGACTATAGACTGCTACGATGAAATATTTGCTATGTGGCAAATTACCTCTAAAAGAGCTTTGTCAGAGGCCGACCAAAGAGAAGAAATTGAGTATTACCTTAACAGGAATAAGGGCCTTAGCCAAATAGCTGTAGCAGACGGTAAAATAGTAGGAACTGTACTGGCAGGTCACGACGGCAGGCGTGGCTTTATACACCATATGGCAGTTATGCCGCAATACAGAAGAAAGGGCATAGCAAAAGCTATGGCTACAATGGCTATAGAGAAGCTGGCACAGCAGGGAATACATAAAACCCATATTTTTACCTATCAGGACAATTCCTGCGGTCAGAGCTTTTGGAGCAGTATTGGCTTTGAAAAGCGTGACGATATTTTTGTTTACTCCTACGAGAAAAAATAATTTAAGTATAAGGAAGAAGTATTATGACACTGGAACAAATAAAGGCCGACGAAAGCCAATACCTTATGCATACCTATGGCAGGTTTAATGTAGCCTTGGTAAAGGGCAAGGGTGCAAAGGCTTGGGACGAAAGCGGCAAGGAATATATTGATTTCACAAGCGGAATAGGCGTAAACTGCCTGGGCTACAGTGACGACGGCTGGGTAAAGGCGGTTTCTGACCAGGCGGCAACATTACAGCACATTTCCAATTTATATTACAGCCCACTGCAAACAGAGCTTGCCAAAAAGCTTTGCAAGGCTACAGGCTTTAGCAAGGTGTTTTTTGCCAACAGCGGCGCAGAGGCTAACGAGTGTGCAATTAAGCTTGCAAGAAAGTACAGCTTTGAAAAGTACGGAAAAGAAAGAACAGAAATTGTAACTCTTGAAAATTCTTTCCATGGCAGAACAGTTACAACACTGGCGGCAACAGGTCAAGAGGTTTTTCATAACTACTTTTTCCCGTTTACCGAGGGCTTTACCTTTGCTAAAGCAAACGATATGAACAGCGTAAAAGAAAAGGTAAACGAAAAAACCTGTGCTGTTATGGTAGAGCTTATACAGGGCGAGGGCGGTGTAAACCCGCTTGATAAGGAGTTTGTACAGCGGCTTGCCGACTACTGCAAGGAAAACGATTTGCTTTTAATTATAGATGAGGTTCAAACAGGCGTAGGCAGAACTGGTACTCTTTACTGCTACGAGCAGTTTGGAATTAAGCCCGACATTGTATCTTCTGCAAAGGGTATAGGCGGCGGATTGCCTATGGGTGCTTGCCTGTGCAGTGAAAGCCTTGCAAATGTAATGACGCCGGGTACTCACGGTACTACCTACGGTGGAAACCCTATAGCCTGTGCCGGTGCTTTAGAGGTGCTTAGCCGTGTAAATACTCCGGAATTTTTAAAGTCTGTACAGGAAAAGGGACAGTATATTAAAGAAAAGCTGTCCGCTATGGACGGTGTAAGTCAGGTTCGTGGTATGGGTATGATGATAGGCGTTGTACTTGAAAAGGACAACGCTAAAGAGGTGGCCGCAAAATGTGTTGAAAACGGACTTTTGGTTCTTACAGCCAAGACTCTAATCCGTTTCCTTCCGCCACTGAACATAACAGAGGACGAAATTAACAAGGGCCTTGAAATATTTAAGAAGTGTCTGTAATTTTTAATATTTCAGACAATAATTACTTAGTATTTAATTAATATAAATTCAATATAAAGGAGAGCAATTAATGAAACATTTTTTAAAGCTGCTGGACTACAGCGGTAAAGAGATTATAGAAATGCTTAACCTTGCTGACCAGCTGAAATATGAGCAAAAGCACGGTATTGAGCACAAGCACCTTGCCGGCAAAACACTGGGTATGATATTCCAAAAGGCTTCTACCAGAACCCGTGTTTCCTTTGAGGTAGGTATGTACCAGCTTGGCGGTTACCCACTGTTTTTGTCTGCAAACGATATGCAGATAGGCCGTGGCGAGCCTGTACAGGATACCGCAAGGGTTTTGTCAAGATTTCTTGACGGCATTATGATAAGAACCTTTGAGCAGGCAGAGGTAGAGGCACTGGCTGAATACGGTTCAATTCCTGTAATTAACGGCTTAACAGATTTCTGCCACCCTTGCCAGGTTATGGCTGACCTTATGACAATAAGAGAAAGCAAGGGCTCTTTAGAGGGGCTAAAGCTTTGCTTTATCGGCGACGGCAACAATATGGCAAACTCATTAATCGTAGGCGGACTTAAAACAGGTATGAGCGTTACCGTTGCTTGCCCTGAGGGTTACGACCCGCCTAAGGAAATTCTTGATTTTGCAAAGGAATACGGTGACAAGTTTGGCTTGTACAGAGAGCCTAAGGAGGCCGCAAAGAATGCAGATGTAGTTTATACAGATGTATGGGCTTCAATGGGACAGGAGCAGGAGGCACAGCTTCGTGCAAAATCCTTTGCCGGTATTTACTGCGTAGACGCTGACCTTATGAGCGTTACAAATAAAGACTGTATGGTACTGCACTGCCTGCCTGCACACCGTGGCGAAGAAATTACAGCCGATGTTTTCGAGGCACACGCAGATGAGATTTTTGAAGAGGCAGAAAACAGACTGCACGCACAAAAGGCTGTGCTTGTTACAATGATGAAGGACTAATTTATAAATATCGTTAAAATATAATAAGTCTTAAACGGTATTTGGTATTTATTTATGGGAATACAGGGGTTGTATTCCCATAAATTTTTGTAACCGTATTTTTTGTAATGTGTTATAATAGCTACAAAGCAGACTATTTGAATTTAGAAGGTGAAAAATATGGCTGAAAGAGTTTTGGTAGGTATGAGCGGCGGTGTAGACAGCTCTGTTTGTGCTTTGCTTTTACAACAGCAGGGCTACGAAACCGACGGTGCTACACTGCGTCTTTTTAATAACGAGGATATTGGCGTAAGCAATACACGCACCTGCTGTTCGCTGGAGGATGTTATGGACGCCCGAACAGTATGCTACAAGCTGGGCATACGCCACTATGTTTTTAATTTTGGCGAGCAGTTTAAGGAGCAGGTTATAAACAGATTTGCCAAAAGCTACGAAATGGGCGAAACTCCAAACCCTTGCATAGAGTGTAACAAATACATAAAGTTTGCCAAAATGCTTGAAAGGGCAAAGCTTTTGGATTACGACTACATTGCCACCGGTCACTATGTACAGCGGGAAGTAGACTCAAACGGCAGGGTGCTTATAAAAAAGGCGGTTGACGGCAGAAAAGACCAGACATATGTGCTGTATGTGCTTACACAGGATATGCTAAGGCATACCTTGTTCCCTTTAGGCTCAATGACAAAGGAGCAGTCCAGAGCCTTGGCAGAGGAGCATAATTTAATTAATGCCAGAAAGCCCGACAGTCAGGACATATGCTTTATAAAGGACGGCGACTATGCAGGCTTTTTGGAAAATACAATGGGCGTGCATACCCCACAGGGGGACTTTGTGTACAAGGACGGCACAGTGCTTGGCAGACACAAGGGCATTATCCACTACACTATAGGTCAGCGCAAGGGCTTGGGTATAAGCTACCGGCACCCTATATTTGTACTTGATAAAAACCCTGACAACAATGTAGTAACCTTGGGCGAAAATTCAGACCTGTTTACAAACACTCTTACGGCTGCAGACCTTAACTGGATTGCCATAGACGCTCCTAAGAGTGATGTTAAGGTAACGGCTAAAACACGCTACAGTCAAAAAGAGGCTCCGGCTATTATACACCCTGTAGATAACGACAAGGTGGTAGTAGAGTTTGACCGGCCGCAAAGGGCTATTACAAAGGGACAGGCTGTTGTTTTTTACGACGGAGAGTATGTAGTAGGCGGAGGAACTATAAGGTAAGCTTTATTTATGCCCGGAAAAGCCTATAAGGCAGAAAAACTGAAAATAAGGTGCATAGGGAAAGCTTGCCCTGTGCACCTTGTGTTGCTTGTTATTATTTTAAAAGATAAGAAATATCGTTTACAATTTGTCCCATTGCGCTTACGGCATCGTTTGCCTTGCGTTTAACGGTTTTAGGGTTTTTCTGCATAACCTTGTTGCTTACATAGCCTACTACCACACCGGTAGCTACCACGGCAGCAACACCCTTGGCGACGCTCATTGCATTTTTAGTCATTTTTTTACACCTCCTGTATAGAGTATAGAATGTTAATATATTTTCCAGAAGTAAAACTTCGTTGTTCAATTTAAAATCACTTCCTTTTACTATTTTGTACAGAGAGTAATAATTTATAACAGAAAGGACAATATATTTTATGGCAGAGCTTAATATAGTTTTGGTAGAACCCGAAATTCCTCAAAATACCGGAAATATTGCACGCACCTGTGCGGCAACCGGTGCAAGGCTGCATTTAGTAAGGCCTCTTGGCTTTAGCATTAGCGAAAAGGCGGTAAAAAGAGCCGGACTGGACTACTGGGATTTACTTGATATTACTGTTTATGACAATATAAATGATTTTTTCAGCCGAACCAACGGCCCTTATTATTATTTCTCCACAAAGGCACGGCATATACATTCCGACATTAAATATCCCGACGGTGCATACCTGCTTTTTGGCAGAGAAACAGCGGGACTGCCGGAGCAGCTTCTTCACGATAATCCCGACACCACGGTGCGTATTCCTATGATTAATGAGGCACGCAGCCTTAATCTGTCAAATTCTGTAGCGGTTGCCGTATATGAAACGCTCAGACAATGGAACTACCCCGACCTGTTGTGCAAGGGCAATCTTCACAGGCTAAGCTGGGATGAGTAATTGTGAATAAATTTATAGGAATTTAAGAAATTACTGCAAATTGACCTTATGAAGTATTGAAAAATAGATATTTTTATTATAAAATAAATGTTGTGAAAGGTACTTTCCTTGTTTTGGTAAAAACATAAAACGAAAGACTTAAATATACTTGAAAGGATGTTATAGAAATGGGATTTCTAGACAAAGTTACAGTTGACGATATTAATGTAAAGGGCAAAAAGGTTCTTGTTCGTTGCGATTTCAATGTACCTCTGAAGGACGGCGTTATTACAAACGACAACAGAATTACAGCTGCTTTGCCAACAATTCAGAAGCTGGTAAATGACGGCGGTAAGGTTATTCTTTGCTCACACTTGGGCAAGCCAAAGAACGGCCCTGAGGAGAAGTTCTCACTTGCTCCTGTAGCTGTAAGACTAAGCGAGCTGCTGGGTAAGGATGTAGTTTTTGCAAATGATGATACAGTAGTGGGCGAAAATGCTAAAAAGGCAGTAGACGCTATGCAGGACGGCGATGTTGTTCTGCTGCAGAACACTCGTTTCCGTAAGGAAGAAACAAAGAACGAGGAGCCATTCAGCAAAGACCTTGCTTCACTGGCAGATGTATTTGTTATGGACGCTTTTGGTTCAGCTCACAGAGCACACTGCTCAACAGTAGGCGTTACACAGTTTGTTAAGGAAACAGCTGTAGGCTACCTAATGCAGAAAGAAATCAACTACCTTGGCAATGCTGTAGAGCAGCCTGTAAGACCTTTCGTTGCTATTTTGGGCGGTGCTAAGGTTGCAGATAAGCTGAATGTTATTTCTAACCTGCTTGAAAAGTGCGACACACTTATTATCGGCGGCGGCATGGCTTACACCTTCCTAAAGGCTAAGGGCTACGAGGTTGGTAAGTCACTTGTTGACGACAGCAAGATTGATTACTGTAAGGAAATGATGGAAAAGGCTGAAAAGCTGGGCAAAAAGCTGCTTCTGCCTGTTGATACAACAGTTGCTGACGGTTTCCCTGATCCAATCGACGCTGAAATCGCTGTAGAGGTTGTAGATTCAACAGCTATTCCTGCTGATAAAGAGGGTCTTGACATCGGTACAAAGACACAGGCTTTGTTTGCTGAGGCTGTTAAGTCTGCAAAGACAGTTGTATGGAACGGTCCTATGGGTGTATTTGAAAACCCAACATTGGCTGCAGGTACTATTGCTGTTGCTAAGGCTTTGGCAGAAACAGACGCTACAACAATCATCGGCGGCGGTGACTCTGCTGCTGCTGTTATTCAGCTTGGCTTTGCTGACAAGATGAGCCACATTTCAACAGGCGGCGGCGCTTCTCTTGAGTATCTTGAGGGTAAGGTTCTTCCTGGTATTGCAGCTATTGCTGACAAGAAATAATTTTTATAATGTAAATAAAGGGCGGAAACTTTCCGCCCTTATTGTTAGTTGATTGTTATTTATTACTAACCGCTGTAATCGGCATAAAATTTACCGAGGTAGCTAGTATATATGAATATTTATACTTAAACTATATAACATACGAAAGGAAATTTTTATTATGAATAAAACTCTTAGAAAGGCAGTTATTGCCGGCAACTGGAAAATGAATAAAACACCAAAGGAAGCTGAAGCTTTGCTAAAGGAGATTGCTCCTCTTGTAAAGGACGCTGACTGTGAGGTTATAGCTTGTGTGCCATATGTAGACCTATGCACAGCTATTGAGGCTGCAAAGGGTACAAACATTAAAATCGGTGCCGAAAACTGCCACTGGGCTGAAAGCGGTGCTTTCACAGGCGAAATCTCAACAGGTATGCTTACAGAGCTTGGCGTTGAGTATGTTGTACTTGGCCACAGCGAAAGAAGACAGTACTTTGGCGAAACAGATGAAACAGTAAACAAGAGAACAAAGGCTGCTCTTGCTGCAGGTCTAAAGCCAATTGTTTGTGTCGGCGAGCTTTTGTGGGAGCGTGAGTGCGACATTACAGAGGAAGTTATCGCAAGACAGATTAAGCTAGACTTGTTCGATGTATCTGCAGAGGATGTTAAGAAAACAATTATTGCTTACGAGCCTGTATGGGCTATCGGCACAGGTAAAACAGCTACAGCTGAGCAGGCTGAAGAGGTTTGCGCATTTATTCGTGCTACACTTGCTAAGCTGTATGGTCAAGAGGTTGCTAACGCTGTTACAATCCAGTACGGCGGTTCTATGAACGACGGCAACTGCGACGAGCTTCTAAGCAAAGAGAATGTTGACGGCGGTCTTATTGGCGGTGCTTCACTTGTAGCAGAAAAGTTTGCTGCTATTGTTAAGGCTGCAAGCAAATAATTAACCTTGTTGTTAATTTACGCTTAAACAAGATTTGCAGTGTATCTTTAGATAAGGAGATAATCAAATGAAAAAACCTACAGTTTTATTAATACTTGACGGTTACGGTCTGAATGACAAGGTGGAGGGCAACGCTGTTGCCAACGCAAAAACACCTGTTATGGACAAGCTGATGAAGGAATATCCTTTTGTTAAGGGCTACGCAAGCGGCCTGGCTGTTGGCTTGCCTGACGGACAAATGGGTAACTCAGAGGTTGGCCACCTGAATATGGGTGCCGGCAGAATTGTTTACCAGGAGCTTACAAGAATTACAAAGGCTATTGAAGACGGCGATTTCTTTGAAAACGAAGCTCTTGTAGATGCTGTTAATAATGTAAAAGCTAACAACTCCGCTTTGCATTTGTTTGGTCTGCTGTCAGACGGCGGCGTACACAGCCACAACACACACCTTTACGGCTTGCTTGAAATGGCAAAGAGAAACGGCATTGAAAAGGTTTATGTTCATGCTTTCCTAGACGGCAGAGATACTGCACCAACCTCCGGTAAAGAGTTCGTTCAGGAGCTTTGCGACAAAATGAAGGAAATCGGTGTAGGTCAGGTAGCGACTGTCTCCGGCCGTTACTACGCTATGGACAGAGATAACAACTGGGACAGAGTAGAAAAGGCATACGACGCTATTACAAAGGGAGTGGGCGAAACAGCACAGTGCCCTGTACAGGCTGTTGCCGATTCATACGACAAGGATGTTACAGACGAGTTTGTTGTTCCTGTTGTAATTACTAAGGACGGAGCTCCTGTTGCAACGGTAAACGACAACGACTCTGTTGTATTCTTTAACTTCCGTCCCGACAGAGCAAGACAAATGACAAGGGCCTTCTGTGCCGACGATTTCAGCGGCTTTAACAGAGGAGCAAGAAAGAATGTTAAGTTTGTTTGCTTTACGGAATACGATGTAACAATTCCTAACAAGGAAATTGCATTTAAAAAGGTTTCTATAACAAATACACTTGGCGAGTACCTGGCTGCAAACAACCTAAAGCAGGCAAGAATTGCCGAAACAGAGAAGTATGCTCATGTAACGTTCTTCTTTAACGGCGGCATAGAAACACCTAACGAGGGTGAAGACAGAATTCTTGTTGACTCACCTAAGTATGTTCCGACATATGACAAAAAGCCAAGAATGAGTGCCTACACAGTTTGCGACAAGCTAAGCGAGGCTATTACGGGCGGCAAGTACGATGTTATTATCTGTAACTTTGCCAACCCTGATATGGTAGGCCATACAGGTGTTATGGAGGCTGCTGTAAAGGCAGTAGAGGTTATAGACGAGTGCGTTGGCGAAATTGTTGAGTTTATAAAGCAGGTTGACGGTCAAATGTTTATATGTGCCGACCACGGTAATGTTGAACAGCTTATTGACTATGAAACAGGCGAGAGCTTTACCGCTCACACAACAAACCCTGTACCGTTTATTCTTGTTAATGCAGATCCTTCATACAAGCTGAGAGAAAACGGCTGTCTGGCAGACATTGCTCCTACATTATTGGAAATGATGGGATTGCCTCAGCCAAAGGAAATGACAGGTAAAAGCCTTATTATTAAAGACTAAGCTGTAAGTGCAGACACATGCATCAGCAGGTCTGCTGTAAATATAGCGGTTATGTGCCACAGTGGCAGCCCGGTGCTGCTGCTGTGGCATTTTTGCTGCCTTGCTTTTAGGCTCTGTGTAAATATTCGCAGCAAAACCGCAAATAGATTTTTGGTTTTGTCAAGATGCTACAGCAAAATAAATATTTTTATTTTTTATTTTATATGTTGACATTTGAATAATACAGATAGTAATATTTTTGTTATTTTTTGTAACTATTTTATTGTTCAACAGGCTGTGGAAAACTTTAAATAAGTTATCAACAAGTTAAAAGCTTGTTTAACTAGTGTTTCACGGTTTGTTTTTATCATTATCAACACACTTATCAACAATTTTGTTAGTAAGTGAATAATACAAAATGTATAATGTTGAAAATGTTAAAAACATTTAACAAGTTATTGACATTTGTTAAATGTAAAAAATTGTATAAGTAAAAAAATACTGTTAATGCTATAATCAGATTGCTTATATTAGGAGAGTTTTTATGATTAAAGGTATTAACAGAACGATTATTGAGGTAACAGACACAGGAAATATCTACTACGAAAGAGCACTGCTTGTGCTTAAGCCGGAGTATACCGACGTTAACAGAAGCTTACTGGAGAAAGAGGCTAAAAAGATGCTGTTTTCTATGTCGGCACCATCAGCCATAAAAAAACGCCACGCCATAGCCTACTGGACTATAAGACTTGGCTGTGCCTCTGCTGTAGGAGCTTTTTTGACATTTATTTTTATGAGCCTGTTGTAAAATAGTCAGGGTAATATATTAAGTAACCGTTTCATACAAATTATTATATATTTGTTGAGGTGGTAGTATGGACAAAAAGCTAAAAGGGCTCGAAATTGCAGGGGCTGTTTTTGTTTTTGTATGCGGTACTTTGCTGCATTTTTTGTACGAGTGGAGCAACAAAAATGTAGTGGGTATTTTGTTTGGTGCTGTAAATGAAAGCGTATGGGAGCATATAAAAATTTTTGCCTTTCCCTATTTAGTGTGGGGCGTTATAGAGCTTGCTTTTTCAATAGGGTATTTCAGGCAGTTTGTCGTTGCCAAGGTTTTTGGTTTGTATTTGCAGTGTATATTAATAATCAGCTTTTACTACCTGTATTCCTCAATTATAGGCTGCAGTATTTTATGGCTTGACATTTTAAGCGTGTTTGTGTGGATATGTTTTGCACAGCTGTTCAGCTTTAAGCTTACTACGGGGCAAAGAGATGTTAGGGTGCTTTTTCCGTTTGCGTTAGGACTGCTGTTTTTGTTTGGTGCAATGTATTTTTGCTTTACGGCTGTTCCGCCCCACATAGATTTATTTAAAGATCCCGTTACAGGTATGTACGGAATTATTCCTAAAAATATTGATGTTGGCGCATTTTTTATGGGCGCACAGGAGATATAACAATTTTACTGAAATTATTTGCTATTTTTTTTATATGTGTTATAATCAAATATATATGCAAAAAAATAAAATGGCAGGTTGTACCGAATGAAGGAAAATTATAAAAACAAAAAAACACATCAAAAATCTGACGATAAAGCTGCTCACTCCGAGGGTAAGCACAGTAACGATGCCCAAAGGTATAATGACATAATAGTAGGCAGAAATTGTGTAAAGGAGGCCTTAAGCAGCGGCAGGGCTATTGAGTCGCTTCTTGTGGCAAAGGGAAGCAAAGGCGGTGCTACAGGCGTGCTTGTGGCTATGGCAAAAGACAAGGGTATTCCCGTAAAAGAGGTTGACAGCAAAAAGCTTGATTATATGTGCGGTGGTGCCGTTCACCAGGGTGTGGCGGCAATGGCGTCTGTTAAAGAGTATGCAGTTCTTGACGATATTTTTGCAGATGCCCGGCAAAAGGGCGAGCAGCCTTTTATTATTGTCCTTGACGAAATAGAAGATCCGCACAACCTTGGGGCGATTATTCGTACAGCAGAATGCACAGGTGCCCACGGTATTATAATACCTAAAAGAAGAAGTGCCGGTCTGGGCTATACCGTAGGCAAGTCGTCTGCCGGTGCTGTAGAATATGTAAATGTTGTAAGGGTAACTAATATACCAAATGTAATTGATGAGCTTAAAGAAAGAGGAGTATGGGTTTTTGGTGCCGATATGGAGGGCTCCGACCCGGCAAAAACAGACCTAAAGGGTGCAGTCGCACTTGTAATAGGCAACGAGGGCAAGGGTATTGGCAGGCTTGTACGCAGTAAGTGCGACGGCATTCTTTCTTTGCCTATGAAGGGCAGGATAAACTCCCTTAATGCTTCGGTAGCCGCCGGCGTGCTTATGTATGATGTGCTAAGACAAAGAGAGGGCTAATACCCGTTTAATAAATACAGGAGTATAATGACTGATTATCCGTTTTAGAAAAGAGTTGATAATGTTGGATAAGGATAAAGAAAAGAATGGATTTCTGGATAAATTAAAAAAGCTTATAAATACTACGGACATAGATGATATTGAGCAAGGAGAGGGTGAAGAACGAACCCTTAAGGAGGCTGTGGCACCTGCTCAAAGGGGCAGAAAAAAAGCAGCGACAGCTCAAACGAATTTTGATAACGAAAAACAGGATAAAACCCGAAAGCCGTTTTTAAAAATAGTTGACAGCGATCCGCACTTTGACGAAAGCCAAGAAAGCGATCGGCAGGAAACGGCAGTGGAAAACGAAGATGATGTAGAGCTTGTAGGCAGTCACGAAAGGGTTGAACAGGAGAAAAGCAAAGAAAAAAAGAGTGACAAGGGGAAGAAAAGAAAATCCGAGGGTTCTGCAAATAAAAAAAACAAAAAGGAAGAGGAGTCGGAGTATGACGAGGACGATGATGACGCAGACGATGTGTACGAGGACGATGCATATGAAGAACTGCCTCAGGAGAACGAGAAGCCGTATGACCTGGACAAGCTGACGAAAGAACCGGAAAAAAGACCAAGAAAGAAGAAGAAGTCCTTTTTTAATTCAATATTCAAAATAGGACAGGCACTTAACGCTAAGCCTGACGAATATGTAAGCGACGAAGAGCTTTCGGACACCTTGCTTGCTCAAAAGAAGAATTCCGATTCAGAAAAACCGCCTGTAATTAATCAGGAAAACAACCGGCCCAAGGAAATTAAGCTGAGCATTAACAGTGAATCAGTTCCGGAGCCTGCCGCTTCCGACAGCACCGACAGCAGTCGGTCTGAAAAGGATACGGCACCTATAGATGATATTGATATGAGCTTTGCCACAGTGCAAAAGGTAAACGGAAATATATTTATAGAGGGCAACATAGAGCCTATGTACACCATTGAAACCGCCTCCGAGACCTTCAATGTTGAAATAGGCAAGCTTTCGCCAATACTTATGAAAGCCTACGAGGCATATTTAGAGCCGGAGGTGCTGGAGGCCAAAAAGGCTGAACTGGCAAGAAAGCAGGAGGAAGCATTACAGGAGGAAATAATTACCACAGCCACCACAAGCTTTACAAGCACAGCCGATGAGCTTGACGAATCCTTTGAAGCACCTGTAAGCAAGGCGGAGGTGCTGCAGGAAGACGAAAGTGACGATAATATTCTTATTGACAATGCAGACCTAAAGGAGGAGCTTGACGGCGAGGAGCAGAACGGAGAAAAGGAAAAGCTAAGCGAAAAGCAGCTGAAAAAGCTAAAGGAAAAAGAAGCGAAGCTTGCGAAAAAGGAAAGAAAAAAACAGCTGAAAAAGCTGATTAAGGAAAACGAGAGAAAAAAATCAACACAGGACAAAATGCTTGGCGAATACGGTTCGCCGGAGGCATACAGCGTTTCTACCGACAATCCTCTTGATGCAGAGCCAATAGAGGATTACGAAACTCCTCAGGACGCAAGAGCGGTAATGGTAGAAATTAATATGAACATACGCAGGCTGTTTTTCAGAACCCTTGTAGTAGGCATTATATTTGCCGTAGCAATGTGTATAGCTGTTATTCAGCGTTTTTTTGCAAATTCCTTTGAAGGTATTATTGCAAATGCAGATATGATTTACTGTGTGTCAAACCTTGTATTGCTGTGTATAGCGGTAGGTGTGTCGGCAGTAACGATAAAAAACGGTCTTATACCGTTGCTTGGCTTTAAGGGAAATTCAGATACGGCGGTGTCTGTAGCTGTGGTTGCGTCGCTTATACAGTGCGTAGCAGCATTTTTTGACAGTCAGGAATTCTACTACGGCGGGCAGTGCTTGTATGTAATTTTGGTGCTGTTTGCCTTAGCGCTTAATTCCTTGGGTAAGCTTATAATGGAGCTGAGAATTAAGGATAATTTCAGATTTGTTGCACAGGACAGGCGTAAGTATGCGGCGGCAATATTAAACGATAAAAAGAGTGCCGAAAAAATGGTACACGGAACAAATGCGGCAGATCCTATAATCGCCTACCAAAGAAGAACCTTGTTTTACAGCAACTTTTTAAAGCTTTCAAGAGCGAAGGATCCAAGCGAAATGATGGCGTCTAAATTTTCTCTTATCGGTTTGGTGTGTGCCGTAATTGTTGCAATAGCACACGGTATAATTTATAAAAGCGTGACCAGTGCGTTCTCGGTGTTTGCTATGGTGTCCTGCCTGTGCATACCGGCGGCCTGTATGATAGCGGTAAACCTGCCTATGAAGCTGCTGTGCAAAAAGGCTATACGCAGTGACGCTATGATAGTAGGCTATCCTGCTGTAACACAGTTTGTTGACACTGCGGCTATTATGACCGACAGCAGAGAGCTTTATCCTAGAGGCTCCGTTAAGCTGGTGGCTTTAAAGCCGTATGTTACATTTAACCTGGAGTCCTGCCTGCTGAATGCGGCGGCGGTGCTAAAGGTTGCAAATACCTCTCTTACCTATGTGTTTTCGGAGGTTATCAGCAGTAAGGAGGACAGCCTGCCATATGTAGACAGCATTAAGTTTGAAGAAAACAAGGGCTTGCTCGGCTGGATAGGCGGTGAGCGTGTGCTTATAGGCAGAAGAGAGCTGTTGGAAAAGTACGGAGTGGAGGTTCCGCCATACGAGGAGGAACGCCCTTTCCTGGATGAACACAGAAATGTTACATATATTGCCAATGCAGGTCAGCTTGTGGCCATGGTGGTTACGGCATATGCTCCCGACGAAAAGATAAAGAAAGAATTTTGCCGTCTGGAGGACAACGGCGTGTCGGTAATAGTTCGCACTGCCGACCCTAACATTACTGCCAAGCGTATTGCCGCAGACTATGATCTGCACATTGGCTCCGTTAAAATATTGCCAAATTCACTGGGCAATATCTGCAAGGCCGCTATAAAGGAAAAAAGCCGCAAGGCGAGGTGCTATATCGGCACAAGAGGCAAGCTGTATTCCCTTGCCCGTGCCGTTGCAGGCTGTATAAAAATAAGATCCAATATAAACATAGCGGTTATTATTCAGGTTTTGGGTATTATAACAGGTGCTATTGCAACCTCTGCCGTTGCACTGGCTTCAGGCGACCAATGTATGAATGCATTTGAGCTTTTGTGCTTTATGCTGTTCTGGGTGCTTGCCGCTGTGTTTGTACCCCTTATTCAAAGGCTATAGTATTTTTTATGAGTAAATTTGTAAATGAATGGAGAAGGCTTAAAATGAAAATTGCACCATCTTTATTATCCTGTGATTTTTCAAAAATGGGTGAGGAAATTGTCAGAATGGACAAGGCAGGAGCCGACTATATGCACCTTGATGTTATGGACGGTGCCTTTGTACCAAACATAACCTTCGGTGCCCCTGTAATAAAGGCTGTAAGAAAATTTACGGATGTTCCCTTTGATGTGCATCTTATGATTGATAACCCGCTTGATTATGCCGATGATTTTATAAACGCCGGTGCAGATATTATTACATTTCATGTAGAGGCAAGGTCAGACATACAAAAGACTATTGACAAAATAAACGGTGCCGGAGTAAGGGCAGGCTTGGTTATAAAGCCGAATACACCGGCAAGTGCGGTTTTTCCGTACTTAAAGGATATTTATATGGTGCTTATTATGACTGTGGAGCCTGGCTTTGGAGGACAATCCTTTATGGAAAATATGCTGCCAAAGGCGGCTGAAATAAAAGCAGAGGCACAAAGGCAGGGGGTAAGCATTGTGCTTGAGGCAGACGGCGGAATTAATGCAGGCACAATACAGCAGTGTGCCAGGGCAGGCATAGACATTTGCGTGTCGGGCACAGGTGTGTTTAAAGCCGACAACCCTAAAAAGGCTATAGAAGAATTAAAAGCCTTAAGCGATAAGGCTTAAGGCTTACGGTACTAAGCACTGTGTTATGCTCATTAGGATTTGCATAATGCAGTGCCTATTTTTTCTATTGCGTTGTTTTCTTCAAGCATTTTTCCGTGCTCAAGTATATATGATATAAGTATTTTGTTTGTACTGCGTTTTCCCGAATATTCGCTTATAATGTGCGACATAGCGGTGCTTACAGGACGCAGTGAAGAAAGTAAAAGATGATAGCAGCCGCTGCAGTAAATAAGCTTGCTGATACAGCCGCTGCGGGGCTTTGTTCTATGAAGCTTTTCTATGGCACACAGCATGCTTTCACAGCTGTCAAAGGAAAATACACAGCGAAATTCCTTTTTTACAACCTTATATTTTCTTTTGCGGCTTTTATTTTTATTAATGGTAATCAGTATAAAGCAGCCGCCGTCGTAGGGCATAGCCTCTACAAATATTCCCGAATATCGTGTGTGCAGAGTACCTGTTTTAATTTTGGCTATATCTATAAGGCTGTTAATTATTTTTCTGTTATATGAGCTTTTTGCGTTTAGACTGTTATACTCAATAGAAAGAAGCTTCATATCCTCAAGGCAGAGGTCAAATAATACTCTCTTTTCGTCAAGCTTTTCTATATTCATAGCTGTATTACCTATCCTTTCTGTAAAAAAATAAGCAGTGTCTACTCTATATAATATTAAAGGTACATACTGTTTGCAAGCTGTAATTTTTAGTTGGTAAAAATTTTTATGTATAAAAGGGCTGTCCTTAGAAAAAACAAATATTTTACGGTAATTACTTTGTCGGGTTTCGTATGAAATCCGCTTTAAGCCTTAAACTGATAGGAGGATTTTTTATGATAATAGATTTTCATACCCACTGTTTCCCCGACACTTTGGCTCGGCATGCGGTATCCTCTTTAGAGGAAACCGGCGGAGCAAAGGCTTACGCAGACGGTACGGTAGGCGACCTGCTTAAAACCGCACATATGGCTAATATAGACATTAGCGTGGTGCAGCCTATAGCGGTAAAGCCTCAAAATACACCTACTATAAACTCCGTTGCCTGCAGCAACAACAAAATAGGCGGTATTATTTCCTTTGGCAGTGTTCACCCTTATTACAGCGACTACAAGGAGGAGCTTAAAAAAATTAAATATACCTACAAGCTAAAGGGAATAAAGGTACACCCTGACTTTATGGGCGTAAATTTGGACGATTCCAAAATGGCAGATATGCTTAGCTGCGCCGTAGGGCTTGGCTTAATTATTACTATTCATATGGGCGTAGATTTATCACATAAAAATTGTGTGCACAGTACGCCTAAAATGCTGTATGATATTTTGCCAAGGCTAAAGGGCGGCAAAATAGTTGCGGCACATTCAGGCGGATATTTGTACAGTGACCAAGTCCTTAAGTATCTTGTTAATCAGCCGGAAATTTATATTGACACAAGCTACTCCATAGGATATATGGAGGAAAGCAAGCTCAGAAAAATATACTCTGCTATGAATCCGGAGCATATTTTGTTCGGTACAGACACGCCATGGACAGACCGTGCAGAGTCGGTAAACAGAATAAACACCTTTGGCTTTTCTGAGGAGGATAAAATGAAAATATTTTGTAAAAATGCACTGAAACTACTTGAAATTTTCTGATTGATTTTGTAAAGTAATCTTATGTTAGGCAACTGTATTTTTAAATGTATAAATTGACGGTGCGTTATAAAATAAGTATATAAACTGGAGGAATAAAAAATGCCACAATGGTTAAAGGACGCTGTTTTTTATGAAATATACCCACAGTCTTTTTACGACAGCAACGGTGACGGTATAGGAGATATTAACGGTATTACAGAAAAGCTGGATTATATTAAGAGCCTGGGCTGTAATGCAATATGGATGAACCCTTGCTACGATTCGCCTTTTATGGACGCCGGCTACGATGTGCGTGACTACAAAAAGGTTGCACCACGCTACGGTACAAATGAGGATTTGGAAAATTTATTTAAGGTCGCTCACCAAAAGGGTATAAAAATATTGCTCGATTTGGTTCCGGGACACACCTCTGACACACACCCATGGTTTACAGAGAGCAAAAAGCCCGTAAAAAACGAAATGTCTAACAGATATATTTGGACGAAATCTGTTTGGGACGCACCGCCGCAGTATAGAATGATGGTAGGTATAACAGACCGTGACGCAAACTATATGGTAAATTATTTTTGCTCACAGCCTGCCCTTAACTATGGCTTTCATGAAATAACCCACCCTGAGTGGCAGCTGCCTTGCGACCACCCGGACTGCCTTGCTACGGTAGAGGCACTAAAGGATATAATGCGTTTTTGGCTTGACAAGGGCTGTGACGGCTTTAGAGTGGATATGGCAGATTCTTTAGTTAAAAATGATGACGAGAAGGTAGCTACAGCCAGAATTTGGAGGGGAATTCGTGAAATGCTGGACAAGGAATATCCCGAGGCTGCAATGGTATCTGAATGGTGTCACCCTGTACGCTCGCTGTTTAAGGGCGGCTTCCATATGGACTTTTACCTTGACCACCGTGGCAACGGCTACAGCACACTGTTCCGTTACGAGGTAGACGGTGAGGACAGAAGCTTTTTCAGCAAAAACGGCAAGGGCGATGTTACTGTATTTACCGAAGAATATGTGCCGAATCTAAAGGCGACAAGGGACTGCGGCTATATCAGTATGTTTACCAGCAACCACGACATTCCCAGAATGACAAAAAATCTTGACGAAACAGCGAGAAGGCTTGCATTTTGTACCATATTCACAATGCCGGGCGTACCGTTCCTTTATTACGGTGACGAAATAGGTATGCGTTATCAGGAGGAGCTTACAAGCAAGGAGGGCGGCTTTAGCCGTACAGGCTCTCGTACACCTATGCAGTGGACAAACGGCAAAAACCTAGGCTTTTCTACAGCTGACAAGGAGAACCTGTACCTGCCTGTAGATAGTATGCCAAACGCACCTACAGTTGAAAACCAGCAGGATAACCCGAATTCTATTTTCAACACCGTAAAGGATATAATAAAAATACGCCATGATAACAACAGCGACCTCGGTCCTGACGGTGACTTTAAGGTGCTGTATGCACAGCGTAACAAGTATCCGTTTGTTTACCAAAGAGGCAGTTTTGTAGTAGGTGTAAACCCAAGCGCAAATGAAACTGCTGTAGAGCTTGATGTAAAGCAGGAGGAGGTTGCTTACCAAATAGGTGACGCAAAGCTTGAAAACGGAAAGCTTACACTAGGCGCACAAAGCTTTATTCTGTTTAAAACAGCAGAGTAATTACAGAAATAATACAGATATTTTACACAGCCCTGCCGTACTATGCTTCAGTACGGCAGGGCTGTGTTTGGCCGTGGTTGCATTATAATTACAGTTTTGCTAAAATAAATACAGATATTTTTATGTAATGAAAGAGAGCGACATATGGCTGTTTTAAGTGTTAGAAATTTAGCTATGACCTTTGTGGAGCGTACATTGTTTAGCGGTGCTTCCTTTGAGGTGGAGCAAAGAGATAAAATAGGATTTATAGGGGCAAACGGCGTAGGTAAAACAACTGTTTTTAAAATATTAAGCAACAATTTAGAGCCTACAGAGGGCAGTGTTAATTACTCCAAAGACGCTGTTGTAGGCTATTTGGAACAGCACTCCTGTAATTTCCCCGAAAGAAATATTTATGACGAGCTGTTGTCGGTTTTTGACAAGCTGATACAACAGGAAAAAGAGCTTGAGGAGCTGCCTGTGCTTATAGAGCTTGAGGAGGACGAAAAAGAGCGTGACCGCCTTATTGAAAAGCACCTGCAAATGCAGGAGGATTTTGAACGAAACGGCGGACTAACCTACAAAAGCCGTACAAGGTCGGCACTGCTGGGGCTGGGCTTTGCAGAGGATGAATTTGACAAAGAAACAGGAAAGCTGAGCGGAGGTCAGCGTTCAAAGCTTTGCTTGGCAAAGCTGCTTTTGTGCGGTGCAAATGTTTTGCTTCTTGACGAGCCTACAAACCACCTTGACATACAGTCTGTAGAGTGGCTGGAGAGCTTTATAAAGGATTTTAACGGTGCGGCTATAATAATATCCCACGACAGATATTTTCTTGACGCAGTAACAAACAAAACCATTGAGCTTGAGCATAAAAAAATAACAGGCTACAAGGGCGGCTACAGTGAGTTTATAGAGAAAAAAGAAAAAATTCTTGATGATATGCGTAAAAAATACGAAAATGACCTTAAGGAAATTAAGCGTATTGAGGGCATAGTAGAGCAGCAGAAGCGTTGGGGACAGGCTCATAATTATATTACTGCCCAAAGCAAGCAAAAACAGGCTGACAAGCTAAAGGAACAGCTGACAGAGCCGGAGGACCAAGCTCTTGAAAGCATACACTTTAGGTTTGAGCCAAAGCGTGTAAGCGGAAACGATGTTCTAAAAACAGAAAACCTTTCTAAATCCTTTGGCAGTAAAAAGCTGTTTTCAAATGTTAATTTAGACATTAAGCGAAAAGAGCGTGTGTTTATACTGGGAGCAAACGGCTGTGGAAAAACAACCCTTTTTAAAATATTAATGCACAAGCTAAACGCAGACGCCGGCAGAATAGAATACGGCGTAAATGTTGACACAGGCTATTTTGACCAGGTGCAGGAAAGCCTGGATCTTAACAAAACAGCACTTGACGAGGTGTGGGATATGTTCCCGCAAATGACGCACACACAGGTACGCACCGCTTTAGGCTCGTTTTTGTTTAAGGGCGATGAGGTTTTTAAACAGCTTTCTACATTCAGCGGCGGCGAGCGTGCAAGGGTGGCACTGCTTAAGCTAATGCTTGCAGGCGGCAATTTCCTTTTGCTTGACGAGCCTACAAACCATCTTGACACAGGCTCAAGAGAGGCCCTTGAAAATACCCTTAAAAGCTATGACGGTACCCTGCTTATAATCTCTCATGACCGCTATTTTATAAATAAGCTGGCAAGCAGGGTGTTGTACCTTGATAAAAACGGAATAACAGAGTACCTTGGCAATTATGATTTTTATGCCGAAAGGTCAAAGGAAAAAAGCAGTGCAGTTACAGCTGTAAAGCAGGGTACTGCGGAAAAGCCAAAGGTAAACGAGTACAAGCTAAGAAAAGAGCAGCAGTCAAACCTGCGCAAGCTAAAAACAAAAATACGCAGGTGCGAGGAGGAAATGGACAGTCTGGATAGCAGTATAGAGCAGGTTCAGCAGCAAATTTCAGACCCTGCTGCGGCAAGCGACTTTGACAAGCTTTTAGAGCTTACAAGCACTCTTGAAAAATACCAACAAAGGCAGTCCGAAATATGTGACGAGTGGGAGCAGCTGCAGCTGCAGGCAGAGGAAGCAGAGAGCCAAATGGGTTAAAAACGGCTGTGTTTTGCGTCTGTTTCACCTTGTAAAAGATAAAACGCTGCCGAGTGTGCCAAACAGGCCTAAAATTCCGATTTTTACCGTAAAGCTCGGCAAAATGTTGAAAAGTTGAAAACCTTAGAGAAATTTTATCCTAAAAATTAAAAACCCCTTGACAAGCCTTTGTCAAGGGGTTATACTTATAAAATGCAACATAATGGCAAAAAGTGCCCGATTCACCTATCTGATGAATGAATATTAGCACAGATTTTTTTAAAAATCAATAGTTTTTCGGAAAAATCTTCTGCCGTTAGATTTTAATAATTATTGCGGACTAAATTTTATGAACGGAGTGATACGCCTATGGTAAAAGTCAAGCCTGTAAAACTTGGTAGAACCGAAAGAATGTCTTTCGCAAAAATTGACGAAGTTATTGAAATGCCTAACCTTATCGAGGTGCAGAAAAACTCATACCAGTGGTTCCTAAACGAGGGACTAAAGGAGGTTTTTAAGGATGTGTCGGGTATTACCAGCCACACCGGTACCTATGTTTTGGATTTCATTGACTATACGCTGGATGTTGACAACCCTAACTACAGCGTAAAGGAGTGTAAGGAAAGAGACGCAACATATGCTGCTCCTTTGCGTGTAACCGCTACACTTACAAATACCGAAACAGGTGAAATTAAGAAGTCAAATGTATTTATGGGTGACTTCCCGCTTATGACAGCAAGCGGCACATTTGTTATTAACGGTGCTGAAAGAGTTATAGTATCTCAGCTTGTAAGGTCGCCGGGCGTATACTACAAAATGGAGTACGACAAGACATCAAAGAAGATTTTCAGTGCTACAGTTATTCCTAACAGGGGTGCTTGGCTTGAATATGAAAACGACCTGAACGATGTTTTCTATGTTCGTATTGATAAAAACAGAAAAATTCCTATAACAGTATTTATAAGAGCCTTGGGCTTGGGTACAGACGCTCAAATTCTTGATTACTTCGGTGATGATGAGAGAATTCGTGCTACACTCGAAAAGGACCCTTGCCACAACACAGAGGAGGCTTTGCTTGAGGTTTACAAAAAGCAAAGACCGGGTGAGCCGCCGGTGCTTGAAAACGCACAAAGTCACCTGTTCGGTTTGTTCTTTGACGGCAGGAGATACGATATGTCCAGAGTAGGCCGTTATAAGTACAACAAAAAGCTCGGCATTGCTCCAAGATTAAACGGTCAAAAGCTGGCAGAGCCTATAGCAGACCCACGCACAGGCGAGCTTATAGCTATGCCTGACGAGGTTATCAGCAAGGAAAAATCACTGCAAATTCAGAATGCCGGCGTTAAGCAGGCCGTTGTCTATGACGCAGAGGGTGCAAGAGTAAAAATACTTGCAAACGGTATGGTTGACATTAGCGAATATGTTGACTTTGACGCCGAGGCAGAGTGCAACATCAACGAGATGGTACAGTTTGATGTGCTTACTGAAATTCTTGACGCTTGCGGCGACGACGAGGAGGAGCTTAAAAATCAGCTTAGACTCAGAAGGCCGGAGCTTATACCTAATACAATTACTATTGACGATATTTTTGCAACTATCAGCTATATGAACAACCTGGCACACGGCATAGGTGTTACAGACGACATTGACCACCTGGGCAACCGTCGTATTCGTTGCGTTGGTGAGCTGCTTCAAAATCAGTTTAGAATAGGCTTCTCAAGACTTGAAAGAGTTATCAGAGAAAGAATGACGCTGAATGCTCAGGATATAGAGGGACTTACACCTAACAATCTGATTAATATTCGTCCTGTTACTGCGGCTATTAAAGAGTTTTTTGGTTCTTCGCCGTTGTCACAGTTTATGGATCAGACAAACCCTCTTGCCGAGCTTACACATAAAAGAAGACTTTCTGCTCTTGGTCCCGGCGGTTTGTCAAGAGACAGAGCAGGATTTGAGGTTCGAGATGTTCACTACAGCCACTACGGACGTATGTGCCCTATTGAAACCCCTGAAGGCCCTAACATCGGTTTGATTTCGTATCTTGCAACATTTGCAAAAATTAATAAATACGGCTTTATCGAGGCTCCTTTCCGTAAGGTTGACAAGGAGAGAGGCGTTGTAACAGACGAAGTTGTTTATATGACAGCAGATGAAGAGGACAACTACATTGTTGCACAGGCTAATGTTCCTCTTGATGATGAGGGACACTTTAAGAATCAAATAGTAAACGGCAGATGCAGAGATGAATTTGTGGAGCTTGACCGTGAACGCTTTGACTATATGGATGTATCACCTAGAATGGTTGTATCTGTTGCTACGGCAATGATTCCGTTCTTGGAAAACGACGACGCAAACCGTGCTCTTATGGGCTCTAACATGCAGCGTCAGGCAGTGCCTCTGCTTGTTACCGAGTCACCTATTGTCGGTACCGGTATGGAGTATAAGGCAGGCGTTGATTCAGGCATATGCGTGCTTTCCGAGGAGGACGGCGTGGTGCTTAGCGTAAGTGCAGACAAGGTTTCTGTTCGCTATGACTCCGGCAGAATTCAAGACTTTGAAATTACAAAGTTTATGCGTTCTAACCAAAGCACATGTATTAATCAGGTTCCTGTTGTTTCAAAGGGACAAAGAGTTAAAAAGAACGAGGTGCTTGCTGACGGGCCGGCTACACATAACGGTGAAATCAGCTTGGGAAGAAACGCACTTATCGGCTTTATGACCTGGGAGGGCTATAACTACGAGGATGCCGTTCTTATTAACGAAAAAATTGTTAGAGATGATGTTTACACATCAATTCATATAGAGGAATACGAAACAGAGGCAAGAGATACAAAGCTTGGCCCTGAGGATATTACAAGAGATATTCCTAATGTAGGCGAGGATATGCTGAAAGACCTTGACGAGGAAGGTATTATTCATATTGGTGCTGAGGTTAAGGCAGGCGATATTCTTGTTGGTAAGGTTACGCCAAAGGGCGAAACAGAGCTGACAGCCGAGGAAAGACTGCTAAGAGCTATCTTCGGTGAAAAGGCAAGAGAGGTAAGAGATACTTCCCTAAGAGTTCCGCACGGTGAATGCGGTATTGTAGTAGATGTAAAGGTGTTTACCCGTGAAAACAGTCCTGACGAGCTGCAGCCTGGCGTAAATAAGGTTGTTCGCTGCTATTTGGCACAAAAGAGAAAAATCTCTGTTGGTGATAAGATGGCAGGCCGTCACGGCAACAAGGGTGTCGTTTCGAGAATACTGCCTATGGAGGATATGCCATTCCTGCCGGACGGTACTCCGCTGGATATTGTGCTTAACCCATTGGGCGTACCTTCTCGTATGAACATCGGACAGGTACTGGAGGTTCACCTGGGCTACGCCGCAAAGGCACTTGGCTGGAAAATTATGACACCTGTATTTGACGGTGCACATGAGCAGGACATCTTTAAGATTTACGAGGATATTCTTGAGAAATCGAAGAAGGGCGAGCTGCCGCCGCCTGAGTCACCAAAGTATATTGATTTTACAGAGTGCTTCAACAAGAACGGCATTTCTATGGAGTGTAAAACAAAGCTTCGTGACGGCAGAACAGGCGAATGGTTTGACAACCCTGTTACAGTTGGCTATATGTACTACCTAAAGCTGCACCACTTGGTAGACGATAAAATTCACGCTCGTTCTACAGGCCCTTATTCACTGGTTACACAGCAGCCTCTTGGCGGTAAGGCACAGTTTGGCGGACAGCGTTTCGGTGAGATGGAGGTTTGGGCACTTGAGGCTTACGGTGCTGCCTACACCCTGCAGGAAATTCTGACGGTAAAGTCAGACGATGTTGTAGGCCGTGTTAAGACATACGAAGCTATTGTTAAGGGACAAAATATTCCTACCCCCGGTGTACCGGAGTCCTTTAAGGTTCTTATTAAAGAGCTTCAGTCTCTTGCACTTGATGTCAGAGTTCTTGACAAGGACAACAAGGAAATAGATTTAAGACAGCATTTTGATGATGATGACGATATTCCTGTAGCTAACAATGCCGACAGCGAATCAGAAGACCTGATGGAGTCAGAAAATGTTATGACCGATATGGACGGCTACCAGTATGACGAGGATCAGGAGGGCGACATTATGGTTGATGAATCGGGCTTTGCCGAGGAAGAAACAGAGGATTTGCTTGACTTCGGTGACGGCTACGGAAGTGACGAGCTTTAATTCGGGAGGTAAGGCATATAATGGAATTTAATACATTTGAATCAATAAAAATCGGACTTGCTTCACCTAAGCAGATTAGAGAATGGTCATATGGAGAGGTTACTAAGCCGGAAACAATTAACTACCGTACACTAAAGCCGGAAACAGACGGCCTTTTCTGTGAAAGAATTTTCGGGCCGCAAAAGGACTGGGAGTGTCACTGCGGTAAGTATAAGAGAATTCGCTACAAGGGCAAGGTATGCGAGCGTTGCGGCGTTGAAATAACACGCTCTAAGGTTCGTAGAGAAAGAATGGGCCACATTGAGCTGGCCGCTCCTGTTTCTCACATTTGGTACTTTAAGGGTATTCCTTCAAGAATAGGTCTAATGCTTGACCTTTCACCAAGACTGCTGGAAAAGGTGCTTTACTTTGCTTCATATATTGTAACCGACCCTGGCGAGGGTACAGGACTTGAAAAGCAGCAAATTCTAAGCGACAACGAATACAGAGAAATGCGTGAGAAGTACGAGGACGACTTCCAGGCAGGTATGGGTGCCGAGGCTATTAAAAAGCTTTTGGAGGAGATTGACCTTGAGAAGCTTTCTGCTCAGCTAAAGGAAGAGCTTGAAACAGCCAGCGGTCAGAAAAAGGTTCGTTTGGTTAAAAGGCTTGAGGTTGTTGAGGCGTTTAGAATGTCCGGCAACCGTCCGGAATGGATGATTATGGATGTAGTGCCTGTTATTCCACCGGATATTCGTCCTATGGTACAGCTTGACGGCGGCAGATTTGCTACATCTGACCTAAACGACTTGTACCGCAGAGTTATTAACAGAAATAACCGTTTGAAAAAGCTTTTAGAGCTTGAAGCACCAGATATTATTATAAGAAACGAAAAGCGTATGCTGCAGGAGTCTGTAGACGCACTTATAGACAACGGCAGACGAGGCAGACCTGTTACAGGCCCTAACAACAGAGCATTGAAGTCACTGTCTGATATGCTAAAGGGTAAGCAGGGCCGTTTCCGTCAGAACCTGCTTGGTAAGCGTGTTGACTATTCAGGCCGTTCGGTTATCGTAGTAGGACCTGAACTGAAAATGTACCAGTGCGGCTTGCCTAAGGAAATGGCACTCGAGCTGTTTAAGCCTTTCGTTATGAAGAGATTGGTAGAAACTAAGGTTTCAGCTAACATTAAGGCAGCCAGAAAGGCTGTAGAGAGAGCTAAGCCGGAGGTTTGGGACGCACTGGAGGTTGTAATTAAGGGACACCCTGTATTGCTTAACCGTGCTCCTACACTTCACAGACTTGGTATTCAGGCGTTTGAGCCTGTACTTGTAGAGGGCAGAGCATTAAAGCTGCATCCACTTGTTTGTACAGCGTATAATGCTGACTTTGACGGCGACCAGATGGCTGTTCATGTACCATTGTCGGCAGAGGCACAGGCAGAGGCAAGGTTCCTTATGCTTGCAGCAGGCAACCTGCTTAAGCCTTCGGACGGCCGTCCTGTTGCAGTACCTTCACAGGATATGATCTTGGGCTCATACTACTTGACGCTTGACAAGAACGGTGAGCCGGGCGAGGGCAAAATCTTCAGAAATGAAGACGAGGCTCTAATGGCGTATGACGCTAAGTATATTACGCTTCATTCAAAGATTAAGGTTCGCCGTACTCAGGAAATTAACGGTGAAATGAAGACAGGCCTTGTTGATACAACAGTTGGTCGTATTATATTTAACAGACCTATTCCGCAGGATCTTGGCTTTGTTGACAGAAGTATTCCTGAAAACGAGCTGAAATATGAAATTGACTTCTTGGTTGGTAAGTCACAGCTTGGCAAAATTATTGACAAGTGCATAAGAGTACACGGTACACAGGTAACATCACAGGTGCTTGACTCTATTAAGTCACAGGGCTACAAGTATTCTACAATAGGTGCTATTACCGTTGCTGTATGCGACGCAGCTATTCCGCCGGCTAAGAAAGAGATTATTGCTAAGGCCGAGGTTGATAAGGACGAAATTACAGAGCTTTATAACGAAGGTCTAATGAGTAACGAAGAGCGTTACAAGAATGTTCTTAAAATTTGGAATAAGGCTACAGATGATGTTACAGAGGCACTAAAGAATAATATGGACGCCTACAACCCAATTTGGATGATGGCTGATTCCGGTGCCCGTGGTAGTATGTCTCAGATTAGACAGCTTGCAGGTATGCGTGGTCTTATTGCAAATACATCGGGTAAAACTATTGAAATTCCTATCAGAGCTAACTACCGTGAAGGTCTGAACATTTTGGAATACTTTATTTCCTCCCGTGGTGCCAGAAAGGGACTTGCCGATACAGCACTTAGAACAGCCGACTCAGGTTATCTTACTCGTAGACTTGTTGATGTATCTCAGGATGTTATTGTTAGAGAGGACGACTGCGGTACACACGACGGTATCGACATTTATACTATTTACGATGGCAAGAGAAAGATTGAAGATATAAGAGAAAGACTCCTTGGCAGATATTTGGCTGAAGACTTTATTGACCCACAGACAGGTGAGGTGCTTGTAAGCAAGGAAACTATGATGGGCGACAAGGAAGCAGACATTATCTCAGGCAGCGGAGTTGAAAAGATTAAAATCCGTTCAATTCTTGGCTGCAGAGCAAAGCACGGTGTTTGCCGTAAGTGCTATGGCTCTAACCTTGCAAACGGTATGCCTGTTACAGTAGGTGAGGCTGTTGGTACTATTGCGGCTCAGTCTATCGGTGAGCCGGGTACACAGCTTACAATGCGTACATTCCACACCGGTGGTGTTGCAGGCGGCGAGGATATTACACAGGGTCTTCCAAGAGTAGAAGAATTGTTTGAAAGCAGAAGACCGAAGCACCAGGCTATTCTAAGTGAAATAGACGGCGAGGTTCGCTTTGAAACTATTAAGGGTGCACGCCATGCTGTTATCTTTAATAAGGAAACAGCTGACGAAAGAAGCTACTTGATTCCTCACGGCTCAAGAGAGAAAATCCAAGAGGGCCAGTTTGTTTCAAAGGGCGATATGCTTACAGAGGGTGCTAAAAATCCACACGATGTTCTTGACATTTTAGGTGTTGAGGCTGTTCAGAATTACCTTATAGAAGAGGTACAGCGTACCTACCGTCTACAGGGTGTTGCTATCAATGACAAGCACATTGAGGTTATTGTACGCCAGATGATGCGTAAGGTTAAGATAGATGAGCCGGGCTCAACAAATCTAATGACAGGTGCTCAAATTGATAAGAATGACTTTATTACTGCAAACGAAGAAATTCAGAGCAGAATAGATGCCGGTGAAACAGACCTTGAACTGGCAACAGCTACACAACAGCTGCTTGGTATTACCAAGGCTTCACTTGCTACAGACAGCTTCTTGTCAGCTGCGTCATTCCAGGAAACAACCCGTGTTCTTACAGATGCTGCTATCAAGGGTAAGGTTGACCCGTTGGTAGGCTTGAAAGAAAATGTAATTATCGGTAAGCTGATACCTGCCGGTACAGGTATGAAGCGATACAGCAATGTAGAGCTTGAAGAAAACTTCACTACTCCTACACCGGTTGTTGACCAGGTTATAGAGCAGAATAACGAAGTGTCAAATAATTAAAATTAATGCCCATTATGGGTAATACAAAAGCACAGCCGCAGTTTTAAACGAAACTGCAGGCTGTGCTTTTGTGCTTTTTTATTTTTTAAGGCTGTTCAAACAGCTGTGGGTTCATTCTGCTGTAGTGGAATATGTACTGCTGTGCAATGCCGGCGTTTGTACCAAAATCCTCCGGAGTTAGATTCGGGAAAAGTACCTCCATTGCCCGTTTCATCCATACATCCATAGGAAAGCACTCCTTTTTGCCCATACCATACAGCATTGTACAGTCGGCAACCTTTGGACCAACCCCTTTAATTTTCATAAGTTCTTTTCTTGCCTGCTCAACAGGCATTTTTTTAATTTCGTGTAAATTGATTTCATTTGTTGCTGCCTTAGCTGCGGCATCAACTATATATTTAGCCCTAAAGCCGCTGCGTAAGGGTGCAAGGTCGTCTACAGTACAGCGGCTTAACCTTTCGGCAGTAGGAAAGGCATACAAATTGTCATCTATAGGCTCACCGTATTGACGGCACAGTCTGTCAATAATACCTTTAATTCTGGGGATGTTGTTATTTTGGGATATAATAAACGAGCACAGTGCCTCCCACGGCTCTTGGTTTAAAATGCGAATTCCGGGTGCGTACTGTTGTGCCTCTTTTAAAACAGGATGAAGGCTTGCAAGACTGTCCTTTATTTCATCATAGTCTGTGCCTAAGTCAAAGTAGCTGTACCATACATTTTCAAAGTCATTTTTATTACAGCCTTGCAGTGTTACGGTGGTATCCTTCTGAGATATAGTCAGTGCTTTTCCAAAGGCAATCCCGCTGTAGGTGCCGCAGTCTGTTTTGCTCCACCTAAAGCACTGTCCGCATTCAAAGGTTTGCTCTAGGTTAAAGGACGAAGCCTCAGTTATAACCACACTGTCGTTTTTATATATCATATTCATTATAAAAACTTCCTTAAATTTAACAACTATTTTCTACTAAAACAGTATATCATATTTACTTATTTTGTGCTACAATAAAAATGGAGTTGAAGCGTAATATTCGGAGGTAAATTATGAAAGAAAATATATGTACCATACCTATAAATGATGTTTTTGCACCAAAATGCGGCTGTCCTATGTGCCGTATGGAAGCAATGCTTGAAAAAAATTATGTTGAATATATTACAGGTGCCGCTATGATGGAGCCTGACATTCGCACAGACACAAACAATATGGGCTTTTGCTATACTCATTTTAATATGATGGTGCACCACGGCAAACGCCTTCCAAACGCTTTAATTCTTGATACACATTTGGACAAGCTTATGACAGAGCTTATTCCAAAGGAGGTAAAGGGCAAGCCCGACAAGAAAAAGCTTGCCAAACTGGAGGAAATTCAGCACAGCTGTTATGTCTGTAACAAAATGGACTGGGGTATGAAGCACCTTATGGAGACAATCTTTAAAACATGGGAAAAGGAAGAGGAGTTCAGGCAGCTGTATGCCCAACAGCCTTACATATGTATGAAACATTATACCATGCTTATGAAGGCTGCAATGAATAAGGGTGTAAGCTCAAAAAATTTGCCTGAGTTTTACAGGGTTACAAGCAGTCTTACAGGCGGTTATCTTGAAAGCCTGCGTAAGGATATTGCACATTTCTGCACAATGTTTGACTACCGTGCTCAAGGTCAAGACTGGGGAACCTCAAAGGACTCTATTGAGCGTTCTGTAGAATTTCTTACTTCTGAAAAGGTAAGTGAAAAATCTCCCTTTGAGGAGGACAACGATAAATAGCCTATTTGCTTTTATGTATTTATTAGGAGCTTTAATATGTTTAAACGAATACAATATATAGATGACCTGGTTATTAATTGGATTGGTCGTCTGCATACACCAATACTTAACAAAATTATGGTAGTAATAAGTCAGCTGGGCACTAAGGGTGCTGTATGGCTGCTGTTGTGCATACCGTTTATGGTTAATCCCTCTACCAGAGTTATAGCCGTAAATTTTTTGGTTGCGTTAGGGCTTACCTCAGCCTGCGGAGAGGGAATTATAAAGCATTTGGTATGCCGTATGCGTCCTTGCCATAAGCTGGAGGACGACGAGCTTATCGTAAAAAGACCTGACTTTTACTCATTTCCCTCCGGTCATACTGCGTCGTCATTTTCAGTATTTGCCGTAGCTTTTTTTAGGTGCGACCAGCCGGTATGGATAGCCATCTTGGTTTTGGCTGTGTTAATCAGCTTTTCAAGAATTTATTTAAGAGTACACTATCTTACAGATGTACTATGCGGCATAGTGCTTGGCATAGTATGCGGCTGTATATCTATAAGAATAATGGATCAGCTGATTGTGGGCATTTTGTTTGGAAGCTGATTAAATAATATACAGGCCAAAATTACGGTTGCTTTTGCTTGGGATATGCCATAAAGCTATACCATTGCAAAATTGCCGTAATTTTTATTTACAGACAATTTAAAAAGGTCAATAAATTTTAAGGAAAACAGGGTATTAATTATGAATAACAATGAATGTTCGGTATATAAAAAATGCAGTGGCTGTCAGCTTATGAATATGGAGTACAGCCGGCAGCTAAAGTGGAAGCAAATTAAGGTGGAACGCCTTATGAATGTTTTTGGCAAGGTAAACAGAATAGTGGGTATGGACAACCCTTACCACTACAGAAATAAGGTTCAAACCCTTTTCAGAACAACAAAGGGAGGTAAAATAATATCCGGCGTATATCAGTCGGCAACCAACGGTATTGTGGGAGTTGAAAGCTGTCTGCTAAACAACAAAAGGGCAGACCGCATAGCAATAGCCGTAAAAACTATGCTTAAAAGGCTGAATATTTCTACCTATAATCCTAAAACAGGCGAGGGCTTTCTAAAAAATACACTTATTCGCACAGCCTACAACACCGGTGAAAATATGCTTGTACTTGTTACAGCCTACGAAAAATTCCCACAGAAGCAGCAGTTTATAGAGGGAATATTAGGTCTTTACCCTAAAATAACCACAATAGTGCAGAATATTAACACAAGCCCCGACAAAATGATGCTTGGCAGTAAGGTAATTGTGTTGTACGGCAGCGGAAAAATACAGGATGTTTTGTGTGGCTGTAGGTTTACCGTTTCACCAAAATCATTTTATCAGGTGAACCCACAGCAGACGGAATATCTGTACAACAAAGCAATAGAGCTTGCACAGCTGCAAGGCAACGAAACAGTTGTTGACGCCTACTGCGGCACAGGTACTATCGGCATAATAGCCGCAAAATATGCAAAACAGGTTGTAGGTGTAGAAATAAACAAACAGGCAATAAAAGACGCAAAGGAAAATGCACTACTAAACAAAAGAAATAACATCACCTTCTACGCAAAGGACGCAGGCGAGTTTTTACAACAGCTTAGTCAAGACGAAACAGCACCACCGGATGTTTTGTTTGTAGATCCACCAAGAGCCGGTTGTAACCGAGAGTTTTTAAACTCGGTTAATGTCATTAAACCAAACAAAATTGTATACATAAGCTGTAACCCTACCACCCAACAGCGTGATGTTAAGTTCCTCACCGACCGTGGCTACACCGTAAACCAAATTCAACCCGTAGATATGTTCCCACATACTAATCATGTGGAAACGGTTGTTCTTTTGTCCCAACTGAAACAAAAGCCGGATGATTA
>FR891306.1 GCA_000435335.1 Clostridium sp. CAG:964
GCATTGCTCCACGCAGAAGCTGTAGCAATACACAGGGCCTGCCAAAAGCTGGGAGGCTGGCAGCTGTGGCAGTGTGAGCTGTATGTTACGGTAGAGCCTTGCCCTATGTGTGCCGGTGCCATAATAAACTCACGCATTCGCTCGGTTTATTACGGTGCAAAAAACCCAAAGGCGGGCTGCTGTGAAAGCGTGGTCAATTTGTTTGAATTGCCCTTTAACCACAAGCCCAATGTTACAGGCGGTATATTGGAGGATAGGTGCGGCAAAATAATGACAGACTTTTTCAGCCAATTACGAGAAAAAAAGAAGCTGCAAAAGCAGTGAAAAAATTAATAAAAATTAATATCAATACAAATACAGCACAAATACAGCAAGAGGGAAAGCCAAAATACGGACTTTCCCTCTTGCTTTTATAGGTTGTGTAGGTTGTTGATTAAATTATATACGCAATACCCATTGCTTGGTATTTACTTGTAGTTTTTTGCAGTAACCTCGCTGCAGCCGTCAATTTCCTTGCTGTATTTATTCAGCACAGCCTTTGTTTTTTCGTAGCCGTCCTTAGGGATTACAAGCATTTCTCCGCCGCTGATTCTCCTAATCTCTTCAGATTTTATACTATCTAAATGCCTAGGCCTTATGAAT
This sequence comes from Clostridium sp. CAG:964, assembly GCA_000435335.1. Classification (GTDB taxonomy): domain Bacteria; phylum Bacillota; class Clostridia; order Oscillospirales; family Acutalibacteraceae; genus CAG-964. The sequence continues at coordinate 643 of FR891306.1, forward strand.
AAAATACCATCTGCATTATCTAAATCTGTAAAGTGTTCAAATACCCTCCGGTCAGCGGCAAAATCCTCATTGTATGCCGCTATAAGCTCATTTGCAAATTCAGTATCCGAAACATCAATTTTCTTGTTTTCGTCAACTGCCTGCATATTGTTATAGCTCATATCCAGCTCGGTGCCGTTTCCACAGCCTTGTATTATAAATTTACTTTCCTTAAAAGACTCACCGGAGCATATTTCGTCAAGGTATTTTATAATGGTATCTGTATCAAACAAGTCAGACGAATAATACCTGCTCTCTACAGACTTGTCATTGTAATAATATCTAACACAAATATAATCAGTGTTCATATTATACCAAAAATTATTACTATACCTTAAGAATGGAGTTTTTTCGTTGTATTCCTTAACAAGCTCGTCATTAAGTTTATTCACTGCAGCTATTTCCTCTTTGTTTTCAAGTCTTAAAAGTCTTGAATAGCCGCTCATAAACATATGCTGCTTTTCATCAAATACTGTTCTGTAATAATATGTGCTGTTATTGATATATTCGTCATAGTATCCGTCATAGTATTCCATTTCACCTTCGAAAACACCTTCTGAATAATCTTCGCCCAAAAATTCATTAATGGTGTTACCGTAATTTTTGTTAATACTTGTTTCAACACTTACATATTTAACAGTTTTTATATCCGGCGCCCATATATTCATACTTACCATACCTGTTGCGGTTAACAGATAAATCACCAAAGAAAGTGCAACAGAGGCACCTAAGCAAGGTATGCTCTTTAAAATTCCGGAACCGCCTCGATTGTAAATACTTGTAATTATCAAATACGAAACTATACAGCCCACAACAGAGAACAGTATATACCATAAAAACTGAACTGTACCCGACTTAACATCACTGCTTAAAGCTCCGGAGGCAGTGTAGCCAATATACACACCACAGGCAAGGCTTGAAATAATTATAATGAGTATTTTTGGTAGCTTAAATATAAAGCCCATCTGCACATTTTCGTTTTTGCGGCGCTTAAACAAAATAACAGCCGCTGCAAATATTACAGCTGCAAAAATAATACTGTATATGCAGTATGGCACCATTGATGCATCGGACATATACGCTCCTGAAGAACATACATATATGCCCATAGAGGGTGACAACAGGCTGTGTATAAACAAATTCCCTTTAGTTAATAAATTTGATAATCCGTTGTAGCAAAAGTCAGCCGTACCCGCTGAAAAATTGTATACTAAATTCATAATAACAGAAAATAATACAGGGTATGTTACATTAATAGCTGCATAGGATATTACCGTATCTGCCACTGTTCCGCAGCAGACAGCCAAAAAGCTATACATGGCATATGCCAAAAGCGTAGGCGGAACAATAGCTATAAAATATGTTAAGCCTACAAGTATATCACCGCACAAAAGCCCTGATATTAAAGTAACAACAAAAAGTGGTACAAAAATTACCAACAGACCTGTAATGAAGTTCGACAAAAACAAGGTGCTGCGTTTAATAGGCAGCGACATAACCAAGTCTGTACTTCGCCTGTTATGGAAGGCTTTAAATAAATTGGCGGAAATTACTACCACAAATATATTTACAATAACGGAAGCCAGCCGCCAATTTGACCTAAACATTGATATAATTGCTTCATTATTATGCAGATTCTGTGCCCCTTCTCCGTTTCCCAACAGAGATATTGCAAGCATAAAGGGAAGTACAACTAAAAGTATTACAGAATATACTACAGACAAGCTTGTCATGCTGCGAAGAGTCCATTTTAACATTCCGCAAAAGCCCTGACTTTGCTTATTCGATGATGTGGTCAATGTCATAACCAGCCGCCTCCATTTCACTAATAAATATTTCCTCCAGTGTAAGAGGTAATGCCTGAACAAACACAGGGTTTAAAGAATTAATATAACTGTTAATATCGTTAATATTGCCACGAACAACCAGTGTATAAAGGTTGCCGGTATTCTTTACATCAACAATATCAAGCGGCTTCAGCAGCTCTTGAGACAGTGGTTGAATAAACGCCGCCTGTATTCTGTACAGCTCCAGCTTTAAGCTGTCCAGCTCTCTTTCAAGCAGCAAACCGCCGCAGTGCAAAAAGCCCATATGGTCGCACATATCTTCAAGCTCTCTTAAATTGTGCGAAGCTATTACAACAGTCATAGAATTTTCAGCTATTTCACCGATTAAAAGCTTTTTAACAAGCTGACGCACTACAGGGTCAAGTCCGTCAAATATTTCGTCCAGAAATAAATATTTAGGACAAGCAGACAGTGCCAGTGTAATTGCCACCTGCCTTTGCATTCCCTTTGACATTGTTATTATTTTTGTTTTCATTTTCAGTCTAAATGCCTTTGACAGCTCTTTAAACTTTTTGTCACTCCAGTTAGGGTACATCTCTCTATACAGGATTGCAGTATTTTCTACAGTTGCGTGGTTTGAGAAATATGGGAAATCAGATACAAAGCAGCACCTTCCCCTAACCCCCGGATTATCTATGATATCCTCGTCGTCTATCATAATTTTACCCTTGTCGGGTATATACACTCCCGACAATATTCTAAGCAGTGTACTTTTACCGCTGCCGTTTGAGCCTACCAGTCCAAAAACCGACGCTGTGGGTATTTGTACAGTAAGCTTATCCAAAGCCTTTACATCACCAAAGCTTTTTGAAATATTACATATGTCTATCAACTGCCGACCTCTCCTTTTCAATAAATTTTACCAACAATTTTTAATACCTCATTTTTTTCTATGCCCAGATTTTTTGCCTCAGCTACACTTTGCTTAATTTTATCCAGAGCCTCCAGCCTTTTGCCGCTTACCGCATTAAGTTGCGGTGCAACAAAAGAGCCCTTGCCAACTGCCGAATAAATTATGCCGTCCTGCTCTAAGGCTTTGTATGCCTTTGAAACCGTGTTAGGATTTACACTCAGCTGCATTGCCAACTGCCTTACGGGCGGCAGTTGCTGCCTAGGCTGCAGCACGCCAAGCGAAATCAGCCTTACCACATTGTTATAAACCTGTTCATAAATCGGTTCACGACTTTGTAGGTTTATTGTAAACAAATCTGCAACACTCCCTTCTTGAAATATGGTGTATAATTGTACTATGTCAATTAATACAATTAGTACAATGTTAGTATAGCTCATACGCTTGCTCTTGTCAATAAAAATTCAATAATTTTTAAAAATATTTTTCGCATAAAAAAGCACAGCCCTCTTTCGGCTTTACCGAAAAAAGCTGTGCTTTTTATTTATTATTTAATAATAGAAATCAAATATAATATATTTTTTACACAAACCGATTTTTACTCTCGTCATAGGTGTAGTTTATGGTTGCCAGCTTATCCTTAATTTCCTGTTCGGAAGCATCAAGCGACCTTGCAAGCTCTTTAAGCGACGGGTAAAAGTCACGCAGCTGCGTATTTATATAGGACAGCAAAATTACAGGCTCCTGTGGAATTGACATTTTGTATCTTCCTTTCTGTCTTAGTCTAGCTTAATTATACACCTAAAGCTCTGTACGGTCAAACAGCAAAGCACCTACTGCTTCTTTTTCTGTATATGTGCCGAGATTTTAAGCATAAGCTTATTAGGTATAAAGCGTAGTAAAAATACCCCCAGCTTCATTTGCAAGCCCGGTATAATATACAGCTTGCCCTTAAGTGCTTTTTCTATTGCATACCTTGCCACATATTCACTGCTTAGTCCCTTTAACGCAAATTTAACATTGGCAACATCATTAAACTCCGTATTTACAGGGCCGGGACAAAGCACGGACACACTTACATTGGAGTTTTTTTCTTTTAATTCCCGATAAACAGCCTCTGTAAGCCGTCTGACATAATTTTTGGTTGCATAATATGTGCTTAAATACGGCCCTGCCATATATGCGGCAGAGGAAGCAACATTAAGAATTATACCTCTGTCCTTCTCTGCAAAATCCTTTAAGAACAGCTTGGTAAGCATATGCACCGCCACAACATTTGTTTTAATCATATTAAGCTCCTTGTTAAGGTCTGTGCTTAAAAACTCGCCTGCCAAACCAAAGCCTGCGTTATTTACAAGCATATCCACGCCCTTATCCTTAACGGAATTGTAAAGCTTAGTACAATTTTCTTCTGTTGAAACATCACATTCTATTGTTTCAACAGAAACTCCCGTAATTTCATTTTTTATTTCTTCAAGCCTGTTTAATCTTCTTGCAACCAATATCAGGTCACAGCCTCTTTTAGCAAGCTCTCTTGCCATATCTCTGCCAATACCGGAGCTTGCACCTGTTATTAACGCTTTCAACTAAATTCTCCTTTGTCTTCTGCTTTCCAGCTCCAAAATTTTCTTTGCAACGCTGTCCTGAGTGTTACTGCCTATTATCTCTGTGGCAATTTCCTTTAGCTTGGGGTTTGCATTTTCTACAGCATATGACATATCTGCAATTTTAAACATTGGCAAATCGTTGAGAGAGTCGCCAAAAACCACAAGCTCGTCACAATTAAGATATTTTTTCAGCTTTTCAACTGCCTTTGCCTTATTTGCAAGCCTTGGCATAATTTCGCACCAATATTCAGTACGGTAAAGCTCCTGCTGAAAAACGACATTATAATCCTCGCTGTCTGCAATGCTGTCATAAAGCGGCTGCAGCTCCTGCTGTCCCTCTATAAAGGTTACATAAAAAACCTCACCGCAAAACGACTCCTCCACACTGTTTACCGGCGTCATACGGCTGTCGTTCCTTCTTCTTCCTAAATAATAATTAAAGCCCTCGCTTAAAGTACCGTTTTTATTCCACTGTACCCTTTCCTGACCGTTCACAAAGGTATATACAAGAGGCGTAAAGCCAAATCTTTTTGACAAATCCACAAGGGCCTTCACCTGCTTTTCAGTAAAGCTAACCTTGTGCAAGCGGTGCTTTGAGGCACAGTCATAGACAAATGTGCCGTTATATATAACAACAGGCAGGTTTATATTCAACCCTTTAGTCACTATTTCAGAGGATTTATTAGACCTTGCCGTAGCATATGTAAGAAAAATGCCCTCTTTTATCAGTGAGTTTAGTATATCTGCACTGGCTTTTGTAACCCTGCCGGATCTATCAAGCAGGGTTCCGTCCAAATCCGTAACATACAGTCTTTTCATTTCATAACACCTCAGTTATATTTACAGGTTTTATTTTAAATTAATATCCTAAAAAGCTTATGCAGCCTACTGCTTAATTATAACTTATATTAGTAGTATTTTCAAACATAAAACCACAAAAAAGGCCACAGCAGAGAACTGTGACCGAAATTTTACATACTATTCTTTACTTTTTCAACAAGTCTTAACAAGTCGTCATAGGTACACAGCCTGCCTGCCTCGTTTCTGAATGCCGCCGCACCGTGGAAGCCCTTTAAATAATATGCAATGTGCTTTCGTGCTTCCTTCATACCTATTTTTTCGCCCTTGTACTCACATATTTTTTTAATATGCCTCTGCATAACCAAAAGCCTTTCATCGGCTGTTGGCAATGGTATAACATTTTTATTATTCAGAACATACTCATTAATCTGCTTAAAAATCCAAGGATTGCCTAAAGCGGCTCTGCCCACCATAACCATATCACAGCCTGTTTGGCGAAGCATTTCAAAGGCTGTTTTAGCGTCTGTAACATCACCGTTGCCTATAACAGGCACATCAAGCTCCTGCTTTAGCTTTGCGATTATTTCCCAGTCGGCATAGGGCTTGTACATTTGTTTTGCGGTTCTGCCGTGTATTGTTACAGCCGAAGCGCCATTGTCCACACAGTACCGTGCAACCTCAAGGGCGGTTAGGCTTTCGTCGTCAAAGCCCTTGCGGATTTTTATTGTAACGGGAATATCTACTGCATTTACAACAGCCTTTACTATTTCGCCGCAAAGCCTTGGTGTTTTCATAAGTGCACAGCCGTTGCCGCTGCCGCTTATTTTGGGAGCAGGGCACCCCATATTTATATCCAAAACATCTGGCTTAAAACGCACAGCTGTTTTTGCCGCCTGTGCCATGGTTTCAGGCTCGCTGCCAAAAAGCTGTACAGCACAAGGATGTTCAATTTCTGAAACCTCCATAAGCTCGGTGGAGCGTTCATTTTTATACGAAACGCCCTTTGAGCTAACCATCTCACTTACAACATATGCAGCTCCCATTTCCTTACATATTTCACGAAAGGCACGGTCTGCTACTCCTGCCATTGGTGCCAAGGCAACAATGCCGTCTATCATAACATTTTTTATTTTCACAAGCCTCACCTCGTAAATTGTAAAATTAAATGCCTGCCGCCTGTGCTTTTTGGACAGCGGCTTTTTTTGCCTCCTCAGGGGATACATACGGGTGCGAGCTGTGCTTAACCTGCACGCCCTCATATTTCAGTTTAAACTGTACTCTGCCGTTAAATTTTTTGTTGCAGTAGTCGCAGTTAAATGCAGCCCGAAAACTTTTGTTTTTTTGCTGCCACTTATTAAGCCGTCTGCCCCTTCTGCCGCAAACGGGACACACTGCGTAAAACTGCTTTTTGTCTATAAGAGGGTTGTTAAACTCTGTAATAACTGTATTTTTGAAGCAAACTCTATTGTAAAACTCTGCGTCGGCAGGCTTAATAAAGCTCTTAATTTTTTCCGGATCATATACCTTGGCAAAGCATTTCCACGAAAGCAGACTGTCGTCCAGTGCACGGTGCAGCTGGTCGCTGCCAAAATCAATGTTTAACAGCTCAGCCGCAGCCGAAAGCCCCATTTGCTTTGACGGATCTTCACGCTTTAAGCAGTTTTCGCAATAGCTTTGCAAATTCATATACTTTTTTAAAAAAGCTATGGTTTTGGTTTTATTGTAATACTCATTGTTAGTAATCAAAGTCTGAATATCTGTTATGCCCCATGTGAGAATTACCGCACCCCTTGAAAAGGCGCTGAATTCTTTAATAACATGATTATAGGTATTATTGGCAGCTTCTATTTCCTCGTTGCTTATATGTGTCAGCTCTTTTACTCTGCCACAAATTTTTTTGCCGATTTGCGGCTTTATAAGCATAGAAAACTTGTCAATCAGCTCCATTTTGCTGTTGATTCTTACCGCACCAAACTCAATAATTTCGTTGATGTATTTCTTTTCTTTTTTGCTGTAAGAGCCATTCCACTCTAAATCTAAAATTACAAAGTCCAATAATATCAATTCCTTAAATAATGCTTACTTCTTTCTGCTTGCCTGCTTCATTCTAAGTTCTTTGCTCAATACCTTTTTACGCAAACGGATATTAAGCGGCGTTACCTCTACAAGCTCGTCATCGGCGATAAACTCCAAGGACTGCTCAAGGCTAAGCGGTGAACAAGGCGTAAGCTTTAGAGCGTCATCAGAGCCGGAGGCACGGGTATTTGTAATATGCTTCTTTTTGCACACATTAACAGTAATATCTTCGTTTTTAGGGCTTGCACCTACTATCATACCCTCATATACAGGTATGCCGGCACCTAGGAACAGTCTGCCTCTTTCTTGTGCGGCAAACAAACCGTAGTTTGTTGTTTCGCCTGTTTCGTGTGCTACAAGTGAGCCTTGGTGTCTGCTTATGATTTCGCCCTTGTATGGCTCATAGCCGTCAAATACATGGTTCATAATTCCGTTGCCGTTTGTATCTGTCAGGAATTCACTACGGTAGCCCATAATACCTCTTGCCGGAATACGGAATTCAATGTGCGTCATACCCGACTCTCTGGTGCCCATATTTATAAGCTCTGCTTTTCTTGTGCCAAGCTTTTCCATAACGGCACCTACATATGTGTCAGGAACTTCAATAATAAGCAGCTCCATAGGCTCGCATTTAACGCCGTCAATCTCTTTCATAATAACTGTAGGACGAGAAACCTGAAACTCATAGTTCTGGCGACGCATTGTTTCAATAAGAACAGAAAGATGCAGCTCGCCTCTGCCGGATACTCTAAAGGTATCTGCTGAGTCTGTTTCCTCTACACGCATAGCTACATTTGTTTCTACCTCCTTAAACAATCTGTCACGCAGATTTCTTGAGGTAACATACTTACCCTCTTTACCTGCAAACGGCGAATTGTTTACCATAAACAGCATAGAAACAGTAGGCTCGTCTATCTTTACAAAAGGCAGTGCCTCTACATGGTCAGGCGCACAGGCTGTTTCACCTATATTAAGGTCTGTAATGCCTGAAACAGCAATAATATCACCCAGCTGTGCTGTTTCGGTTTCTACTCTTTTTAAGCCCTCAAACTGATACAGCTTTGCAATTTTTACATTCTTTGTTCCGCCGTCTCTTGTGCACAATACGGCAGACTGGCCGTTCTTTACAGAGCCACGCTCAACTCTGCCTATACCGATTCTGCCTACATAATCATCATAATCAATATTAGAGAACAAAATCTGCATAGGGCCGTCTAAATCGCCCTTTGGAGGCTCAACCTCGTTAATAATTGTTTCAAACAAAGGCGTCATATCTGTACCCTTTTCGTTAGGGTCAAGTGACGCATAGCCATCTCTTGCCGAAGCATATACAACAGGAAATTCCAACTGGTCATCATCGGCACCAAGGTCAATAAACAGGTCAAGCACCTCGTCTACAACCTCCTGCGGTCTTGCACCCGGACGGTCAACCTTGTTTACAACAACAACAGGCTTTTTGCCAAGCCCTAATGCCTTTTTCAAAACGAAACGAGTTTGAGGCATACAGCCCTCAAAAGCGTCTACAAGCAGCAAAACGCCGTCAACCATCATAAGTATACGCTCAACCTCGCCGCCAAAATCAGCATGTCCCGGTGTATCTACAATATTAATTTTTATATCCTTGTACATTACAGCTGTATTCTTTGAAAGAATTGTAATGCCACGCTCACGCTCAAGGTCGTTTGAATCCATCACACGCTCTGCAACAGCTTCGTTAGACCTGAATATACCGCTCTGCTTTAGCAGCTGGTCAACCAGGGTTGTTTTGCCGTGGTCAACATGGGCAATTATTGCTACATTTCTTAAATTATCTCTCTGACCCATAAGAATTCCCTCGTTTTCTATAAATAATTTTATTTTTCCACAATTGTAAATTATAACACACTCATTTTTATTTATCAAATTAATACATATAATATTCAAAAACTTTGAATAACTGTATTAAGTACATTGTTATTATTTCAAATTTATGTTAAATATGCTAAATGTCCTAAATTCAGCCAAGCATAGGCATTGCCTACAGGGCTGTTTTACAATGAATGTTGGCTATTTAACTTTAGTGTGGTATAATCAGTGCAGTAAAATTCAAGGGGTTATAGTTATGCATAAGGTAAACGCAAAACAACTGCTATCATCAGATAACGGAATGAATATATACCGTGGCTGTACCCACGGGTGCATTTATTGTGACGCACGAAGCAAGTGCTATCAAATGAACCACGCTTTTGAAGATATAGAGGTTAAAGAAAATGCCCCTATAATTTTGGAGGAAAAGCTTAAAAGAAAACGAAAAAAAGCTATGATAGCCACAGGTGCAATGTCTGACCCTTACATACCTGAAGAAAAGCAGCTCTTAAAAACAAAAGCCTGCCTGGAGGTTATTGAAAAATACGGTTTTGGGCTTTGCATACAAACAAAAAGCAATCTTATTTTGCGGGACCTTGATTTACTGAAAGCAATTAATAAAAAATCAAAGTGCGTAGTACAAATGACACTTACAACAGCGGACATTAATCTTTGCAGAAAAATTGAGCCTAATGTATGTACTACCGACAAAAGAGTTGAAGCACTGAAGATTTTTGCAAGCAACGGCATACCTACAGTAGTTTGGCTCTGCCCTTTTTTGCCCTTTATAAACGATACCGAAGAAAATATTCTCTCGCTTATGCGCCAGTGCGTAGACGCCGGCGTTAAGGGAATAATCTGCTATGGTATTGGAGTTACACTTCGTGAGGGCAGCCGTGAGCACTTTTATAAACAGCTTGATTATAAATTTCCCGGATTAAAATACAAATACATCAATCATTACGGAAACAGCTACGAATTGCTAAGCCCCAATAATGACAAACTAATGAAAATTATTGCAGCCGAATGTGAAAATAACGGAATTATGCTTGACAATGACAAGGTGTTTGAATATATGAAAACCTACCAAAGTAATGAATATATACAAATGGATTTGTTTGACCTAATGTAAACCGTACACAAAATTATACGCAGTCGGTATTTTAAACAGACAGTATTTTTCAGCTATATATGTTACAAATCAGAAAACAAGAAAAGGAACGGTTATTGTGCCGTTCCTTTTGCATTATATAAATTTTAATTATGCTGCTGTAGCCTTTTCTTTATTTGAAGCTTCGGCTGTGGCTGCTTCGTCCTTTGTTGAGCTTGACTGTGAAGAGCTGTCGGATAGTGAATCTCTGTACTTATCCATTTCTTCCTTTGAAGACTTCTCATAAACCATATCGTATGAGCCGTTTGAAATTGTCAGCTTATTATCCTTAACGGATGCATCCATTTTACTTTCTGAGCCTGCATCAACGGTGTTGCCGGAGGAATCTGTTCCTCCTGCAGACAATGTAATAATCTGCTTGCCGTCAAAGTTGTACTTAAATGTTACAACATCTGTATAAATAGGCGTAATGGCATAGTTGTGTATAAAGCCGTCGTCCGTAAGCTCCATAAATGTTTCCATACCGTACATATTTGTAGTTTTCCAGTAGCCGACAATGCTGTCGTTTTTCTTAAAGCTTGGCCCCTTCAATTCAGTTTTCGGCTTAAACATTTCATATGTAAGCTCCTGTGCCTGCCCGCCTTTGTCATATGATATTGCAACCTTTTTGCCCTGAATTAAATTGCCTGTAACCTCGTACTTAAAGCTTTGCTGTATAGCACCGTTGTACATATAGTTAAATGAATTATCGCCGTAGCTTACTTGATAAATCATTTCCTCGGACATATAATCTGAGCTCATTGACAGAATAAGCTCTTTATCCGTAAATTCGTAGTAGGTTTCATACACGGTACCGTCTGTACCTGTTTGTGTATATTTCCACACACCTTTTATTGAATTGTTAAAGAAAATAAAGTAAACTGCACCGCCGATAACAGCCAGTAATACAGCCACAATAACAACAATAGTAATAATAGTGCCGGTCTTCATTTTCTTTTTCGGCTTAGCCGCATCGGTACTGCTGCTGTCAGGGTTATCCTCACTGATATAATCATCCAGCTCGCCAAATTGTGAAGCATACTCCTGTTCATCATTTTCTGATTTTGCGGTATCCTCAGCCTCGGCATTTTCAGCAGCCTCCGCCTCTAAATTTTCCTCAGCAAAGCCGGTGTTTTCTGCTCCGTTGTCATCGCCGTTAAGGTCAAACTGATTTTTCTCATTATCTGCCATTGTAATCCTCCTATAATTTGCATAAAGACAAATTAATTATAATACAATAAATAAGTTTTGGCAACTTAAATATTTTGTAATTTTGTATTTATGCATACACAGAATGGAAGGTTACGCATTACAATAACCACAGTGCGGCAAAAATACAAAAGGCGGCAGCCGGCCGCCTGTGACACTTTGCTTATTTAGACTGCAAAAGCTTGTTAAGCTCCTCTCTAAAAGTATTAATATCCTTAAATTGTCTGTAAACAGAGGCAAAGCGTACATACGCCACCTCATCAACCTCCTTTAAATACTCCATAGCATACTCGCCTATTGTTTGGGAGGTAACCTCTCTTTCAAGAGAATTTTGCAGACGCATTTCTATTTTATTTATTATTTCCTCTATTGTTTCAGCGGAAACAGGCCTCTTTTCGCAGGCACGCATTAAGCCCTGGCTAAGCTTTTCTCGGCTGAAAAGCTCACGGGTACGGTCACGCTTTACCACCATAATCGGTACAGTTTCAATAACCTCGTGTGTAGTAAAACGCTTTCCACAGTTTAAGCATTCACGGCGGCGACGGATTCTTTCGCCGTCATCGGCCGAGCGTGAATCTATAACCTTGCTTTCCTCACAAGAACAGTACGGACATTTCATAAGCATACCTCACATAATTAATACTGTGGCAATTATACCATATATTGTATTTGCTTTGCAAGAGTTATACAATATTTATTTAACGTTAAATATCACCGAATTCAGTATTCAGATAATTATATGCACCCACAATATCGTCTATGGTGTCAAAATCTCTGCGGTAAACCTCAATAACGCCCTTGCCGGAAAAGCCTTGATTTTTCATTTGAGTAAGCATTTTTCTGTAGTCCATATCGCCCTTTCCCGGCAGCATACAGTCCCTTGCAGGGGTGTTGTCATTTATATGTAAATGAATTATCCTGTCGCCCATTGCACTGCACATATCATAAGGGCTGCAGCCGGTACGCACTGCCTGCTTAATATCAAAAACAAAGGAAGCATCCTTTCCCAAATACTCTCTCATTTGCTTTACAAACGCAGGGCTTTGGCTTCTGAACATATTAACATTTTCCTGCCCCAGGTCTACGCCCATTTTTCTGCCTGTCTGTGCCAGCTTGTAGTATCTTTCAAAATACTCCTCGTTTGGTATGCCGCCCATTTCGGGCATACGCCTGTCGCCGTGCAAAACAACAAGCCTTGCACCAAGCTCGGCTGCAAAGCAGTAATACTGTTTATAAAATTCTACAGAATCATAAAATCTTTTTTTGTAGTCAGAAAAAATCATTATATGCTCATAGCCCGATGTAAACGGGTGTACAGAGGTTACCTTTACGCCATAGGGAGCAATAATATTCCTTATGGTTTTTATAAAGTCCTGTTTAACCTCCGACTCGGTATTAACAAAAATTTCAATCTGCTTTACGCCCCTTGATGCCAAGCCCTCAATAGAGCTTGAAAGCTCCATAGGATAAAAGCAGGAGGAGGAAACTCCGAAAATCATTTACGCCACTTCCTTATTTACAGCTGTATTTTGCTTTGGCTTACGGCTATATTCTGCTATTAGTGCCACTGCCGAAATCACAAAGAGAAAAATACTTATCCACTGTGAGGTTGAAAGCGGCCCAAAATAGCCTCGCTCTGTAATGTCGCCTCTGAAAAATTCATTAATAAACCTAACCACCGGGTATATAAGACCGTATATCCAAATTAATGTACCCTTTTTCAGGCTGCTGCATTTGCAAAGCACAGCCAAAAGCACTAAGCATATAAGCACATTTTCTACAGACTCAAACAGCTGTATAGGCAGGCGGCTTACACCATTTGCATTTACGATTAATGAGTGATGGTATGTAACTCCGAAATTGCTTTCTATTCCGTAGCAGCAGCCTGCCAAAAAGCAGCCTATCCTGCCAAATGCGTGAAACAACGGGATACATGGTGCAAGGGTGTCGGCATAACTGCGAACATCAAGCTTTGCCACCTTCATATAAATAAACGCACCAATACATGCACCTATAAGTCCGCCGTAAAATACCATACCTCCAAAAACATCTATCATATATGCCATAAACATCTGCAAACTGCCGAACACTCGGTCAAGGTGGGTAAGCACATACACAAGCTTGTCAAACTGTGCAATTGCGTAAACAATATGTGCCATTATAAATGCACCTATGCCACCTGCCAGACCTATGCACACATATTCAATGCCCTCTATATGGTCACGCTTTTTCATAGTAACAAGTTTTATCAGCAGAAAGCAGGCCAAAATACCTAAGCCCACCATAAATCCATAGTAAGGCAGTTCAAAGCCTAATGTATCAAGTGTAGAAAACATATATTCACCTCTAAAAAATGGCAGTGTGCAACAACACACTGCCAAATTATCATAAAAATCAATTTTAAATCAGTAATACAAGGAATCAGCACTATCTAAAATATCGGCAAGATCAGAGCTGCTGAAGCTTGAAAGAGTATTTCCTGCTGCACAAGCCGCACAGGCTGCACAGCCTACGCAAGAAGCACAGGAAAGAATTGAAAGTGCGGAAAGAATTACAGCAACAATACCGCAAATCATACCGGCTGTAGCCTTGCCGGTATTTGGTGTAGTAACATTACCTGAAAGCTTTTTGTACTTAACTGCCATCACTATTGAAATAATACCTACAACAAGAGCCGCCAAGGAAAGCACACCGGATATTATAGCCATAACGCCCATTGCTTGCGCACCTGAACGACCTGTTGAGCAAGCACAAGATACCCAAAACAACACAATGCCTAAAACTGCTGCTGCCAAGCTGGCAACACCGACTATCATAGCTGTTTGTGCTTTAGAAGCGTTAGGATCCGGACCCATCACCTGTGGCTGAGGGTTAAAGCCATTCTGTGGCTGATTATTATAATAGTCCTGACCGCCGTTATTCTGCGGCTGATTATTATTATAATAGTCCTGACCGCCGTTGTTCTGCGGCTGATTATTATAATAGTCCTGACCACCGTTGTTCTGCGGCTGACTGTTATATGTACCCTGCTGGAAATCGCCTACAGGCTGTGATGAATAACCCTGGTTAGGGTTAAATGTATTTCCGGCATAGCTCTGATTTGGATTAAAGCCACCGCTCTGTACATTTTGCTGCGGTACATTTGGGTCAGTGCCACCGCTCTGTGTATTTTGCTGCGGCATATTAGGGGTACTATTCTGTTGAAAATTGTTGTTATTATCATTGTTGTTATTCATAACATTACCTCCTCATAGTATGTTACTATATTACCGTAAATGCCTTCTAATGTCAACATATTTTACAAAATTCATTAAAGAAATGTTCATAATTTAATTTTGCCGAAGCACTATTTCAGCACCTGCTCCTTTTCAATATTTTCACTGTCTGTACAGATATTTTCCTCTTGACTGTCATTACATACAGAATCCTCATCGGTAAAATTCAGTCTGCACTCCTCAACAACCAAGGGCCGCTTCATAACTCTGGTATTTATACTCATAATATATTCGCCCATAATTCCTATAAAGAACAGCTGTACAGCCCCAAGAAAAAACATACCCACAAGCACAGGTGCCATACCTGCCGAAAAGCGATCCCAAAATACAAGCTTCAGCACCAGGTAAATCAAGGCAATAGCAACGCTTACAGCACCTACTACAAAACTGCTTAGGGTTGCAAGGCGAAGTATAACCTTTGAATATGAGGTTATGCCTATCATTGCATAGTCATACAGCGAGTAGAAATTGTTTTTGCTTTTACCCGCTCTTCTTTTTGGCTGCTGATACTCCACCTTAACATAGTCAAAGCCCAGCTCTGCCACAATGCCTCTTAAATACGGCATTGGATCCTCTAAATTTCTTACAACATCTACAAACGCCTTGTCGTATAAGCCAAAGCCCGTAAAATGCTCAATTTGGTCAACATCGGATATTTTCTTTATCAGCTTATAGTAGCAGGTACGCAAAAAATACATAAGCTTGCTTTCCTTACTGGTTGTTTTTACGCCGATAACTATTTTATTGCCCTGCTCCCACAGCCTTACAAAGTCAACTATCATATTTACAGGGTCTTGAAAATCCGCACACATTCTTATTACGCAGTCACCATACGCCTGCTTTAGTGCATATACCGGTGAACGCATTTGTCCGAAATTTCTGGCATTAAATATTGCTTTAATTTTTCTGTTTTGTTCGCACAATCTTCTTAGGATTTTCCTTGTGCTGTCCTTTGAATGGTTGTCGGCAAATATAATCTCATAATCATACTGCGGAAGCTGTTTTTCAAACACATCTATAATAGCCGCAGATAACGGCTCAACATTTTCTTCCTCGTTATATGTAGGTATTACAACACTGATTTTTTTCATTGTATATTTGTGTCCTTTCCCATCTGCTGTTTAATAAACTCTATATTTTCCTGTATTCCCCGTTCAAAGGTGTACTCCGGCACAAAGCCGGTGTGTTTGCTAAGCTTGGCAATATCCGCACATAGCTGCATAACGGCATTTTCGCCATATGGCAAAGCACCTATATTTACCCTTGCCGTATTATGTGTGTACTTACTAATAAGCTGAATATATTCATAAAGAGGTCTTGCCCTGCCGCTGCCTATGTTGTACACCTCGTTGTCCCTGCCGTATAAGCCCAAAAGGAAAAAGGCTCTGCCAATATCCTTGCTGTAAAGGTAATCCCACATTTGCTCGCCCTTTGTAAAGTCGGTGTCCTCTCCCCTCAGCATTTTCTCTATGCAGGCGGGAACCATTGCCGACCTTTTATTATATGCACCGTATACACTGAAAATTCTTGTCCAAATACAGCCAATGCCGTATCTTTTGCACTGCTCAAGAGCCAGCTTGCAGGCGGCATACTTGCACACTCCGTACGGAGTGCAGGGGTTTACGGGAGTTTCCTCGCTTATACTTGGTTTATTTACTACACCGTATTCCGCTTGTGAGCCTGCACCTATAAATTTTTTACAGCCCAGCTTATAAGCGGCGTCTACTGCGTCAAGGGTAAAGCTTATATTCTCGGTTTGGTATCGTAAATTATCATTTCTCTTTGCACCGGTATGCCCCCATGCAAAGTGGTAAAACACATCACAGTCAGTACGCTTAATTAACTGCGGAAGCTGTGATAAGCTATCTAAACTGCAATTTACAATTTCAATATTGTCTATTCCATTTAGTCTGTCAATATTAGGTGAAGCTTCTCTTACAACAGCATAAACCTTAACATTATTCTTTACAAGCTCTTTAACCGCAGCCAAGCCTATCATACTTGTAGCACCGGTTACAACTGCAATATTCATAATACCTCCGAAATTCAACGGCTTATCTCTTTTTACTATATCAAAGGGATAAACATATTTTCTTCAAGCTCTTCTCTTGGCAAAAACGGTGCTAAATCCTCAAGCGGAGCAGACACCATTGAGCCGTCCTCCAGCTTTTTGCTTGAGGCCTTTGGCTCTGTTTTTTGTTTGGTAGTTACAAACACCTCGCAAAGCACAGTGCCCTCGGAATTTAACACAGAGCTTATAGTATCAAACAGGTTCTCACTTTTACACACGCTTGTATATGCAATACCGTAAGCTTTGCTAAGCATTTCAAGATTTGGAAAGCCCAGGTCGGAGCTGTCTGTACCTACGCCCACAAGGGTATGTTGGCTAAAGTAGGCTGTTTGTGTTTGTCTGATGGAATGGTAGCCGTTGTTGTTTATAACAAACAGCTTTACCGGCAGCTTGTTGGTCACGATTGTTTGCAGCTCCTGAATATTCATTTGCAGGCTGCCGTCACCTGTTACACAGGCTATGCTTTTGCCGTTGCAGGCTGTGCATACGCCAATGGCCGCCGGCAGACAGTAGCCCATTGAGGCTGTATTAGGGTTAGTTATAAAACGCTGTCCCTTTTTAATTTTCGCCGTTTGGCTGCCTACCACTCTGCTTGTACCTACGCTTGCCACAAGCACATCGTTTTCTTTTAATGCCTTGTAAAGCTCGTTGTAGAAACCGTAAATATTTGTTCTGTTGTCAATATTTTTGTAGTGACTCTCGTTTACTACCTGATAATGCTCCTTCCAGTACGCACATTTGTCAAGCCACTGCCTGCCGTTAAACAGCTTTTTAATATTAAGCTCCTTTAATCTGCTGTTCAGCTTATTAATAAGCACCTTTGCGTCACACACTACCGGCAGGTCAATATTAAGATATGGCTTTTTCAGCTCCTCGCCGTCAATATCATTTGCTATTTTAAATGCCGCCCTTGCCCATGTTTTTTCGTTAAAGCCTATTTGCATATAGCTTAATCTGTTTCCCAAGGAAAATAAAACATCGCTGTTTTGCACTGCAAAGTTGCCGGCTCTGTCACCTGTTCCGCCGCTTTTACCTACATAAACAGGGCTGTCATATTCTATGGCGTCTATACTGCTCATACCGTTTACAACAGGAATATTCAGCGTTTTTGCAAGCTGTAAAAATTCCATATGTGCACCGCTTAGGCGAATACCGTTGCCTGTCATTATTACAGGACGCTGTGCGTTTTTCAGCCTGTCTATAATAACGTCAATTACACCGTCATCTACAGTATCCTTTATCTGCTGAATGTCCTCCTGCGGGTTGTAATCAGCCAAATCGTCGGTATCAATTATCTTTGCCTGTATATCCAAGGGAATATCAAGCCAGCAAGGTGCCGGTCTGCCGTTTTTGGCAAGGAACAAGGCCTTTTCAAGATGATATTTTATCATATTGGCGTCAGTAACCATAACGGCATATTTTGTCATACACTCTACTGCCCTTGTAATGTCAAATTCCTGTGTGCCCATAGTACGCAGTGAAAGCCCCGTACTTCTTACACAGGTAGCATACCTTGACTGCCCCGAAAAAATCAGCATAGGTATAGAGTCCATATAGCCGCACAAAACTCCGGTAATGGCATTTGAGGCTCCCGGCCCCATTGTTACGCACACACCGGCAATTTTGTTATTTATTCTTGCATATGCCTCTGCCGCCATAGCACTTGCCTGCTCGTTATGATTATATGTGCAGTGCAAGCCGTTTTTGTGTCCAAAGGAATCGTTAAGGTGCATTGAGCCGCCGCCTGTTACGGTAAACATATCTGTTATTCCATTTTCAACTAAAAAATTTGCTATATAGTCAGAAAGCTTAATTTTCATATTGGTTATTCTCCTTTTTCACCTGCATTAACCGCTTATTTCTTCTTTTCTCTCTTTCTGAAGGCCCACAGCTTGTTAAGCACAAAATTAAGCGGCACTGTTACCACAAGCCTTATAAGCGGTGCAAGCCATTCCGAAATATGCATAATATCTACCATTAACCAAATTAAAAATGTAGATACCAAATAGCTTATGCCATAGGTAATAAACACCTTGCTGAAAGACTTAGGGATACTCGTTTCCGTTTTATCCTTAAAAACATATCGGTAATTCCAAAAGAAAGCATTGCAAACGCTTATTAAAAAGCCCATTGTGTTTGCTAAAAGATAATTCCAGCCGAAAAATACCAAAATATAATATACAGCCAGCGAAATAAGCGTATTGGAAAAGCCAACTATGCCAAACTTTATAAATTGCCAAACCAGAGCAAAAAATTCCTTTTTGCTGTGTACATTAAACTTATCCTGCAGTCTTTTAACTATACTCATTGATTAACGGCCTCAATAACAGTCTTAGCCATAAACCTCAGCTTTTCCTCTGTCATACCCGGATATACACCTATCCAAAAGCTGTTGTTCATAATAATATCTGTATTGCTTAAATCGGTAGCAATGCGGTACTCTCCGCCGTTGTTTTTATAGTCAATAAACGCCGGATGCTTTGTAAGATTGCCGGCAAACAGCATTCTTGTTTGAACGCCCTTGCTTTCTACATACTGAACAACCTTGTTTCTGTCTACGCCCTCTTTGCAGGTAATAAGGAAGCCAAACCAGCTTGGATCGCCGTTTTTGCAGGCAACAGGCAAAATCAATTTATCCTCAAGAGGCTTTAATTCGTTAATTAATATCTTATAATTTTCTTTTCTCTTTTCAACAAAGGACGGGAATTTTTTAAGCTGTGCCACACCTATAGCCGCCTGCATATCGGTTGCCTTTAGATTGTAGCCAAAGTGAGAATATACATACTTATGGTCATAGCCCAAAGGCAGCTCGCCGTACTGTCTGTCAAAACGGTGTCCGCAAATATTGTCACAGCCAGACGGACATACACAGTCTCTGCCCCAGTCACGCATAGACCTGATTATTTTATTAAGCAAAGGGCTGTTTGTGTAAACAGCGCCGCCCTCGCCCATTGTCATATGGTGCGGCGGATAGAAGCTTGATGTACCAATGTCACCCACTGTACCGGTAAACCTCCACTGACCGTCTATGTAATATTTAGAGCCAAGTGCATCACAGTTATCCTCAACAAGCCACAGGTTATTTTTCTTACAAAAATCTCTTATGTACTCCAGGTTGAAAGGATTACCCAAGGTATGTGCAAGCATTACCGCCTTGGTTTTCGGGCTAAGAGCCTTTTCCATAGAATTTACATCAATATTGCCTTGACTTACATCAACATCTGCAAATACAGGAACAGCACCAAATTGAATAATCGGTGCTACCGTGGTTGGAAAGCCTGCGGCAACTGTTATAACCTCGTCGCCACGCTTAATGGCACGCTCACCCAACAGCGGAGAGGTAAGTGCCGCAAAAGCAGCCAGATTGGCACTTGAGCCGCTGTTTACTAAGCTGCAGTATTTTACGCCCAAATATTCAGCCAAGCCCTTTTCAAACTGCTGAGTATATCTGCCTGAGGTCAGCCAAAATTCAAGCGAACTGTCAACAAGATTTACCATTTCTTCGCTGTCATATACTCTGCCGGCGTATGGTATTCTGTCGCCCTCCTTGTACTCCTTTGGTTGGTTATGGTATTTGCTGCAATACTCCTCAACCATTTTTAAAATTTCTTCCTTAGCCTTATCCTGTGTCATATTCTCAAACATTAATTAATCCTCCGCAGTTAGAAATTCAGCAATCTGCTTATTTGTTATTTCATCTAAATCATCGTTATTTATATACGCTTTTGACCATTCAACGGTTTTTTCAATAGCCTTGTCAATGTTCCAAACAGGCTTCCAGCCCATAGCCGACTTTAGCTTAGAACAGTCCAGCTTTAGGAAATTCGCTTCGTGAGGGGCGTTTTTCTCTGCAATATTTTTCCAGCTTAGCCCCTGTCCGTAGTGCTTAACAAACATATCTACAATTTCGCCCGTAGTAACGCAGTCGCACTCGTCAGGACCTACATTGTAGTAGCCGGCAAGCTCAAAGCTTTCATACTGCATTTGCAATATTAGCAAATAAGCACAAAGAGGCTCCAAAACATGCTGATACGGTCTGGTAGAGTAGGGATTTCTTACTATTATGTCCTTTTTATCCTTTGCGGCACGAACACAGTCGGGAATAATTCTGTCAACCGCAAAATCACCGCCGCCAATAACATTTCCTGCCCTTGCTGTAGAAACCGCTATTTTTTCATCGTCAAAAAAACTACTTTTATAGCTGTGGGTAACAAGCTCGGAGCAGCTTTTGCTGTTTGAATATGGGTCAAAGCCGTCTAACGGCTCGTTTTCTCTGTAGCCCCAGCACCACTCGTTATTTTTATAAACCTTGTCGGTAGTTACATTCAGCACAGAGCCGACGGTCTTACAATTTCTTACACATTCCAAAATATTAACCGTACCCATAACATTTGTCGAGTAGGTGTAAACAGGGTCCTTAAACGATTCTCTTACTATAGGCTGAGCCGCCAGATGCATAACGATGTGAGGCTGTGCCTTGTTAAATGCATTCTGCAAAGCCTTTAAATCTCTTATATCGCCAACAGTGCTGTGCACAATACGGTCTATATTCAGCAGGCTGTACATTGACGGATTTGTAGGCGGATTCAGCGAATAGCCGTAAACCTCTGCCCCGCACTGTACAAGCAGCTTGCAAAGCCAAGAGCCCTTGAAGCCGGTGTGTCCGGTAACAAAAACTCTTTTTCCTTTAAAAAATTCAACATCAAACATTAGTCATTCCACACTTTCCAAGGTGCCTTACCGCTTGTCCAAAGCTCCTCAAGCAGATTTTTTTCACGCAGTGTGTCCATACACTGCCAAAAGCCGTTAAATTTGTAAGCACTAAGCTGGTTCCTTCTGGCACACTCCTCCAAAGGATAACGCTCAAACACTGTGCTGTCACCCTCGATTAAATCAAATATTTCGGGCTGTAAAACCATATATCCGGCGTTTATCCAACCGCCGTCCTCTTTCTTTTTCTCTTTAAAGTCAGTAATAATGCTGTTATCATTTATATCCAGCAAACCAAACCTGCCGCCCGGCTGAATAGCCGACAGCGTGGCGATGGTACCCTGCTTTTTATGGAAATCCACAAGCTCGTTAATATCAATAGCCGAAACTGCGTCACCGTATGTAAGCAAAAACGGCTCGTTATGTATGAAATTCTTTATTCTTTTAATTCTGCCGCCTGTCATCGTATTCAGACCTGTATCAATAATAGTTACACGCCATGGCTCTGCAACATTTGAATGGATTGTAAGCTCGTTACCGTTTCTGAAATCAAATGTAATATTACTTCTGTGCAGATAGTAATCAGCAAAATACTCTTTAATTACATACTGCTTGTAGCCGGCACAAATAATAAAATCATTATATCCGTAGTAAGAATACTGCTTCATTATATGCCATAAAATCGGCATTTCGCCTATCTCTATCATTGGCTTTGGACGTAAATGGCTCTCTTCGCTAATGCGTGTGCCGTAGCCTCCTGCTAAAATAATAACCTTCATATTAACCTACCTTTAAAACATTTTTTTATTTAGTAACCACTCATAGATTATGTGCAGTGATACTGTTCAATCGCACAAATATATACAATATATTTTATTACATAAAGACTATTTTTTCAAGGAATTTATACAATTTTATAATTTATTTAAATTCCTACTGCTGTACAACTAATGGGACAGCGGCCGCCGTTAGCAAACATATTTTCGATTTTCTATTGATTTTATGTCACTTAACTGCTACAATTAAAATATAAACAAATGTTTGTGTGGTGCTTGCAAGCATTTTTGTTTATATTTTTAAGCACACAGTCTTTCCCTGCTGTATGTTTTTATTTAAGCAGATAGTTTTACAGATAGAGAATAGGAGAATGTTAAATATGAATAACGGATTAATTAATTATGCACTATGGGCTAATGAATACGAAGAACAAATGCAGACTTTAAACAGGAAAATTTTGGCTTTAAAAAAGGAGTGCAAAACTTGCACCGCCGTTTGTACAGAGCTGGAGCTGAACAAACGGATAACCGGCTTGTACAGTATGTACCTGGAGTGCAAGCACACAGCACAGATGATGAGAAACCGTGCAAAGGAAAAGGAGGCGGCTTAAATGAGGTCGTACGCAACAGACCCTGCAAGGCTTGAAAGTCTTTCACAAGCACTTGTTTACAGCCAATATTGTCAATCGCACAAAACCAATAAAGCCGACATTGAAAAAATGAAAAGCCATATTGCAAAGGCTGTTAAGCTGGAGCTTACGCAAAGACAGAGCTACTGTCTGACGCAGTATTACATATGCAACCGAAAAATGGTTGACATAGCCAAGGAAATAGGCATATCCCCCTGCGTGGTAAGCAGACATATATCACGGGCGGTAGAAAAGCTAAAGAGTACACTGCCGTATTATTATTAAAAATATTAGCATTTATAAAGGTGCAGCCAAAGCAAGGCCGCACCTTTATTTTTATAAGAGCATATGACATAAAACCAAAAATAAATTCAAGACTTTTTAAAGGTTTTGTGCTAAAATATGTATGTAAATCTACTATGGAATTTTATGCAAAATTATCGGGAGGGATTAATGTGCGTATATTAGTAATTGAAGATGAGTTCAGTCTGGCTGACGCCCTTAGAGAAATATTAAAAAAAGAAAAATACATTGTTGACATTGCAACAGACGGTCAGGACGGTCTTGACCAAGCACTTACGGGCATTTACGACGCTATAGTGCTTGATGTTATGCTGCCGCTTATGAACGGCTTTCAGGTGCTTAGAAATTTGCGTGATGAGGGTATAGAAACGCCTGTTTTAATGCTTACCGCAAAAAGCGAGCTTGACGACAAGGTGCGTGGCTTGGACTGCGGTGCGGATGATTACTTAACAAAGCCCTTTCAAACTAAAGAATTGTTGGCAAGGCTTCGTGCAATAACAAGAAGGAAGGGTGAAATTGAAAGCAATATAATTACCTTTGGAGATTTGCAGCTTAACACCGGTATAGGTGAAATTTCCTGTACAACCACCGGAAAAAGTATGAAGCTGGGACTAAAGGAATTTCAGCTGCTTGAGTTTTTGCTGAAAAACAAAAATCAAATTATAAGCAAGGAGCAAATTGTAGAAAAGCTGTGGGGCCTTGAAAGCGACAGCGAATACAACAACGCAGAGGTTTATGTTTCGTTTACCAGAAAAAAAATAAAATTTGTAGGCTCTAAGGTAGCAATAAAGGCAGTGCGTGGCTTAGGCTACACTTTGGAGGATGGCAAATGATAAAAAAGCTTAGAATAAAGCTTGTAACCGTACTAACCCTTATACTCTCTCTTGTTTTGGGAGGAATATTAGCAGCAGTTAATATTTTTAACTACAATATTAATATGGAGGAGGCGTACCGCAGGCTTGGTATGATAACCTCAAGAGCAATTATTCAGGATGATCCCTTGGCGGATTTTTCAAGCAATAGCTCAGGAGCATACGACAAAAACTACGGTGTAAGTGACTCTGAAATATATCTGTCGTATGTGGGGATTGACGATGAAATTAAAGGTATAACCGCAGCAAACGAAACTAATTACACCTATGAGCAAATATCCGCCTTTACAAGCAAAGCCCTATCACGCTCGGCAAAGCAGGGAAAAATAGACAAGCTTATATATACAATTACAGATATTAACTATGGTGCCTTCGGAAAGGCACATATAGTTGGATTTATGAACAACTCCGATAATATTAACAATTTCAGCACAATGGCTGCAAGCTCTGTAATAATATGGCTTGTAGGTTCATTTATAATATTAATTTTGAGTCTTCTTCTTTCCATGTGGCTTATAAAGCCTGTTGAGGACGCCTTTAACAGACAAAAGCAATTTATATCCGACGCAAGCCACGAGCTGAAAACTCCTATAGCGGTTATAAGTGCTAACGCAGACATATTGGCAGGTGACATCGGCGAAAACAAATGGCTGGGATATATACAGTCCGAGTCGGAAAGAATGAGCAAGCTTATTAACGACCTGCTTACACTCACACGAATAGAAATGCAGTCTGACAAAGCACAGTCAACACGCTTTGACATTTGCAATACCCTAATGGAGGTTACAATGCCATTTGAAAGCGTTTCCTTTGAAAAAGGCATTATTCTTGAGTGCGAGCCTGAGGGTGAAATTTTCATTAACGGCAACGAAGGACAAATTAAACAGGTTGTAGCTATATTGGTTGACAACGCAATAAAGCATTGCTATGACGGAGGCAGCGTAACAGTAACCGTAGTGCCCGCAGCAAAAAGCAGATGCAAAATAAGAGTGTCAAACACAGGGGAGCCGATACCGGAGGATGTACGGAAAAAGATTTTTGAACGCTTTTATCGTGCTGACGAATCACGAAACCGTGACAACAACCGCTACGGTCTGGGCTTGGCAATTGCAAAACAAATTGTCGATAACCACAACGGCAGCATTGATGTTAGCTGCGATATGGGCTATACCTCCTTTGAGGTTACAATATAATTGGGGATTTTTATATTCAGTGAGGCGGCTCGGCTTTGCCGTGACGAAGGGATTGTTAATTACTTTAAGCTATATGCTATTGTCTGAATTGGTGCTGTTAAGCAATCCCTCAGTCAGCTTCGCTGAC
>FR891307.1 GCA_000435335.1 Clostridium sp. CAG:964
ACCACAGGGCTGTTTAGCCCTTTATATGTTGCTGTAGCAAAAGAACCTCCTGCCTTCGGCTGAGGAATAACATTTACCGGCTCCAAGCCGTATTTCTCGGCTACAGATGCCTCAAGTACAATAGCTCTGTTTAAATGCTCACAGCACTGTGCGGCAATATTAATGCCCTTAGCCTGCAGCTCCTTATAAATAACCTGAAACATTTCCTCTGCAAGCTCCGGTGTAGAATTAGTACCCGGATTTTTTCCTGTAACCTCGCTTGTAGAACAGCCTATAACGCATATATCTCCCGGCTTTAGCTTAGCGCACTCCAACAGCTCTGTTACAACCTGCTTTGTTTCCTGCATAATTTTATCCATAATTCATACCTGCTTTATAAAATATTTTTTTCTCTCAAGTAATCTATATATTCCCGAACATCACATTCGGCCTGCTTAGGCTCAACATTATATTCCTGTGCCATATCTGCGGCAATTTTTTCAGCCGTATGTCCCTTTTCAAGGCCCTTCCAGATAAAAGCACCTGTTTCATTCATTTTTATAATGGAATTAAACTGGGACTGCCCATCAATCAGAGGAATCAGCAGATACTCCCCTGCCGCTTCTCTAAGCAAATAATCCTTGTTCAAGCCGCCCACCTTACCTTTCTGACTATTTACACAGTGCCCTTTACGGCCTGTATACACACTATTATTTTACATTATCAAACAAAAATAATCAATATACAGCGGGTATATGTTAAAAAAATAATTTTTATGTTATAATTTCTTATATATGATTTTTCAAAAAGACCTTTTGTTTTGTAAATTAGAAATATACATATTTAGGAGCTGTTCCCTATGGTTTTTAAACTTATTAAAGAAAAATCACAAAAGCTTATAAGTCTGAAGGACGAGCTTTTATGGCTGTTTAGCCTAAGCCGGTGCTACAAAAAAGAAATTTTTGCGGTTACTGTGCTTTCTGTAATAGGCACTGTTTTTTCACTGACCACAAGCTTATGCTTAAAATATGTAATCGACATAGTAACAGGCACCCTTAACCAAAGCATACTGCTTGTTGTGCTGGCGGCTGTGGCCATGCTGCTGGGAAGTATTTTTTTGTCAGCCATAACCTCAAGAATTACCACCAAGGTAAATGTAAAAATTCAAAATGAGCTTCAGCTTCAAGTATACGGCACAATATTTAACGCACAGTGGGAAAGCCTGCGTGAATACCGCAAGGGCGACCTTATAAACAGAATAAACAGCGATGCTTCATTGATAGCAAGCGGCGCTGTAAGCTGGTGGCCTACGGTAATCACCTTTGCCGCAAAATTTATATACACCTTTGTGCTTATTGTAATGAACGACCCTATAATGGCGGCAATAGCACTAATGTCTGCACCGGTATCTGCCCTGCTTTCAAGATTTATGATACGAAAAATGCATAACCACAGCCTAAAGGTAAAGGAGCTAAGTGCGGATATTATGTCCTACCAGGAGGACTCCTTTCAAAATCTGCAATATATTAAGTCCTTTGGAATATCCGATGTTATTAGCAAGCGGCTAATAAAAAAGCAGCAGGAATACAAGGAAGAAAGCCTTAACTACAACAAGGTTACCGTATTAATGAATATAATTATGGGGCTTGTAGGCATAACAGTAACCTTTGTTTCATATGCCTGGGGCATATACAGGCTGTGGGAGGGCTTTATAACATATGGCACTATGGTTATGTTTCTGCAGCTTACCCTTACCCTTTCCAACTCTTTTAACTCAATTTTAAGCGTTATACCCACAACAATTAATTTAGGCACCTCGGCGGCAAGAATTATTTCACTGGAAAATCTGCCTGAGGAAAAATCAACTCCTACAGCGGAGGAAAAGAAATTTATAAACAGCAATTTTAAAAACGGCGTTTCAATTAACTGCAGCAGTCTTAGCTTTAGCTACAGCGACAAGCCAAGCGAAAGAGTGCTTAAAAACGCAGGCTTTTCAGCCGGCATAGGTGAAACAATAGCAATCATCGGCGGCTCCGGCATTGGCAAAACAACATTTTTCAGGCTTTTGCTGGGACTTTTAGAGCCTACCGAGGGTGAAATAACATTTAAAGGCAATAATAATGAAACGATTAAAGCCGGCCCAAGCACCCGTGAATTAATAGCCTATGTACCCCAAGGCAACACCATAATAAGCGGCACAGTGGCAGAAAACCTTCGCCTTATAAAAAAGGACGCAACCGACGAGGAGATTATAACTGCGTTGAAGCTCTCATGTGCCTATGACTTTGTAAGCAAGCTGCCACAGGGAATAAACTCGCAAATAGGCGAAAGCGGAAATGGCTTTTCTGAGGGACAAATACAGCGTATTGCAATTGCCCGTGCCCTTATAAAGGACGCCCCTGTTCTGCTGTTTGACGAGGTTACATCTGCACTGGACGAAGAAACAGAAGACCGCCTGCTGCATAACATTCAAACCCACTTCAAAAACAAAACAATAATTTTTGTAACCCACAAGCTAAACGCCCTTGATATTTCAGACAAGGTATATAAAATTGACAAAAAGCAACTGCAAAGGGTGAACTACAGTATGGTAGAAAACAAATAAACGGTTAAAGCATAAAAACACCCCCGAAACAAGCACATAAAACATATGATATATAAGCTGTGGGCTGTACTCAGAAAATCGAGTACAGCCCATTTTTACACAGCTATATAATATTTTGCGATAAGTGGAAAATTATTTTTGCTTGTAGTCAGCAAAGAACTCTGCCAGCTGGCTTGTTGCCCTTTCCAAATTCTCAACACTTGGAAGATAAACAATTCTAAAGTGGTCAGGCTGTTCCCAATGGAATCCGCCGCCGTGCGTAAGCAAAATATGCTTTTCTCTCAGAATATCCAATACCATTTTTTCATCATCTGTTACATTAAACCTCTTAACATCTATCTTAGGGAAAATGTAGAAAGCCGCCTCCGGCTTTGTTGATGACAGTCCCGGTATATCGTTTATAGCCTTATAAATAAAATCTCTCTGCTGACGAACTCGTCCGCCTGAAAGCAGTAATTTTTCGGTTTCTTCTGTATGGTTAAGTGACAGCTCGATAATAGACTGTGCCGGAACATTTGAGCAGAGCCTCATTGAAGAAAGCAAATTCAATCCCTCTATATAGCCCTCGCAGCCCTTTTTATTGCCGCACAGGCACATCCAGCCACAGCGGTAGCCGGCTATAAGGTGGGACTTTGACAGTCCGTTAAAGCTGATAACCATTAAATCAGGTGCCAAGGACGCAAGAGCAGTATGCTTTTTACCGTCAAGCACAAGCCTGTCGTAAATTTCATCTGCAAAAATAATTAAGTTAAACTCTCTTGCAAGATCAACGATTTTTTGAAGTATTTCTACAGGGTACAGCGCACCCGTAGGATTGTTAGGATTTATAACAACAATGCCCTTTGTTTTGCTTGTAATTTTGCTTCTCATATCGTCAATATCAGGGTACCAGTTAGAGCCTTCGTCACAAATATAATGCACAGCCTTACCCCCTGCCAGTGTTACAGAGGCAGTCCACAGCGGATAATCGGGTGCAGGCACAAGCATTTCGTCACCGTTGTTAAGCAAGCCCTGCATAGACAATGTAATAAGCTCGCTTACGCCGTTGCCTGTGTAAACATCATTTTCAGTTACACCCTCAACACCCTTGCTTTTGTAATACTCTACAATAGCGTGTCTGGCTGCAAATATACCCTTAGAGTCGGAATAGCCCTCTGTATGAACAAGGCTTTCCGACATTTTGTCAACCAACGCCTGCGGTGCTCTAAAATCGAACACGGCAGGGTTGCCGATATTCAGCTTTAATATTTCCGTACCCTGAGCTATCATTCTGTTAGCCTCGTCCATAACAGGCCCACGAATATCATAACAAACATTATCAAGCTTGTGGGATTTTTCAAACCTTCTCATAAAAACACCTTTTACATTCAATTTATACAGCCTGTATTTTATTTAATAAGCTGTATTTAACATAAAACCTTAAACTCAAAACTAAACATACATATAAACACACCTAATATGTACAACCTATCGCCTTCGGTATTTGTCCGGCAACAACGCCGCTCACAGCTAAATAACGCCGTTGCCAAGCAATACTAAAAATACCACAAAAAGCAGTAAAAGCCCTAAAATTACAGAGCCAACGGTTATAAGCACCACCGGGTAGATTTTGCTGCGGCTTTTTGCACGCACCTTAAAAATTATACCTAAAATTAATAAAAGAGCTCCTGCAATAAACAAAAGCACCATCAATGCCAGTATTACAAGTGCAGCTGCACCAAACACAAGCATCATTGAGAAAAATGCCACCGCCATACCTCCTGTTTATTAAATATGGTAATTGCGGACAGACCACAATTACCATATTAGCTAAACTAACTTTATCTAGCCGGCAAAATTAATAAAATTAAAATTATTTAATTTCGCAAATCCAGCCTTCCGGTGCTTCAATTTTGCACATTTGAATACCTGTAAGCGTGTCATACAGCTTCTTTGTAATAGGTCCCATTTTTTCCATACCGCTTGGGAAGCAAATATCCTTACCGTGGTCAACAATCTTGCCAACAGGTGTAACTACGGCAGCTGTACCGCACAGGCAGCATTCCGCAAAATCCTTTAGCTCATCAAGATATACCTCTCTTTGCTCAACCTCAAGTCCCAAATAATCCTTGGCAACTGTCATAAGTGAGCGTCTTGTAATTGAAGGAAGTATACTGTCTGACTTAGGTGTAACAACCTTATTATCCTTTGTAATGAAAATAAAGTTAGCACCGCCTGTTTCCTCAACCTTTGTTCTTGTTGCAGGGTCAAGGTACAGATTTTCGTCGTAGCCCTCTGCGTGTGCCGTAACAATAGCATGCAGGCTCATAGCATAGTTCAAGCCGGCCTTAACATGTCCTGTGCCGTGCGGTGCGGCTCTGTCAAAGTCGCTTACCTTAATTGTAATAGGCTTAGCGTCGCCCTTGAAATAAGGCCCTACCGGTGTAGAGAATATTCTAAACTGATACTCCGAAGCCGGCTTTACGCCTATTACAGGGTTAATGCCAAACATATAAGGTCTTATGTAAAGTGTTGCACCTGAACCAAACGGAGGTACATATGCCTCGTTAGCCTTTACAACTGCCTTTACGCCCTCAACAAACTGTTCAACGCTCAGCTGTGGCATTTCAAGTCTTTTGCAGGTATCAGACATACGCTGTGCGTTTAGGTCAGGACGGAAGCAGACAATTTTGCCATCCTCTGTTGTATAGGCCTTTAGTCCCTCGAAGCAGGTTTGTGCATACTGCAATACACAGGCACATTCGCTCATTGTAATCATATCATCGTCAATAAGTGCACCGTTGTCCCACTTACCGTCTTTAAAATTAGCTACATATCTTTTGTCGGTTTTTCTGTAACCGAAGCCGATATTTGCCCAATCAAGATTTTTCTTTTCCATATATTATTCTCCTTTTAACAGCCTTAGTATAAGTCAGGCTTTTCAATAATTTCATTTATTTTAGTTTCAAGCACCGACGACGAATACGCCGGAGTAATAATGCAGACAGTGTCCGCACCCCTTCCGCTGCCGCCAATGCATACTACAGGCTCGCCGTACCGAAGCAGTCCTGCGTCATTTGCCATGAGAGATATTTCAACACAGACCTTCACGCCCTGCCCAAGCATACGCAAAGCGTCTGCAATTATCTGTGCCGGATATACTCCGGAATATTTCTTTGAAATTCCACGCTCACAGCCGCTTAATGCATGACCTGCCGTTACAACATATGCTCCGTTTTTACATAGGTAGTCATAGGTCTCAGCAGACATTTTATTTTCGCCCGCCTGAGGTGAGCCAAAAGCGTTACGCACTACCACCAATCTGCCGGTATAATTAATTTCACTTATAATATTAAGCGCAGACCTTGCAGTGTTGCCTGTAGTAGAAGCAAGACAAATATCAAGGTTACGCTCCTTAGCTAAGGAAATTGCTTTTTGTAAAATACCCATATATCCACAACCTTAGATTTCTTGAAAAAATTTTACGGTACTAAACTACTCTCTGAATTTTTTCACTTTTGCAATTTAAGGCAGTAAAGTGCAGTGGCAGACACCACCACAAGCTAAACCTGCTATACTTGCTTATTATACACTTTTTCTCTAAAAAAAGCTAGATATTTTGAATAACTTTTTTAGGAAAAATGAATTTTTTTCTATTCGTTAATTCAATTTTCAACCACAGCACAACTGCACGCTTATATATTTATGCAGTTGTACTGTAGAATTACAAAAATCTTTATTATAAAGCCCCAACTATTGCTACTGTCTGAGAAAGAGCACTGTCAATTTTGCTTAAATCCTTTGCACCTGCCATTGCAATATCCGGCTTGCCGCCGCCGTTGCCGCCCGCAAGCTGTGCAACAGCCTTAACAATTTTGCCTGCCATTGCACCGTTTTTGCGTGCCTGTTCACCGCAGGCACAAGCAATGGTAGCCTTGCCGTCTGAAATTCCGGCAACAACAAACACTGCATTTGGCTCTCTGTCAATAATACTTGAACAAATATTACGCATTACATCTGCGTCTGCACCGGCAAGCTTTGTTGTCATTACCTTAAACTCGCCCACCTGAACAGGGTTAGCCATTACACTGTCAATCTCGCTTGCCGCAAGCTTATTTTTAAGTGCTGTAATTTCAGCGTCCTTTTCCTTTAATTGCTTCGCAATATGCTTTGCACCCTGCAAAATTTCATAAGGGTTATTTATCTTTAGTGTCTCGGCAACAGCAGCACAGGTGAACAGCATTGTGTTATACTCCTTAATTGCGTTTGTACCTGTTACAGCTTCTATTCTTCTTACGCCGGAAGCAACAGATGACTCAGACAATATTTTAATAACGCCTATTTGACCTGTGTTAGACACATGCGTACCGCCGCAAAGCTCTGTAGAGAAATCTCCTGCCTTTACAACACGAACAACATCGCCGTACTTTTCACCAAAGAGTGCCATTGCACCCATTTTCTTTGCCTCGTCAATAGGCATTTCCATTGTTTCTACAGGCATTGCCCTTAGAACCTCTTTGTTGCAAAGCTGCTCTACATCTCCAAGCTCCTTTGCCGACAGAGGAGAAAAATGAGTAAAGTCAAATCTTACTCTGTTTTCATTAACAAGCTGACCGGCCTGCTCGCAGTGATTGCCAAGCACCTTACGCAAAGCCGCCTGAATAATATGTGCGGCTGTATGGTTACGCATTACCTTTTCACGATACTCCTTGTCAACCGTTAATTCAAGTGTATCGCCAACGCTTAACGCACCCTCAGTAATTTCTGCCGAATGAACAAAACAGCCTGTCTGATCCTTTGAGGTGTTGTAAACCTCCAGCCTTGCCGATACAGAATCCGCATTACCTACATCGCCAACCTGTCCGCCGCTTTCTGCATAGAAAGGAGTAGTGTCAAGCACAACGGCAACCTTGTCGCCTGCGGCGGCACTTTCAACACGCTTGCCGTTTTTAATAATTGTCAAAACCTTACCGCTATCCTTAAGGGTTGTGTAGCCTGTAAAGTTTGTTTTAGGCAAGTCTGTCAGGTCTACATTGTCACTTAGCCAAGCGTCGGCACCGGCATTTTTACGAGCATTTCTTGCACGCCTCTTTTGCTCTGCAAGTAATGAATGGTATCTTCTTTCATTTACTCCAATGCCCTTTTCGGCAAGAATTTCCTTAGTTAAATCTATTGGGAAGCCGTAGGTATCGTTCAGCTTAAATGCGTCCTCGCCGGAAAGCTCCTTAATATCCTGCTTGCTTACAATATCATCAAGCAGCGTCATACCTAAATCAATAGTTCTGCTGAAGGCCTCCTCCTCTGTCTTTATCATTTTAATAATAAGGTCATGCTTTTCAGCAAGCTCAGGGTAGGCACCCTTGCTGCAGTTAATAACCTCTTCTGCAACCTTATAAAGGAAAGGCTTGTTATAGCCCAGCAGTCTGCCGTGTCTTGCGGCTCTTCTAAGCAATCTTCTAAGAACATAGCCCTTACCCTCGTTAGACGGCATTACACCGTCACTAATCATAAAAGTTGTACTGCGTATATGGTCTGTAATTACACGCAGCGACACATCGCTCTTTTCGCTGTCACCGTAATTAACACCCACAATTTCAACAATCTTATCCATAATGCCCTTTACGGTATCAACCAAGAACAGGTTGTCAACACCCTGCATTACGCAAGCCAAACGCTCAAGTCCCATACCTGTATCAATGTTAGGGTGGTCAAGAGGTGTGTAGTTGCCGTTGCCGTCATTTTCAAACTGTGTAAATACAAGATTCCAAACCTCTACATAGCGGTCACATTCACAGCCTACCTTACAGTCAGGCTTGCCGCAACCCTTTTCAGGTCCTCTGTCAAAATATATTTCGGAGCAGGGACCGCAAGGGCCTGAACCATGCTCCCAGAAGTTATCCTCTTTGCCCAGGTGTACCATATGGGACGGAGCTACGCCTATTTCCTCTGTCCAGATTTTATATGCCTCCTCGTCCTCCTCATAAACCGAAATATAAAGCTTTTCAGCCGGAATCTCCAGCACCTTAGTAAAAAATTCCCACGCCCAAGCTGTAGCCTCATGCTTGAAGTAATCGCCGAAAGAGAAGTTGCCCAGCATTTCAAAGAAGGTACCGTGACGGGCTGTAATGCCTACACGCTCAATATCCGGTGTACGAATACACTTTTGACATGTTGTTACACGCTTTCTTGGCGGTGTAACCTCACCTGTAAAATATTTTTTCATTGGTGCCATACCTGAATTAATCAGCAACAAGCTGTTGTCGCCGTCAGGTACAAGCGAGAAGCTTGGAAGTCTTAAATGTCCCTTGCTTTCAAAAAAAGAAAGATATTTCTCTCTAAGCTCGTTTAATCCTGTCCACTGCATAATTCATTCTCCTTTTAAGTTTATAATTTCTTCTGCGGGGCGGTTACAATAACAAAAAGCACCCCTGCCCCAAACCTTGGGGCAGGGGTGCAAGCATTACTCCTGTGGTACCACCCAAATTGCACAACACAAATATGCCGTGCCACTTGATTAGTTGTTAACGCCAACATACGCCGCTGTTCGTCACAGCGATAGCTACAGGGTGGCCTCGGCAGCCTAAACATAACACCTCTCAGCAATGGTGTATTCTCTGGAATGTTCTAAACAGCCGTTTGTCCTGTCAACGCCATTTATTATTTATATTACTTTTTAATTCTACTCTTAATTACAGAGGTTGTCAAGATTTTTATACACAATTCTTATGCCGTGCCGTAAACCGTCTTGCAGTTACTTAAAGCCTAAGGTCAACAGCAAACCTACAACACCGCCAATAAGCACTACGCCTAATATAACAGCAATGGCTACCGCCGCTTTTGCGCCGGCACCGTTGTTTACATTGCCGCCCTCTAAGCTCTCCAGCACCTCGTTAGGGTCATATCTTTTAGAATTGTTTTGGAAACCTCTGCCCTGCTCATAGCCGTTGGCAGCATTAGGATTAAATCCATAGTTCCTATTATAATTACCATCGCTTTGAGGGCTGTTTTGGTAATCGACATAATTATTTTGGTCGTTTACCTCATTTTGATTATAACCGTTTGGGCTGTTATCGGCAGTAGGACTATTATTCTGCCCCTGATTGTAGATACCCGAATTGTTTTGTTGATTTTCCTGATTAGAGTTAAACTCGTTTTGTGGATTCATCTGATTTGGATTAAACCCGTTCTGCGGATTCATCTGGTTTGGGTTAAACCCGTTTTGTTGATTATAATCCATATTGTTGTTTATTGGCGTATCATCATAATAATCAGGCTGTGGCTTACCAAAAGTAATATTATCCAAAGCCTCATTTACCATTTCATTATCATTCTTGTTTTTCTCTTTTTGGATTTTTCTTTTTTTCGATGGATTCATTTTTCCACCGCAATTACGGCAGAAATACGCCTCATCGTAATTTATATATCCACACCTCTTGCACTTCATCTAAGATTACCTCCCGAAGCCTCATTAATACAGCAACATTTTACAGTAAAAGCGGCAAAAGGTCAACCGTTTTACGCAAAAACAAGCATACATAATTAATGCTCGGAGGATTGCTTTAGAAAAAACGCAATAGCTGAAATTGTTGCATTGTACGCCCGTGTTAAATCCGGCAGCTTAGCCTCTGCCAAGGCATAGCGGTCATTTCTTAATTCCTCGGTAACAGCACTCGAGCACAAAGCAAGCTCAGTAAAGCCCAGGGTTTGGGCCAGCCCCTTTAGAGTATGAGCATAAACAAAGGCCTGCTTGTAGTTTTTTTGAACGCACATAGCGTCCACAAGCCTCCTGTAGCTGTCGTCGTCAGGAAATTTTCTGACATATTTTACAATTCTGCTGTCCTTCACTAAGCGGTCTTTAACATCCTCATAGTTGCCGTCTATCATTTCATATAAGCTCCGTAAGTCCATAATTAACCTCTTTCATCACACAAAAGCCCCTAAAATACAATTGTTACTCAATATATACGGTCTTTGCAGCATAAAGCAATAAAAAACAGCTTCTGCTTTTCAAAAAGCAGAAGCTGCATAAAAATGGTGCCGGTGGCCGGACTCGAACCGGCACGGTATCGCTACCGGTGGATTTTGAGTCCACTACGTCTGCCAATTCCATCACACCGGCACAACACTGCGTATTATACACCAACCTTACAAAAAAATCAAGTGCTTTTTTAAAATTACCCAAAATAATATATGGGTTAAAAATATACGACATATATTTGTTGTCATATGAAATAAAGCCTTAAACATATGCAAATATTTGAATTTATCGGCTTTTGCATTAAGTCCGAGAAGTCCGAGGAAAGAGCAGCTGCAAAAAATCGGAAATACCTAAGGCGGCACTCCCGATTTTCTGTATAAATATTAATTATTAAATTACGGTTACAGCTCAAAATCCTTTGGGTCATATTTAGGAAATTGCGGTGCTGTCTTAGGCACACGCATAAGCGGGTTGTACTTAAACCTTGAACAGCTTCCGTTTACAAGCTGTTTATTTGCCTTGCATATTGTAATTCCATTCATTTTTTGAGCATGATGGCAATACTCACAGCTGGCCTCGATATTATTACCGAATAAACCGAAGTTAAAAAATCTCATATAAACTCCCCTTTGCTTTATTCATAATCAAACAAAGTGCCGTATAAAATGTTACTAAATGTTCACTTGTATTATAACACCTGTAGTAATATAATGTAAAGTGCAAAGATTTAGTATACAGGTATTACGGAGGAATTAGATGAATCTGCCAAAATTCAACAGTGAAATAATGAATCTAAATGTCAAAAATGATGTTCCCTTTCTAACCTACAAGGCACTTGAAGAGCTGCCGTTTATTACCCATGCCTTTTCTACCCGACTGGGGGGTGTAAGTACCGGGGAGTTCTCAACAATGAATCTTGCCTTTAATCGTGGAGATAACCCCGATAATGTCACAGAAAATTACAAGCGGCTGTGCAAGGCAGCCGGCTTTTCCTTTGACAGTCTTGTTGCCTCTGCACAAGACCATCACACCTTTGTACGCAAAGTAACGGAAAACGATTGCGGCATTGGCATAAGCAAGCCCAGAGATATACAGAGTGTTGACGCTCTTGTAACTGACCGTCCGGGTGTAACATTGGTTACATATTATGCAGACTGCACCCCTATATTTTTTGTGGACAAGGCAAAAAAAATCATAGCACTGGCACACGCCGGCTGGCGTGGTACGGTGGGCAAAATTTGTGAGCATGTGGTGCACATTATGAAAAACGACTATAACAGCAGCCCTGCCGATATAGTATGCTGTATAGGCCCTGCAATTTCAAAATGCTGTTATGAAATAGACGAAGACTGTTTCAAGCATTTTGCAGATATACCGGAGCTTGACTTAGAAAAAATTATGACGCCAAAGGAAAACGGTAAATATATGGCAGACCTGCTTGAAGCAAACAGGCAAATACTTCTTCAAAGTGGTATAAAGGCCGAAAATATAACCGTAAGTGATGTATGTACAAAATGCAACAGCAATTTGCTGTGGTCACACCGTGCTACAAACGGTCACCGTGGCACAATGAGTGCCTTTATGTGCATTAACGAAAGCAATAAATAAGGAGTGTAAATATGAAAAATAAAATAACCGCCCTGATTATATGCAGTATATTAACCACAGGCATTATTTCCGGCTGTGGCTGCGAAGCCACAAAGCCGATCTCTGCAACAGAAACAACAGCTGCGGCTACCGCTGCACAAGCTACAGAGGCCGCTACGCCATCAGCAACTAAAAAAGCTGCCACCGCCCCCACTCAGACACCTACTTCTGCCGCAGCGTCAACAGAAAAAAGCACCTTTTCTGTTGAAGAGGGTGACAGCTTTGAATTTTCCGACGATAAAAACAGCACTGCACCAACCGAGGCTGACACATCCGATACTGATGAAACCGTAAAAAATCCTACAGCTGCACCAATAGCTGTGCCGGACTCACCATCATCGGTTACAGTAACGGCTGAAGACCTTGTCGGCACATGGAAGCCCTTAATGGCTGCAGCTGTTTCCAACAGCAAGGAGGTTCCTTTTCAGGATGTTTTCGGTTCATCATTTACCGAATCCGGCGGCTCGCTTGTAATCTCTGCAGACGGCAGCTTTAATATTAATATGGGAGCATCTATAAAAGAGAGCAAAACCAAGGGTACATTTACTACAAGCAAAAATTATTTGCTTGTAAAGTACAGCGACAATTCAACTGATACCTTCCTGTATATACCGGATTACCAAAGCAAAGAGGTTATAAAGGCACAGATAAACAGCTACTATATATATTTCTATAAGGAAGACTAATTTGTATATAATTTTCTAAAGCAGGGCTCCCCCGACAGTACAGCTTATTTGCTGACTGACGGGGGAGCCTTGCTGTTAATTGACACAAGCTTATACTGCGGGTTAGTGCTGTGTGCTAATTTTCACTGAATTCCTCTAATATTAAGCCTTTATTATGCTCCAACGCCCAGTTTATACTCCATTCACTTGTAAACAAAAGCAGGTTATTGTCCTTAAGGTCTTGAATACGCTTTGTGTCAGACGCCAAATCAAGCCTTTTAGGGTCTATGTCCTTGTTGCCTATCCAGCGAATAAACTGATACGGCAGTGTATTCATAATAATATCCACATTGTATTCGTTCTTTAAACGGTATTCCAGCACCTCAAACTGCAATGTACCTACAACGCCAACTATAACCTCTTCCATGCCGGCACCAAGCTCACGGAAGATCTGTATAGCACCCTCCTGTGCAATTTGGTCTGTACCCTTTATAAATTGCTTACGCTTCATGGTGTCCTTTTGCCTTACCAAAGCAAAATGCTCCGGTGCAAATGTAGGTATGCCCCGAAACCTTACCTTATGCTTAGGCATACAAATTGTATCGCCAATGGAGAATACGCCCGGGTCAAATACGCCTATAATATCGCCGGCATAGGCCTCGTCTACTACCTCTCTCTCCTGAGCCATAATCTGTTGTGGCTGAGAAAGACGCAGCTTTTTATTGCCCTGAACATGGAAAACCTCCATATTCTTTTCAAATTTACCGGAGCATATACGCATAAACGCAACCCTGTCACGGTGTGCTTTGTTCATATTTGCCTGAATTTTAAATACAAAAGCCGAGAAATTCTCGGATAGAGGGTCTATCTCACCGTCCTCTGTTTCTCGAGGCAGCGGCGAGGTTGTTAACTGCAAAAAGTTCTCTAAAAAAGGCTCAACGCCAAAGTTAGTTAATGCGGAGCCAAAAAAAACAGGGGTAAGCTTTCCGTTTCGCACTGCTTCAATGTCAAAATCGTCGCCTGCACCCTCTACCAGCTCAATCTCCTCTAAAAGATTTTCAGCATGGTCTTCTCCGATATAGTCGGCAAGCTTTTCGTCATCAATGCTTATATCCTGCTCCTCTACCTCTTTTTGTCCGTTATTTGCAGTGAATTTCAGAATTTGTCTTGACCTTCTGTCATATACTCCCTTAAATTCCTTACCGCAGCCAATAGGCCAATTTACGGGATAGGTGTGAATTCCCAGTACATTTTCAATATCATCAAGCAAATCAAATGTATTCATTGCGTCACGATCCATTTTATTAATAAAGGTAATAATAGGAATATTACGCATAACACAAACCTTAAAGAGCTTTTTAGTTTGATTTTCAACACCCTTAGAGCCGTCTATAACCATTACCGCCGAGTCAGCCGCCATAAGGGTACGGTAAGTATCCTCCGAAAAATCCTGGTGACCGGGCGTGTCCAGTATATTAATACAGTAACCGTTATATTTAAACTGTAAAACAGAGGAGGTTACGGAAATACCCCTTTGCTTTTCAATTTCCATCCAGTCAGAAACTGCGTGCTTTGTGGACTTTTTACCCTTAACTGTGCCGGCTGTGTTTATTGCTCCTCCGTATAGCAGCAGCTTTTCGGTAAGCGTTGTTTTACCGGCGTCCGGGTGAGAGATTATCGCAAAAGTTCTTCGCTTTTCAATTTCGCTTTTTAATGTGGACAAAATAACTCCTCCATAATTTTTACTTATAATTACTGCACCAAAAAAGCCCGTTAAGGCACAGTACATACTCTAATATTTTACTTATATATTTAATAATTGTCAACTACTGCCGTATAATACATAAGCATATTATGTGCTTGGTTGACTTTATAATTTTACAATAATATAATTAATCTAAAAACAATTCAAGGTGATTTTATGAAAAATAATTGCGGTCTATATATACATATACCGTTTTGCAGCAGCAAATGTCTGTACTGCGACTTTTATTCCAAAGCCGACAGCAAAGAGGAAATAAACACATATGTTGACCATATACTGTGGGCTGCGGAGAAATATGGCAAGGAATACAGCAGTAAAATTTTTGATACTATATATATCGGCGGCGGAACTCCGAGTGTAATAGGCACAAATAATCTATACAGCATTATTGCTGCGATGAAGCAACACTTTAAAATAATTAGCCCCGAAATCACTGTAGAAATGAACCCCTGCTCAGCCCGTAAAATAGATTTTGAAAGGCTAAGAGATATAGGCGTAAACAGAATATCCCTAGGCGTGCAAAGTGCAAATGAAAATGAGCTTAAAGTGCTGGGAAGAATACACAGAAACAATGATGTAAAAGCAGCCGTTGAAAAAATCAAAAGCAGCGGCATTGACAATATATCCTTAGATTTAATGATAGGTATTCCGGAGCAAACAACAGAATCACTTAAAAATTCCATTGATTTTTGTATTGAGCTGGAGCCAAAGCATATATCTGCATATATTTTAAAAATCGAGGAAAATACACCCTTCAAAAGGCTTGCACCAACGCTAAACCTGCCTAACGAGGATGCTCAGGCAGATTTTTACGAATATATGCAGGACTACCTTAGCAAAAACGGTTTTGAACAGTATGAAATTTCAAACTTTGCCCAAGCAGGGTACGAAAGCAGGCATAACATAAAATATTGGCAGTGCGATGAATACCTTGGTCTGGGGCCGTCTGCACATTCAATGATGAACAGCAAACGCTTTTATTTTCCACGGAGCACTACAGATTTTTATAATAACAAGACTGTTTATGAGGGTGAGGGTGCAACAAGTGAGGAATTTATTATGCTTAGTATGCGTCTGAAAACCGGTTTAATATTTAAGGAATACACCGATTTTTTCCACAGGCCTGTTCCCCGTCAATGCATAGCTGTAGGCAAAAAGTATGAGCGTTACGGCTATACAAGGGCAGACAATGCCTCTGTTTCACTAACTCCAAAGGGCTTTTTAGTGTCTAATGCCATTATAGCAGAAATGCTGGAATAGCAAAAAGCTGTTTTTGGTATGTCCGAATTTCTGCACTTCAATTACAGCGATTTCAAGCCTTGGCAACAGTCCTAGAAATAAAGCAACGCAGTCTGCTGAAAAGTCAGCAGACTGCGTTTTTTGAATAAATATGAACTATTAAGTCTTATATTATTAATTAAGCCTTATCATATTTCTTTCTTACCGCAACAATCACACCACCTGCTGCCAACAAAATTGTTGTCAACAATGCAACTGCTGCAGAATCACCGGTAGCTACCTTGCCGGTTGAAGCATCATTATTTGATGATGAATCTACGCTACTGTTTGAAGCAGATGAATCTTTATCATTTACAACATTTGCAGCAACTGTTGCATCTGTTGATGCAGCTGTAGCAGGCTCTGTTGCAGGGTTTGTATTGTCATCAACCGGTGTAGTAGGGTTTGTATCATCATCAACAGGTACAGTAGGCTCTGTTGAAGGTGCTGTTGGTGCCTCAGCAGAAACAGCCTCAATAAGAATTGTATTATGAGCGCCGCTGTTAAATGTAACACTGCCGTTTGCAACTGTAGCTGTAGTACCGTCGTAAGCGTTTCTAACTACTGAGCCGTCAGCAAAAATTGAGCTAACATCAGTAGATACATCTGTATTAGCAGCTGAAGTAATTACAGCAGCTACAGAATCCTTAACACCGTTCTTGTCGTAAACTCTTGTAAATGCCACACCGTTAGCGTCTGAGCTTGAAATTGCTGCGTTTGCACCTGCACCAACAGCAACGTGGCTGCTTCTAAACTTACCAACCTTCTGCCAATGTGCCTCAAGGTCATTGTCGATGCTGTCCCAGTTCATAAAGCTTCTTAGTGAGTGATCGCCCAAGCTGCTTACAGAAATCTTTGAGCCATTGTCAAGGTGAATAGCTGACAATCTCTGTCTGTTGGATTCATCACCATAGAAAATCTGAATTGCACCAGGCAACAGCTGGAATGCAGTACCCTGGTAGTACATATCTGAATCCTTCTTGTTAGCAAGTGTATCATCGTGAGATGAAATGTATGTCAGAACATTGAAATTATCGTTAGTATTAATCTTGTCTGCATAGTCCTGATATGTTGAATCAATCTTTGTCAGATCCGGAACACCGCCGCCCTGTGTAAAGTTAATCATTGAGTCAAAGCCGCCGGCTGTGTAGTAATCGCTTGAAGGTTCAAGTCCCATACCGTAATTCTCGCCTGTCATCCAGAAGCTGCTGTCATCAAGAGCCTTATCAGGATTTTCTGCCTTCCACTCAGCCAAAGCCTTTGTACACTCAGTTTTCAGTGCAGACCATGATTCCTTTTCTACATGCTTAGCTGTGTCGCAACGGAAGCCGTCAATACCGAACTCACTTACCCATGCTGACAGCCAGCAAATCTCGTAGTATCTTGTAGTTCTTGGGTATCCTGTTTTTGCAAACCAGTAATCGATATATGCCTCTTTCTCGCTCAAAGTACCCTCTTGAGTCCACTTTGTTTTTAAAATCTCAGGAATACCAACCTCTTTGGTTGACTCTGTTTTAAAGTCAGGCAGATACTCAAGGCACTTTGTAAGGTCGTCACTTCCGCCGTCTGTATAACCGGCAATACCTGCTCTAAGCCAATCACTGCCCCACCATTTAGCCCACTTTTCAGGCTGGGTTTTGTAGTTGATAACCTTGTCAAAGGCCTTGTTGCTTATGTTGTTCCAGTCGTAATATGTGTCCTTCCAGTTGTCAGCCAAAACGCCAAAGCCGTACTGGTCCATATCTACCATTGTAGCGTAGCCTGCATGGTTCATAACAACATCCAAAACTACACGAATTCCATGCTCATGAGCAGTATCTACCATTTGACGGAACTCATCAATAGTACCAAAGTTTGCGTCAGGGTTTGTGTAGTCAAGCACATAGTAGCCGTGGTATGCATAGTGAGGGTAATTTACCTTACCTGTTCCGCCTACAAGATAGCCGTGTGTCTGCTCATAAGGTGCAGAAATCCAAAGTGCGTTTACACCAAGATCGTTAAAATAGCCCTCATTAATTTTTTGTGTAATACCTACAAAGTCGCCGCCCTGGAATGCCGCAGCATTTGTGTTTAAGTTTGCTACTGTGCCATCCTGATTTAATCCACGATTATACGAATGGTCGTTGCTTGTGTCACCGTTATTAAAACGGTCTGTAAGCAAGAAATACACAGAAGCATTGTCCCAAGAAAAGCTTGAGGCAGTCTTGGCAGCTGTTGTGTCAGTAGCAGATGCAACTGCGGCAGAGCTAACTGCCAGCGTAGATACCATAGCTACAGACAAAATAACCGAAAGAGTTTTTTTACCTAGCTTCATATTAATATCTCCTTTATATGTTAATAATGTGTACAAATACAACTGTACTGATTATATCATATATTCATAAAATTAGTAAGGCGTTTTAGTAAAAATATTGCACAAATTAGTTGTTAGTATTTTGGTAATAATGCAAAAACCCAACAGTCTGTTAAAACTGTCGGGTTTTGCTGAAATTATTCTTTTAAAAATTATCTTCGTTGAGTTGTTCTGAAATAAACGAAATTGGTTTTGTAGCTCTCACTAAAATCTGTACTTATATTCAGGCTGCTTGTGGTTATTGAGGTATCGGTAATATTATTCATAACCGAGCCTGCGGCAACCGAATAATCACTTTTGTCAGCTAAATTATTATCAATAGACTTATTTATTATTTCAAAATTTGTCATTGAATTCATTGTATAGTCAAAGAAAACAGAGTTTGGAGATGACGCCATCAATTTCAATTTAAAGTTCATTTCCTTGATATTGTCAACAGTAAATATTGGCTTAAATGAATTAGAGCCTGCACCCTTGGTGTATTTTGACAGCCTAAAGGATAATGCAGTAGGTGCATTTGTAGGGTCGGCAACATATGCAAACAGTATATAATCACAATACTTATCGCTTGCACTGTTGTCGGCGTCCTGCAGCTTGTCGTCGGCATCAAGAGAAGTATTACTCGTGGTAACAAACTCATTAATTGCATCTGTTATATTTGTTGCTGAGCTTGAGCTTTCAAACTTAACCTTAACAGCCGTTTTGATATACTTATCAAGATTACGCTGCATAAGCGAAACACTGCGTTGACATTCGGAAATTTTTGTCGCCCTTTGGTACTCTTCGCTTGCTATAAAAATAGCCTGGAAAGAGAGTGACGAAACTATCGCAAGGATTGCTACAGTAGCAATCAACTCAACAAGCGTAGCACCACGCTTACTTTTTGCTTTTTTGCCAATACGGCGAATAGTGCCGGATTTAGTATTCATACAACCTCTCCCTCCTTATTTTTCGATATTGACTTCACCTTCACAGCTTACATATCCATCACTTGAATAATATGTATATGTGGTTACCTTGTATACGGAATAATCCTCGGTAGAAGTGCCGGACTGCAGCTTCCTGTTACTTACATCTATGATGTAGTATTGCTTTTTCACGCCGGAATCTCCGGTCAAAGAGCTTTCG
This sequence comes from Clostridium sp. CAG:964, assembly GCA_000435335.1. Classification (GTDB taxonomy): domain Bacteria; phylum Bacillota; class Clostridia; order Oscillospirales; family Acutalibacteraceae; genus CAG-964. Next base: position 19,378 of record FR891307.1, read on the forward strand.
CTTGTAATTTGCTCTATTTCAGCATATTGATTCGGATCATAGCTCTTTACAGCCGCACCGGAAGGATCTCTTACAGAGTAAGCATCAATAGCAGTATCGTAAGCAATCTTAGCTGTAAATGCGGCATTAAATACAGGAGTGCTGTAAGGATTATTAAATATGACCTCTATACTTTCCTGAGGGGTTTTGCCGTCGTCAATGCCCTTATCGAAATTAGTTTTAATACAGCTCAGAATAATGTCACAGTTACGCTGTGCTACCGACTGGGCGTCGTCCTTTTCGGCACCCAGCATTACGGAGCGATAGCTCATAGACAAACCGCCTACCGACGCACCCACCGCTATCATCAATATCATAACGGCAACAATCAACTCAACTAAGGTCAAGCCTTTTTTGTTATTCAGTTTTTTGAAAGGCTTTTTCAGCTGAATCTTTTTTGTCATTAGTAGTACTCCTTTAAAATTACAACGCTTGTGGTTTCACCTACACATTTATAGTTGCTTCCCGTTAAGTCTGCTCTATCCTTCAGTATTGCACCGCTGTAAATATTAACACCATCTGCTTCGTCGGAGCTGTAGCAAGGTATTTTATACGAGCCCTTTTTAAATGTAATATAGTCAACCACAGTTCCGTCGCTGAAGGTTTTCTTTATTGTAAGGTCACCCGATGAAACATAAAGCTTATTGCACTTATTTATTCCTGTACCGGAAACATTCTTATAGAGAAGCGCTGTTACATCTGCGCCTACAGTAATGGCTGTGTTGCCGGAAATATCGCTTTGACCGATACTCTTGGCACCCGAGCCGGTTATACTGCTGACAGCAGACGGGGTAGGAATGAAGCTTGAGAAGAAGCTTGAGAAACCTCTTGTAATACCGCTCATATTACTGCCGCTGTTATTAACACTGCCTATTGAGCCTGGAGTACCGCCACCGGGAACAGTTGATTCCTCCGGAGCGTTGTCAGTGAAATAATCGCGTGCCTCATCCGAGAACAAATCCAGTCCTTCAGGTATAGTTGAATACACACCCTCATGGGCTGTATACTCTTTGCCGTCATACTTAACTGTAAAGTCGCACATTACTACAAGCTTGCAGCTGCCACTGCCACAGTTGCCATACAGCTCAAAGGAACCGTTGCCGCCGGCCTCCTTGGAAATAACCTTGCTGGCAGGAATTGATGTTCCTTCATAACTAACCGACGGGCCGATTGTAAGCACAACCGTTGGTGCACTTAACTCAATATGAACCTGATTTTTAACATTAAAGTCGGCTTCTCTGAACCACTGGAAGTTCATTGACCTGCCCGCATACATTCGGTAATAGCCGGTTGTTGTCGGTGAGAAGTTAGGTGATACAAACAGATTCACCTTTTCTCTGTCGTTTTTATAAGTAAAGTAGTCCTTACTGTTGGAGTAATTATCGCCATTTGTCAAGAACCTGCCCTTATCGTCGGTAATTTCGATTGCTGACTCAACTCCGGTTTCTTTACAGCCTGAGTGAATTGTACCGCCGTTTTCATAGTAGCGTTCTAAATCCGCTGACAAGTCGGCATCCTTCGTTTCTGCTTTATAGACACTCTCTGTTACGGTTTCCCAGTTTCCGGCATTAAACAGTTCTTCGCCTGACTTTATTTTGTAATAGCCGGCTGTTTTTGTAAAGGTTTTGTTAGCGTCTTTGTAAATACGCCCGTCGCCGTTGCTGGTGAAGAATGTTACATTATTAATCAAGTGAATATATACATACTCCTTGTTGTCCGAACCAAAGTACTGAACCCTTGGACTGCTTTTTGTGGTTATACAGTTATTTTTTATTACCAAAAAGGCACATCTAAAGCCGGGATGATACTCGGTATTTTGCGTCATATATGATACTAAGCCATAGCCGCCAACCCTAGTACCATCATCATAGTACCATCCATACTCATTTTTTAATGTCTCATTAACATGGTTAGTTTCATTAGGTGCCACACTTTCAGCAATTCCGCCATACAGATAAATACCTTGGTTATATGCGTACATACCGGCTCTTTGGTCATTTGATTCGACCTTGATTGCACGGTCATACACTACAGGGAAATAGGTTCTTATGTTAGCACCATCTGCACCTGCCTCAACCGACGGCGCATAATAGAACTTATCACCGGTTACCGCATTTGTATCCCACACCTGATATCTCTGTAAAAGTATACTCTGAGAGTTGTCTGTACCTTGTCCATATGAATTTTCATTCAAGGCAGACTGCTGACCGACCATCAAAAACTTACCGTTGGAAACGCCGGTAGGACTTGAAGGATTTTCTGACGCTGCTTCGCCCTCAAATACATACTTTGTTGTTATAACAGCGTCAAAAGACAGATCGCCTTTATTTTGGGTAACATTGTTGTTGTACTTGCCTGTGATATTCTCAGCTGTAACAGAATATTTTCCGTTGCCAAGGTTTTTAATCCTAAAGTAAGTACCCTCGCCGCCTACAATAGCTTTAATCTCGCTGCCCATACTGTCAATGTAGCTATCGCCAACATTGGCGGTTGGATTTTCAAGCTTTTGCTTAACCAGCTTTACAAATTTCTGTGCGTCCTGCTCGTTGGAAAAGCTTTTGCGAACAATTGAGTCGTCATCAAGCTGCAAAGCTACAATAAAGCTTTCCTTACCGGCTATAGTAGGCAGTTCAGCCTGTGTAACTGTGCCAAGCTTTATCATATCCTGCATAGAATCCAAACCACTCTTAGCAGAAATATATGCCTGCCTTGTGTTCATGTCTGATCCTGTTTCATTGTTTTGCAAAATTGCCACTGTTGTAATGCCGCCTGTTACCATAAGCAGAAACAGGCTTATTACAAGTGCCAAAGCAAGAGAAAATCCCTTTTTGTTGTTAAACTTATGCTTATTTAACATAGTCTCACTCTCCATTCGATAAACTCATATACCTTTTTATCCACTAATAACACCATACATGCCAAACATTGCAGTAACGATAGAAATTACTACAAATCCAACAATAACAGCAATAATAACCGTCATAGCAGGTGTCATAGCGTCCGTCATTGCTTGGGTTGCATCATTAGCCTTATCCTCATACATACCGGCAATTTTTGTAAGAGAATCGGACAGCTGACCACTTTCTTCACCTACCCTAACCATTGAGGTAAACAAGCTATCAAATACAGCCTTATATCTGTTCATAGAAACATTTATAGGAGTACCGATTTTTACATCCTCAATAACCTGGCTAAGGCAGTCCTTCATATATAGGTTTGTAATTACATCTCGTGCCAATGTAAGTGAGTCTAATATGTTTACACCACTCTCGGTTAGTGTTGCCATCATATTAGCAAAACGAGCAACATTGGTTAATCTGAACACTTCGCCTATAATTGGAATTTTAATGGAAAACTGTGCACAGCCCATAGCAAATGTATAGTTTTTCTTGCGAAGTACGGAAAAAGCAACACACAACGCAATAATAACTATCAACAATAACCAGCCCCAATGGATTATAAAGTCCGACATACCCATGGTTATTTGGGTAATTGCAGGAAGCTCTGAGCCAAAGCCCTCAAACAAATCCTTAAAGGCAGGCAGTACGACTATACTCATTACGATAATAAGAGCAATAGTCAGCACCAGCAAGAATGCAGGGTACATCATAGCACCTCTGATTTTACCGCTTAGTTTAATTTCCTTTTTCAGCAAGCGAGAGCATTGCTCAAAAGCCTCGTCAAGCTTACCGTTGGCCTCACCGGCCTGTATAATATTTATATATAACAAAGGAAATGTCTTAAAAGCACCCATAGCTCGTGAAAGCGTTAAGCCGTTGTACAGGTTAATGCTTATATCACGAAGAATTTGACGCATTTTTTTATCCTTTTCAGAATCTATCATAACCTCCATAGCTATAGAAAGAGAAATACCCGAACGCATCATCAGTGCCATTTGGTGAAAGAACACAAGCATTTTATTCTTCTTTAGCTTTAGGTCATGTACATCCTTGTTACCGCCGATTTCCATATCCCATATGGATTTTTCCTCTTCCTTGCCTGCTTCGGTAACAGATAAAGGATTCAGATTTCTGGCACGGAGGTTTTTTCTTACCTCCTCTGCACTGTCGGCGATCATTTCATTTTTATATTTTCTGTTTTTCTCATTTACGGCAACATATAAATACTTTGGCATTGGCTGTTACCTCCTTTTTAGGAAGGCAGCAGTACCACCCATATTTGCGTTATTTCTGAATGCCGGCGGAATGTTAGCATTTCCGCTTGCAGGCATACCCGGCATACCCGGCATACCCGGCATACCAGGTGCAGCACCCTGCTTCGGCTTCTCGTCAAACAGATCATTTTTACCGGCTTCAAAGCTGTATTCATAGGCTGTTTCAGGAGAAATAATACCCTGTGCAAGCAAATTGTCGATAGACATTTTTCTGGTAATCATACCCGCACCCTGGTTAAGCTCGATAGATTGCTCGATTTGCGGAATTTTATTTTCTCTAATCAAGTTAGCTATAGCTGAGTTTACAAACATTATTTCAAACATACCTATTCGGCCCTTAACGTCGCACCTTGGCAGAAGTCTTTGTGAAACAACCGCCTTCAGTGTTGTTGAAAGCTGGCTAAGTGCCTGCTTTTGTCTTGCAACAGGATACATATCAATAAGACGGTCAATAGTTTTAGCCGCACTTTCTGTATGCAGTGTTGAAAATACAAGGTGACCTGTTTCAGCGGCTCTAAGTGCAATTTCCATAGACTCAAGGTCACGAATCTCACCCATTAGAATAACATCAGGGTCTTCACGAAGTGCCGACTTTAGTGCTGAAGAATAGCTGGCACTGTCTTCGCCCATTTCACGCTGGTTAATAATGCAGTGGTTTGGTGTGTGCATATACTCAACAGGATCCTCCAGTGTAATAATATGCAGGTTTTTTACCTTATTGATTTCATTTATAATTGCCGCCAGTGTAGTGGACTTACCGCTACCTGTAGGCCCCGTAACCAAAACCAAACCCTCTTGCAAAAGTAATATTTTACCCAATGACTCCGGCAGGTTTAGGTCTGACATTTCCGGTGGGTTTTCTTTAATAATACGCATTACAAGTGAAGAACCGTGTCTTTGACGAAATGCATTTACTCTGAAACGGGCACAGCCCTCAAGTGCATAGGAGCAGTCGTAGTCACCGGTTGACAGAAAATCTGCCAAGCCGTCGCTAGGCAATACCTGTGCAATGTAGCCTAAAACCGTTTCATCGTCAAGAGCGTCAAAGCCTTCAAAATATGTTACAACACCGTTTACTCTGTACGCCGGCACATTGTTGCTGGACATATGAATATCAGACGCATTGTTCTCAACGGCAAATCGAATCATATCCTCAAATTCCAATTTGTAACACCTTCCTCTCTAAATATTTTTTATTCTTCCTGATAAACCTCTGCAACAGTGTCGAAGTATGTTTCAAAGGTGATTACACCCTCAACAAGCAATCTTCTAAGATTTTCCTTCATTGAAATCATACCGTCTTTTATTGCAATATCGTTTAGCTCCTCGGTAGTTTTATTCTCATGAATAGCGTGCTTGATTTTGTTTGTTACAATCATTATTTCATGCACTGCGGTACGGCCCTTGCTTCCTGCAAAGTTGCAGCGTTCACAGCCGCCTTTTTTTGCGTCATACAATGTTATGTCGCTGTCAAGCGGCATACCTATCATACCAAGCTCGCTTTCGGTAGCCTTATGCGGTATTCTACAGTAAGGGCAAACCTTTCTTACAAGCTTCTGTGCTATAACGCCAAGCAGTGACGATGACACCATAAACTTTTCAACGCCCATATCTATCAGTCTTACAACCGAGCTGGCCGCATTGTAGGTATGTATTGTCGACAATACCAAGTGACCTGTAATAGCCGCAGACGCTGCTATTTCGGCAGTTTCTTTATCACGAATCTCACCAACCATTATAATGTCCGGGTCTTGTCGCAATATAGAACGCAAAACACTTGCAAAGGTAAGACCTGCTTTTTCGTTAATATTAACCTGTGTAATTCCCGGTATAACCATTTCTACAGGGTTTTCAACTGTAATAATATTAGTTTCGTCATTGTTAAGCTGTGACAGGCCTGTGTAAAGCGTTGTAGATTTACCGGAGCCTGTAGCACCTGACAAAAGTATAATACCACGGTTGCTGTGAAGCAGGGTTTCAAACTTTTCTTTATTTTCTTCTATAAATCCTATGCTGTCTATTTCCAGCTTAACACCTAGGGCAGTTGTAATTCTGATAACTATTTTCTCACCAAAAACACCCGGCAGGTCAGAAACACGCATATCAATTTTTGTTTGTCCCACAGTATAGTGCAAACGACCGTCCTGCGGTATTCTTTTTTCTGCAATATTCATTCCCGATATAAACTTTATACGGCTTATAATTGACGGTGCAAGCTGCTTTGATATTCTTGTATATTCACGCAGCTTACCATCTATACGGAAACGAATTCTCATATCTTCTTCTTGCGGCTCAATATGAATATCCGACACCTTCAGATTTACGGCATCCTCAAACATTTTGTTTACCAGCTTTATAATAGGCTGGTCTTCAATGTTTTCTTCCTGTTCATCTGCCTTTTTATCGTCCATCTGCATTTGCTGCATAATGTATTCCTGTGCTTCGTCATACATTTTTGCCTGCTGGTCAGAGCTGAACATTTCGTCCTGCTTCGCCTTAATTTGCGACGGTGTGGAAACAACCATTCTAACCTTTTTCTTTATATAGCTGGATACAGTTGAATTCACACGGTAATCAAGAGGATTCGATGTAGCAAATACAAGTCTGCCATTTTGTTCATCTATAGGTACTATATTGTAGTCACGCATCATATTTTCGGGTATAACTGAATGCATACCCTCCGGTATAGCCTTTACGGACAGGTCGACCATTTCCAGGTGCATTTTCTCTGCAAGCGTAGCGTAAATGTCCCATTCGCTTACAAGCCCCTCAAGCACCAGTGCCTCCTCCAAAGTAACAGAGTCGTCGTCCTGGTATTTTTGCTGCACCTTTTTAATATTTTTCAGTGAAACAAGCTCCTTGGCAATAAGGCTATTTTGAATGTTGAATTTAGAATTCTTCATACTAAGCTTCACCCCGATTTTATAACATGCTTAAATACAAATTAATTAAAAATGCTAAAAGCTGATGCAGCACTATGGTTACAAAAACTCCTATACAAATTGACGGCCCAAAGGGAATGTAATTTTCTGTTTCCTTTTTTCTTATGGCATTTGCGGCAAGTGTAACAAGTATAAGTACAAATGCGGCAAGTATGGCTATAAGCAGTGCCATGGCTACATTTGGAAAGCCTGTTGCTATGCCTACGGCAGCAAACAGCTTTACATCGCCAAAGCCCATACCGTCTTTTTTTGCTACAAGCATTGTAATTAAATTTACTGCAATTATAAGCAGTCCTACGCTTATGCCCCCCGCCAGCGGCGACCACCAATTTTTAATTAAGTATTGGCTGTGAGTCAGGTCATAATACGCAAATATTAACGAAAGCACAGCCGCCAGCACTGCAAACTGGTCGGGTATTATAAAATACTTTCCGTCTGACAGTATAATCATAGTAAGCACAAAGGTTAAAAGCATTACTATAAGGCTGTACCAGCTAAAGCCAAACACCATATACACAAGTGCAAAGGCCGCACCGGAAAGCAGGCTGCCCAATATATACAGCGGCTTTCCTATAAAGCGTTTGCCCTCAAGCATATCCTGTGCCGGCTCCTCGTCATAGTCGCACAGCCACTGTGCAGGCACTCTGTTCAGCAGTGCTACTCCCGCAATATACAGCAGTACGCCTGCAAGTGCCGCCACAGCCGCCAGCGCTATGTTAAACGCTGTAGGTTCTACAAATATATTCATAGCCCGGTTTAACCTACGGCTTCCGTTGCAGCTGTGGCTGCCGACTCTGTGTCAAAGTAGTACAGCGTTATGCTCATGGTAACACTGCTGTCCTTTGAGCCTTCTTCACCGCTTATGTTGCAGCTGTTTACATAGTAACAGCCCTTTGAGTTTTGCTCAAAGAATTTCAGCATACTAAGTGCAGTGTCGTAGCTGCCGCTGTAGCCAAGGGCAATATTAACGGATTTTACAGGGTAACCGCTGTTGGAGGTTCTGTTCATAGTATCCTCCTGCGGCTCTCCCAGGCTGTAGTTCTTTAAAATAATGTTTCTGTTTGAACAATACTCTTCAATTTCTTTTGTACAGGTACTAAGGTCAACAAAAAGCTCCTCTTGCTTTCTGTTGTATTCGTCCTGATTTTTCTTAATTTCTGCCTCTATTTGTTTTTGCTGTGACAGTGCAGTGTCGTACTCTGCTATCTTTTTAACATTTGCGTCATGCTCGCTCATAAGAGTCGGTGCGTTACTAATAAGCGACATACCAATGGTCATCCAAAAGACAACTGCAACCAAAATAGCCGCCACCAGCACAAACAAAAACTTAGGTATTTTATTTAACTGATCCATTTCTTTACCCCCTTGCCGTTATGCGTTGGTAGCCGCTTCTGTAGCTGTTTCTACGCTTATAGCACTGCTGCTTTTTAATGTACTGTATCTTTCCTGCTCCTCTTCGGTATCTACCACATTGTGCAGAGTAAGTGTAAAGTTATAGGCCTTGCTGCCCTTGTCCTCACTTTGCGATACATTAATTGTGTTGTCTATAACAAAGAAGCCGTCCTCTGAAATATTTTCCTTTAGCTTTAGGTACTCCTTAAAGCCGTTTATTACGCCGCTAACAGGTACGTTAATTTCGGGTGTTCCGTCTGTTTCGCCATCGCTATATGTAAGGCTATAGCCGCCTATAGACTCTACCTTGTCAACCACCTGCTTTTTGGTCTGCTCCAGTGTTTCGCACATAAGCACAGGTGCCTTTGTAAGCTTGTTGGCGTCTAATATCTGATCCTCCAGCTTCTTTTTGGCGTCTGCCTGCTTGCTGAGCAGGTCAGCCGCAGATACATACTTTTCTTCCTTAAACTTTGCCTCGTCCATTGACTTTTGAACATTCAAAAATGCATAAAAGGCACTGCAGGACACTACCGTAAGTCCAACCAGTATTGTAAAGGCTACGGTAACTCTTTTGCCTATATTAATAGACTTTTCCTTTAGCGGCTGCAGTCCTACCATAAGGTTGTTTTTGTATTTGTCGCCGCAGTTCATCAGGTTGTTAAACAGTATGTAGCTGCCTGTTTTGTACTGCTCGTCACGGGCGTCTATGTCCAGCTCCGGCAGTGCCATTTTGGTGTTGAACTGGTCGGTAATAACATCAACATCCTTGGCAACGCCCAGCTTTTTAATAGTACCGGCAACATGAGGGAAAAATCCCACATAGTCGCTTACAACCGCCTGGTCGATATTCAGGTCAAGGCTCATTGCAACAAGATTTATGTTGTGTACAATGTCGGTAACAATGTCGTCTCTTAGCTGGTCTATTCTGCGCATTGACGCAGGGTTGTTGTAGTTGTAGTCCTTATCAAGTCCCCACTGCTTAATATACTTTATAGCCTCGGGTATAGAAAGCTGTCTGTCCTGTGCGACAATATCCACCGCCTCTATTAAAGGCGAACGGTATGTGTGGGTGTACAGCGGCAGAGAATCCCTAACCAATACCACACGCAGTGCACAGTAGTCTATTGACAAATAGCATACGGTTTTATTGTAGGTATATACAACATCACGGGCAACCTTAAGCGCCGCAACATCGGCAGGCACAATTTTTTGCAGGGTAAGCCCCATTTCCGTAAATCTTCTGCCAAGCTCTGTAGACAGCTCTCTTGGTATAGCAAAGGCTCTGGAGGTAAGCTCCGGAATTTCCTTTGGCGGAGTGCCGTAAGTAGTTGTAATTACAGAGAACTTGGAAACCTCCTCTTGGAGAATTTCCTTTAGGTTGTCTACAGCGATGCTGTTCAGCACCTTTTTGTTGCAGCGTGCATGCTGAAACTCGGAAGTAACAAGGTCAAACTCCTCTACAAGCAGAATAACCTCCTTAACCTCCGGTCTTTTCATTTCACGCAGGCCGTCATGAACCATTGTGGCAAACGCCTTTGGCACCTCCCACACTGTTTCCTTGCCCTCCATATACTCTCTGTCAAGAGGCTTTATGTAAGGGGCGGTAAAACGGTAAGAAAGGTCTACGGTTGCCTCTTTTTTCTGCTCCTTTTCCTTTAGGATAGGCTCACAGCAGGTAAGGCACATATAGTCCTTGGAAACCTGTACTATTACTGATTTCAAAAATAAACACCACCTAGTTTTTTTATTTTTATATAGAGCCGTTTCGGCAAATTTAACTAATTATACAAGCAAAGCAATAAACAGCTTCTGTTTTGAATTAAAGGCGAAATCATATAATTAATCATTAAATTATTATTATAACACAGATATATTGCAATTGCAAATTTTATTTATAAAATGCGTAAGGCTCGCACACAGCGAGCCTTACTTTTTATTAAATTACGGAAAATTTATTTTACGGTAAAGTAAATTACATATCGTCTACTTTAACATCTGCGAATGCGATCTTATTGTCGTTATCAACTGAAGCCAACTGAGTAAGGGCACCATCACCTGAAAGAGTAACAGTATTGCCATCAATGTCTTTAGCATCGGTAGCATTTACAAAAACACACTTCTGAGCAGCTTTATTCCAGTATGGCTGATAATCCTTACCGTTGTATGAAACCTTGCCGAAGCCATCAGCAATGCCCTTTACAGCAGCTACCTCTTGAATCACGATATTAGCATGATCTGTCTTAGCATCGTGAATAGTTACAGAAGGAGTTGCAAATTTACCGCTGTCAAGCGTTACTGTCTTACCGGACTTATAAACCTCATTATTGCCTGAAGCTATGTAAGACTGACACTCTTTAACTGCCAACTCAATTGACTGAGCGTTTGAAAGAGCACCGTTCTTGGAAGCAGTGTTGATAATTGAGTTTACAACAGGAATTGCGATAGCTGCCAGGATAGCCAGAATAGCGATAACTACTACCAACTCAACCAGTGTGAAACCCTTTTTGCTGTTTTGAAGTTCAGCTTTTTTTGTTGTGATTGCATTTGTCATTTTAAAATTTCTCCTTTTAAAAATATAATAAAATGTATCGTGAAAGTTGAGCATACCACCACGAGCCTTTTCCGCACAGCCCGATATGCACTTTCTTAGTACGGTTGTTATTATAACATCCCTGCAGTCATATGTAAATACACATATTGTTAAAATTTGGAGTATTAAATTTGTTCAAAAAGGCTTAATATATAAAATGATTATTGTATCTCGATAAAAGTTCGTCATTATCACGATTAAAGTGCCGACTTCGAATAATTGTTCTGCCAAGAAATAATGTCATATTTTCCTACAACATAGCCTCCGTCGCTTTCGGTGGAAATCTGACAAAGGTTATACGACATTGCCGGCGGCAGTGTACTGCCGTTTATATCTCTTAACAAATGGCCGCCGTGACCGTCGCTTACCAGCAGTATACAGCTGTCGCTTGTTTTGTCCCATACCGGAACAAACTTTTCGCCGAAAACGGTTTTATACTCAAGCGCAGCCTCAATTGAGTTTTCCTTAATAACATCGCTTAACGACGGCTTAATGCCCTTTTTAATGCCGGGGTAATTATCGGCGGTTTTGTTTATGTACTCAGCCTGTGCCGTTCTAACGGCATACTCAATGGTTTGTGCATTGGCTACAGCGGCATTTTTTGCGGCTGAGTTTAATATGGAGTTTACCACAGGAATGGCAATAGCCGCCAGTATAGCAAGTATAGCAATAACCACTACCAATTCCACAACCGTAAAGCCCTTTTTGCTTTTGTAAAATATTTTGCTTGTCATTTTTCAGCCCTCTTCTTTCTTTTGCTTTATCTTATCTTAATTCTTTTATCATCTTTTTCATTATCATAAATCCTGTACCCTATACTATATTCCTATACTATATTTCTATACTATATTAATGTTACCTTTTTCTGCGTATAAACGAGCCTGCCGGTATTTCAACGGCACAAGGCACCGCAAGCTTTTCCATAGGGTGCGGTGCCGACTGCACCGACTCGCCGTTGTGGTTGAAAATTTTCTCTGCCGTTATTTTAAAGGACTCGCCCATAGGCGGCAGAACATCGAGCTGTTCGCCCACAGAAAATTTATTTTTCTGCGTTAAATATGCAGTGCCGTTTTCCCAGCTGTCACAAATAGCAACTACATCATACTCACGAATATAGCCGCCGTTGGAATGTACCTGCCCCGGCTCCTTGCCAAGGAAAAAGCCCGTGCTGTACTCACGGTGACTGATTTTGTTAAGCTCCTCGCCTATCCATGCCGGCAAGGTGTAGCCCTGCTTATCCTTATAATACAGGTCTACCGCACTGCGGTAAGCGTGGGTAGTTACAGCCGCATAATAAGCCGACTTTGCCCTGCCCTCTATTTTCAAGCTGGTAATGCCGCTTTCGATAAGCTGCGGAATGTAGTCTATCATACACATATCTCTGGAATTATAAAGATATGTTCCGTCAGCGTCCTGCTCTACGGGGAAAAACTGCCCCGGACGGTTTTCTTCGTACAGGTGGTACTTCCACCTGCAGGGCTGTGCACAGTCGCCACGGTTGGCGTCTCTGCCTGTCATATAGGCAGAAATCAGGCATCTTCCGCTAAAGGATACGCACATAGCACCCTGCACAAAGCACTCAATTTCAAGCTCCCTTGGCACCCTTGCCCTAATTTCGGCAATGTCCTCAAAGCTTAGCTCTCTGGCAAGCACCACCCTGCTTGCACCCATATTGTACAGTGTGTTGGCAGTGTGATAGTTCATAATTCCCGTTTGTGTAGACATATGAATATCAACATTTGGTGCATATTTTTTAGCTAAATCCATTACACCAATATCCGCAACTATTACAGCGTCTGCTCCACAACTGTTTAAAAACTCGAAATACTGCGGCAGTCTGGCTATTTCCTTGTTGTCGGGTACTGTGTTGCAGGTAACATACAGCCTTGCACCGACTGCATGGGCCTTTTTTACTGCCGAAATAAGCTGGTCGTTGTCAAAATTTTTAGAGGCAGTACGCATGCCAAACTCCTTGCCCGCCAAATAAACGGCGTCTGCACCAAACCTAAGGGCGGCGTCTAGGCTTTCTTCCTCGCCGCAGGGTGCAAGCACCTCTGTGGGGTGGTTGTATCTGAATATTGGCAAATTTATCACCTATCCTTTCTTATATTGCTTTGGCATTAGGCTGTTTTTTTACTGAATTTTTTTATTATAAATACTTGCAGAGCCGCAGAAAACGGCACATATTCATAACAGACATTCGTTTTTGCACACTCTGCCAATAAAAAATTTTCCGCACTGTATTACGGGAAAACGGCTTTCCGAAAAAGTAACGAAAAGCCGTTTAATTTTAATGGTTATATTATGACAAACCGGCCGCTGCCATATTTGACTGGTGCTCTGCAAATGTAGAAGCATAGTAAGCCTTTGCCTCCTGTGTGGTTGTAGCAGAACGGTGACAGAAGTAATAGTAGTTTGTATCGTCCGGATTAATTGCGGCGTCAATAGCGTCAAGTCCCGGATTACATATTGCTCCCGGCGGCAAACCGGAAATATCGTAGGTGTTGTAGTTGCTCTTGAAGGTAGCCGCTATTTCGGACGGAATATCGTCCTGTGCACTGTATGGATAGTAAAGAGTAGCGTCAGACTTCAGCTTGTCCAAATCAAGGTCGCCAAACGGTGAAACGCCGCCTGAGTCTATAGTGGAAAGTCTGTTATAGAATACCGAGGATACCACATACATATCCTTTGTGTCGGCGGCCTCTGCCTGTACAAGAGACGCCATTTTAACAACATCGTTAATCGTTTTGCCCTTGTCCTCTATAATAGTTTTAAGAGTAACGGCGTCTGTATAGCCGCTGACATTTTGAGTATCAACGCACATTTTCTGTTGGAAGTTGTTTAAGAAGCGGCGAACGCTGTCCTTTGCGTCCTCGCCAATGTAGAATTCGTAGGTATCCGGGAACAAATATCCCTCAAGCCTGTAAACGCACTTGTCGTTTTCAGGTATATCCTTTAGGAACTCAAACTCATCGTCAAAGTCATGAGAGTTGCAGTAGCTTAGGAACTTGTCTGCCTTGCAAACCTTTTTGTCCTCAAGTGCCTCGGCAACCTGCATAACCGTCATACCCTCTTTAAACTGTATGGTAACCGTATCGGTAAGAGCCTGACCTGACCTTAGGGCACTGAGTATAGCCTCGTAGTCCATATTTGGACGCATATTGTATATGCCCTCTTCAAAGCCTGTGGTTTTATTTGTAATGGTAGCAAACAAACGGAAAAACGGCTCATTTTTAATAAGGTCGTTTTTAACCAGCATATCCACAACATCGTCAAAGGTTACATCCTTGTCAAGGTCTAAAACCACATTTTCGCCGTCCTCCGGACGGTTAATGCCAAGCAGGTCGCTCATACCGTTCCAAATGTACATACCCAAAACCACCGATATTGCCACAACCATACACAGCCAAATTAAACGGAACATACAGCCGTTTTTCTCTGCCTTTGCCTTTTGGCGTGCCTTTTCGGACTTGCGGTAATTCTTTAGGGCCTTCTTTTCCTCCTTGTACATTTTATGCTTCTGCTCAGCGTTGGAAAAGCTGGAAATCTCCTCGGAGGCGTCTTTGGCTTCAATATCCTCTATGCCCAACATATCCTCATCGGCAAGAGCGTCATCCTCCGGAACCTGGTCGGCGTCGGTATATTTATGCAGAGAATATTTGTCGGAAAAATCATCTGCCATCATTTTAGACGGTGCGTCGGTATCTATGCCGTTCTCATCGTCAGCGTTATTATTGTCATTATTATTGTCGTTATCAATTTCAAAATTATATTTGTCTGTACCCTTGGTGCTTTCAGACCTGCTGTCTGTATTGCTTTCATCGGCACCGGTGCTTTCTTCTGTGCCGATACTGTCAGCTGTCGGCGGCACCGCATCGGTATTTTCGGCTGCGGTATTAATGTTAAGCTTAAAGGCTTCTACACGCTTTTTTCTTGCCGCCTCAATATCAGCAGAAAAGTCAGTTTTAATGTCGTCACTCATTAGCTGTGTTCCTTTCTTCAAGTCATAAGACCTAATAGTATTGGCTGTAGAAATTGCACCATATACCAGTACATATAAATATAGCAATATACAGCACAGCTTTGCAAATTATATAATAACCTAAATTTCACTTTTTTGCAATAAATTTTGTAAAATTATCTGTAATTATGTAATCTACACAGCTGTCAAAGCGGCCGTGCAAAATACAGCGGCTTACGCAGGCACTAAAGCACAGGCCCACCCTTACGCCTGTAAAATCAGCAAGGTACCTGTCGTAATAGCCCTTGCCGTAGCCCATTCTGTAGCCGTTTCTGTCAAATGCAAGGGCAGGCACAAGTATAAGTGCCGACTTATCCTCTGCCCTGTTGTCAGGGCTTGGCGTTGGCTCCGGCACGCCAAAGGTGCCTCTGCTAAGCTGCCGAATACTGTCAATAAAGTAAAACTGCATATCAGATGTATGTGGTATGCAGTATGGAACGGCAACCCTTTTGCCAAGCTCAAGGGCATAATTAATAATCCTGTCTGTGCTTACCTCATCATTAATAGACGCATATGCATAAATTGTGCGGGCGTTTTTAAACATTTGGCTGTCTGCCAGCGTTTGAAAAATTTTGTCACTAAGCTGCTGCCTTTGCAGAACAGACATTTCACGGCGTACAGCCCTGTATTTTTCTCTTAGCTGATTTTTACAGCTGCCAAGGCTTGCCTTAATCATAATTATATGGACACTGGAGTGATTCTAATACAGTATTGGCAGTTTCTTTATTTTTAAACAGCTCAAGCAGCTGCAGTGCAAAAGGAATTGTTGCACCCATACCCTTGCCTGTTACAACCAAGCCGTCTGTTACTGCAAACTCGTTTACATACTCTGCACCCTCAAGCTTGTTTTCAAAGCCCGGGAAGCAGGTTGCTTTTTTGCCGTTAAGAATACCCATTTCGCCAAGCACCGACGGTGCGGCACATATTGCACCGATAACATAGCCCTTTTCAACACAATAATTAATACACTGGTGAACTATTAAGGATACCCCCAGATTTATAGTACCCGGCATACCGCCCGGCAAAACTATACCACGCAGATTTTCAAAAACAATTTCAGCCTCGTTAATATCTGCTGTTACGGTTATTTTGTGTGAAGATGTTACCTGCTTGCCGTTTGTACCCACAGCCACGGTTTGAACATCAAGCTTTCCTCTTCTTAAAATATCTACTGTTGTAAGTGCCTCTGTTTCCTCGAAGCCGTCTGCTAAAAATACATAAATCATAATAAAATAAACTCCTTTCATATGTCGGCAATACTGCCGATTTTACACAGAATATTTCCGTGGAAATACTCCGCACTTTGAAAAATTACAGCTCTGCCTCCCTTTTTGCCAGCTCAAAAACCTCGTCGCTTATATCCTCTATAGACCGTGGCTTGCCGTTTCTTGCACAGCTTACCACATTCCAGTTGAGTATTTGTGCGGCATACAGGGCAGAATTTCTGCATTCCTTTAAAAATTCAAAATTCTTCTCATGAAGATCCTTTTTATTTTCGTCGCCGTTATAGCGTTTTGCAAGAAGCTGTTGAGAAACCTCAACAGGCATATCAAGGTAAATTACAGCGTCCGGCTTTGGCAGCTGCAGCTGCTTGTACTCGTAGGTATCAAGCCAATGTAAAAACGACGGCTTTTCCCTGTTTGCAACCTTTGACAGCTGATATATTGCGTTTGATGTAGTATATCTGTCTGCAATAATTATACAGCCGCTGTTATAGTCCTTTTCCCAAAACTGCTTAAAGCTGGCATACCTGTCAACTGCATAAAAGGAGGAGGCGGCATAAGCGTTTACATCGTCCGGACTGGAGCCAAGCTCACCGCCCAAGTACATTTTTACAAGGGCCGAGGACGGGTTGCTGTAGTTAGGAAAGCTTATGTGCTTTACCCTTGGAAAGCTTTGCATAAGCCTTTGCGTAAGCTCTGCTGTCTGCGTTGCCTTGCCGCAGCCGTCAAGCCCCTCTATTACTATTAATTTGCCTTTACTGTTCATAATAACACCTTCACATATTATATAATCAGAAATTTTTAAAAAATTCTCTTACCTGCTGAGCTTTGCCGCAGGACATTTTGCCCTCCGGACAGGCACCGTTTAGGCAGCGAGGCCCTGCGTCCTTAAACAGTGCCGGAGCAACCCCTCTGCACAGCTTAAGCATTTCTATAGCAAGCTCTCTAATCTCCCACTGTGCCCTGTTGCAGCACCTGTGGTTAAAAAAGTTATGCAGAGAACGAACATTCATTGTAACTACTATTGAGGTAGTGCAGGCGTTCGGCAGAATAAAGCGTGCGTCCTCGTTTGCTTTTTTTATAAAGGCAGAGCACTGCTTTTTATTAATTTCCTTGTATGCATTAATAATTTCATCCTGTGTGCCTGAAAGCAGGCTGCCGTCCTCGGACTCCTTTATGCTTTTGCACACAAGAGCATCTCTTACCGCAGAATACGCCCTGCTCTGCTGTTCTATGGCACTGTTGTACGCCTGCAAGGCCTGTGGACATTCTGAAATTGCCGGCGGTATAACAAAGCCGAAGCTGTTGCCGTCGACATATCGCTGCGACTGCTGGCTGTATGACGCTATTCTGTGTCTTACAAGCTGATGAGAGCAGGCTCTTGAAATACCGTCAATACCAAAGGTAAACGACACATGCTCCATAGGACTTTCGTGCCCCAAGGACGAAAGCATTTCAACAAAGGAGCGGCTCTTTTCTTCATCTAAGCCCTCCAGTATATTTTCCACCTTAGAAGGCGAATAGCACAGCTTTGCGGCGGCGGCTACAACCTGCTCCGGATTAGGCGTATGTGCTATCAGTTTAACAGTAATTGACATTTTGCTTTCCTCCCGATAATACCGATTTTTCAAAGGAGCACCGCACAGGTTGTGGCGGCGTGCGGTGCTGTTCTAAATAGATATTTTAACATAACAGCAGACATACTTCAACAAAAAAGCCGCAAATTAGTCGCAAATCTATTAAGTACCCCTACAAAATGTGTTAAAACAAAAAAGGAACTCCCTAAAAAATTTAGGAAGTCCTTTTAATTACCTGTGCTAGTATGCCATACTAAAATTACTCTGCAAAGCCCGACGCAACAAGCTGTACAAGACCGTCAACAGCAGCAGCCTCATCGTTGCCGTCTGCAATAATTTTAATTGTTGTACCGCCAACAATGCCCAAAGAAAGTACGCCAAGCAAGCTTTTTGCGTTTACCCTTCTTTCATCCTTCTCTACCCAAATAGAAGCCTTGTATTCATTGGCTTTCTGAATAAAAAAGGTTGCAGGACGAGCATGAAGACCAACCTGGTTTTGAACCTCTACTTCTTTAACATACATAATAAATCCCTCGCACTCATTGTAATTTGTTATCATGAAATTTGATATTGCTATTATAGCACAATAGAATAAACCGTCAAGAAAATTTAATAAAGTTTAGATTTTATGTCATTATTTTTTTAATAATGCTTTATTTTTTTAGTTATTTTGTCTATTGAAATATTCATTTTTAATTATTATTTTTTCCTGTTTTTTACAGCAAGTCACAAAATTACTGCAAAGTATACAAAATATTTGAGCAGTCTGTAAATAATACCTCTAAAATATTTATTGAGAAACAAAAATAACCGTACAATAAAATAACAAAGCTGTTTTAATGTCTTCGGTTGAAAAAAAACAGCTGTTATGATAAAATTAAGCTACTAATTTTTAAGGATGTACTAACATATGGAACAATATTTAGAAATAGGCAAGGTTGTAAGCACACATGGCCTGCGAGGTGAATTAAGAGTCGACCCTTGGTGTGACTCTCCGCAGTTTTTATGCCAATTTAAAACACTGTATCTAAAAAAGGGTGAAACAAAGCTAAGCGTAAGCTCAAGGCCTCACAAAACCATTGCCATAGTTAAGGCAAAGGGAATTGATACTATTGAAGAAGCCGAAAAGCTTAGAGGAAGGGTTCTATATATTAACCGCAGTGACGCAAGGCTTGCACCGGGTGAGTACTTTATACAAGACCTTATGGGACTTGATGTAATTGACATTGACACAAGCAAAAGCTACGGCAAAATTACCGATGTTTTAAAAACAGGTGCCAACGATGTTTACCAAGTGACCGACGAAAAGAAAAAGGACTACCTTATACCGGTAATAGATGATGTTGTAAAGGAAATAGACATAAACGGCGGCAAGGTTTTAATTAAGCCCTTGAAAGGAATATTTGACGATGAGGATTGACATTATTACTTTGTTTCCGGAAATGTGTCAGGCTGTGCTGAACGAAAGCATTATTGGCAGGGCCGTCGCAAAAGGTGCTGTAGAAATAGTATACCACCAGCTGCGTGATTATGCATATGACAGGCACAAAAGGGTTGACGATACCCCATACGGCGGCGGTATGGGTATGGTAATGAAGTGTGAGCCTATAGCCCTTTGCTTTGAGGCAGTATGTAACGAGCTGGGCAAAAAGCCGCATTTTATTTATATGTCACCTGTAGGCAGGGTGCTTAACCAAAGCATTGTAAAGCAAATAGCCTCCGGCTATGATAATATATGCATTCTTTGCGGCCACTACGAGGGGGTAGACCAGCGTGTGCTTGATATGCTGATTGACGAAGAAATTTCAATAGGCGACTATGTATTGACAGGCGGTGAGCTGCCTGCAATGGTGCTTGCGGACGCCGTATGCAGAATGCTGCCGGGCGTGCTTTCCAACGAGGAATGCTTTACAGAGGAAAGCCACTATAACGGGCTTTTGGAGTACCCGCAGTACACAAAGCCTGCTGTATGGCGTGAAAAAGAGGTTCCGCCTGTACTGCTGTCGGGCCACCACGAAAATGTTGACAACTGGCGCAGACAGCAATCGCTTATCCGCACTAAAAATATACGGCCGGATATGTTTGAAAAAACAGAGCTTACCAAGCTTGATAAAAAGCTGTTGGAAAACCGGTAGCCACATATACTGCTGTTTTTACGGTACAGCAAGCAAACTTAACAAGCTGACAAAGGCGTAACAGTCTGAACTAAGACTGTTACGCCTTTTATGTTTATATATTGGCAATTACAAATCTAAATCGTTAGCTACAAGGTCGTCGTAAGACTCTCTTTTAACTATTAATCTTGCCTTGCCGTCCTTTACCATAACAATAGCCGGACGAGGGTTACGGTTATAGTTAGACGCCATAGAGTAGTTATATGCACCTGTTGACAATACAGCCAGTATGTCGCCTACCTGAACATCGGCTACAGGAGTATCCTTTTGAATAAGGTCACCGCTTTCACAGCATTTGCCCGCTACCGTAACCTTTTCGTTTGGCTTTTGGTCAGCCTTTCCTGCGTTTACAACAGTATATTCAGACTCATACAGGGCATATCTGATATTGTCGGTCATACCGCCGTCAACAGAAACATAGGTGCGAACGTTAGGAATTTCCTTTCTGCCGCCTACGGTGTAAAGTGTAATGCCGGCCTCACCCACAACAGAACGGCCCGGCTCCATATAAATAAACGGTACAGGAATATCATTTTCTGCCGCCTTTGCCTTTACAGCCTTTGAAACAGCCGCCATATAGTTGTCGTACGGTACAGGGTTGTCATTCTCTGTATACTTAATGCCGTAGCCGCCGCCCAGGTTCAGCTCTGTAACTAAGTGACCTGTCTCTCTCTTAATTTGACCGATAAAGTCCATCATAACCTCTGCGGCCTTAACAAACGGGTCAATATCAAATATTTGTGAACCAATGTGGCAGTGCAGCTCTGTTAAATCAACATTGCCAAGCTTTAGCGACTCCTTAACAGCAGCCATAGCTTCGCCTGTTTCAAGTGCAAAGCCAAACTTAGAATCAATTTGACCTGTCATTATAAAGTTGTGTGTGTGTGCGTCAATACCCGGCTTAATACGCATAGATATTTTAACAACCTTATTTTTCTCTCCGGCAATTTTATTTAAAAGCTCAAGCTCATAGAGGTTGTCAACAATAATTTTGCCTATATTATAGTCCAAAGCCATTCTCAGCTCTGCCTCTGTTTTATTGTTGCCGTGGAATTGAATTTTCTCAGGTGGAAAGTTTGCTTTCATAGCAGTGTAAATTTCGCCGCCCGATACAACATCAAGCCCCATATTTTCGCTGTCTGCAAGCTGAACCAAAGCCTTGCAGCTTAGGGCCTTGCTGGCATACATAGGAAGTCCTTTTCCGTCATAATGAGTTTTTATTGAATTTACATACGATTTACAAGTGTTTCTTATAGTGGCTTCATCCATTACATAAAGGGGTGTACCAAACTCTTTTGCAAGCTCTAATGTATCACAGCCGCCAATAGTAAGATGTCCCTTTTCATTTACATTTAAACAATCGTTTACAAACATTGCTTACATTCCCTTCATTTTAAATTAATGAACAAATGTATTATACATTATTTCAGCTGCATTTTTCAACTGATTTCGATATATATTCTCTTATTTCTTCAATTCCCGTACCCTTTGTGGAGGAAACCGGAAAGATAGGCATGCTGCCATAACGGGAAAGTATAGAGCTAATCAGCTCCAGCTGTGCAGTCTGCTGCGTTTTTTTCAGCTTGTCCTGCTTGGTCAGTGCCACTGCAAAAGGTAATTTTGCGTCTGATAAAAATTTAATCATATTCAAGTCGTCAACGGTAGGCTTGTGGCGCATATCGACTATTTGAACTATCAAAGCAAAATTTCTGTCCTGTGCAAAATACCCCTCTACAAGCTCCGCCCAGCGTACCTTTTCTGCGTGGGAAACCTTTGCATAGCCGTAGCCGGGTAAATCTACCAAATTAAATGTATTGTCTACATTAAAGAAATTTATAGTGCCTGTTTTTCCCGGCTGTCCGCTTACCCTTGCCAGGGCTTTTCTGTTTGCAATTTTATTAATAAGAGAGGATTTGCCTACATTTGACCTGCCGGAAAAAACCACCTCAGGCAGCTCACCGCTTTTAAGCTGAGAGGCCTTTCCTACCGCCATAGTAAACTCTGCATTTGAAAAATTCATAATTTCCTCCTTACTGCACCGCAGGGCTAACAAGCTTAGCCTGCTTTTTTGACGACTTAGCCTTTGTACTGCGAACAGCCCTGCCGTTTACCAATGCAATATCAAGCACCTGCTCTATTCTGCTTACAGGCTTAAATTCTACCGCCTCTTTTACTACAGGATCCACCTCATACAGGTCAGGCTCGTTGTCAGCGGGGATTATTACGGTTTTCACACCTACACGGTATGCCGCCATAGTTTTCTCCTTCAGTCCGCCTATAGGCAAAACTCTGCCACGCAGTGTAATTTCACCTGTCATAGCCACATCTCGCCTTACAGGCTTGCCGGTAAGGGCAGAAACAAGAGCAGTTGTCATTGTAACGCCTGCTGACGGGCCGTCCTTTGGCACTGCACCCTCGGGAGCGTGAATATGTATATCGTATTTTTTGTAGAAATCTGCATCATAATTCTGCTTTACAGCCATTGCCCTTGCGCAGCTTATGGCGATTTTTGCGGATTCCTTCATAACCTCGCCCAAGGAGCCTGTCAACTCGATTTTACCCGTACCCGGCAGCAATGCCACCTCTATAGGAAGCGTTGTACCGCCAACTGCCGTCCACGCCAAGCCGTTTACCAAGCCCACTGCGTCAACCGATTCAATAGTATCCGGCTTATATTTTTTAGGCCCTAAAAGCTGTTCAAGCACCTTAGGAGTAACAGAAACCCTGTAATTCTCGTCACGCACTATTTCAACGGCCGCTTTACGCAGTAAATCATTTATTCTGCGTTCTAAATTACGCACACCGGCCTCACGGGTATAGCTGTCTATAAGCTCATACATGGCTGCTTTGGATATTTTAAACTGACTTGCCTTTATGCCTGTGTTTTTCAGTGATTTTGGTAATAAATGCTTTTTAGCTATATTGAATTTTTCCTCACGGGTATAGCTGTCAACAGTTATAATATCCATTCTGTCAAGCAGCGGCTCCGGTATTGCCGAATAATCGTTAGCTGTGGCAATAAAGAACACATGGCTAAGGTCATACGGCAAATCAATGTAGTGGTCAACAAAGGAATGGTTTTGCTCGCTGTCAAGCACCTCAAGCAGTGCGGAGGTTGGGTCCCCCTTGTAGTCGTTGCCCAGCTTGTCTATTTCGTCAAGAATAATAACGGGATTAGAGGTTTCGGCAAGCTTAACCGCATTCATTACTCTGCCCATCATAGCACCGATGTAGGTTCTGCGGTGTCCACGAATTTCAGACTCGTCATGCACGCCGCCTAAGGCAATACGCTGGCACTTTCTGCTTATTGCCCGGGCAATAGACTGTGCAATAGATGTTTTGCCCACACCCGGCGGGCCTACAAAGCACAGTATCTGCCCCTTAACATCAGGCGACAATTTTCTTACTGCAAGAGTTTCTACAATTCTTTCCTTCACCTTTGTCAAACCGTAGTGGTTTTTGTCTAAAATATGCTGTGCATAATCTACATCAATAGCCTCTTGGTCAAAGGTGTTCCATGGCAAATCAAGGCAGGTATCAAGATAATTTCGTATTACATTTGCCTCCTGAGAACCCGGCGGCAGACTTGTAAGCTTTTCGCACTCCTTAACAAGCACCTTTTCCACCTCTTCGGAAAGGTGAAGCTCTTGAAGCCTGTCAAGATACTCCTTTGCCTCCTGGGTAGATTCATCGTCAATATTAAGCTCGTCCTCCAAAACTCTAAGCTGCTCTCTTAGGTAATATTCCCTTTGACCCTCGTCTATTCTTTCACGAGTCATTTTATGAACGGAGTCTTCAATTTCGAGTATAAAAACCTCGTCGGTAAGGTAGGCAATAAGCTTTTGCTGTCTTTCCTCTACATTAATTGCCTCAAGCAGCTCCTGCTTTCTTTCGTATTCCATTCTGGTATTGCCGGCAATAAGGTCACAAATTTTTCCAGGCTCTCTTGAGGTTGAGATTTTATAAACAACATCAGACGGGAATTTAGGCACTAAGTTAAGGTATCTTTCAAAAATATCCTTAATAGACCTTGTAAACGCTGTTTCCGTTACCTCATCATCATAAATATCCTCAACAGGGGATATTAAGCCTGTCATATAGCTCTGCTCAGAGCCTGCACCCAAAACCTTTGCACGGTACTTACCCTCAACAATAACTCTTATAAGATTGTCGGGCTGTCTTAATATTTGCTTAACCTCTGCAACTACACCTACAGAATACAAATCGTCAATAGTCGGCCTGTCTTTTTCAATTTCCTTTTGAGCGGCAACAAAAATAAGCTGGTCTGTAGTCATTGCCTTTTCTATAGCAAGTGCAGACATTTTTCTGCCAACATCAAAGTGGAGAACCATTTCCGGAAACACTACCATTCCACGCAGAGCCAGCACCGGCATTTCTATAAAATCATTAATATTTAACTCAGTATTTTCTTCATTTAACTCAACATTTTCTTCTGTCTGTTTCATAATACGCCTCCTTTAGCTGCTGTCAGCATATAACTAATGCTGCAGAATAATAATTCTGCTAATCGCAATAATCAACATTTCTAAAACTATAACATAAAAGCAACAAGGCTGCAACTAAATATAGTTACAGCCTAACATAATTAAAAGAATTCAGAAAGCAAATCAGCCCGCATTGCTGCGTTTAATCTTTTTCTTTGCTTCCTTTCTGTCGGATACATCATCTGTCAGCAGTTTACGCTCCTGATTGTGGATGATAGTAACCACTGACGGATCCTTAACGGTTTCTGCTGAAATAATAACCTTTTCTATGGTAACATCTGACGGCACCTTAAACATTAAATCCATCAGCAGGTTTTCCATAATGGAACGCAGACCTCTTGCACCTGTGTTTTCCTTTTGGGCCTTTTCAGCAATAGCCTCCATTGCACCGTCTTCAAATTCAAGCTCTACATTATCAAGCTCAAATATTTTCTTGTACTGCTTAACAAGAGAGTTTTTAGGCTCTGTAAGAATTCTTATAAAGCCCTCTTTATCAATGGCATTAAGATGTGTTATAACAGGCAGTCTGCCGATAAGCTCCGGAATAAGACCATATTTTACAAGGTCATGAGGAACCACATTTTTCATCCAGTCAGTTTCGTTTGAAATCTGCTCCTTAGACTTAACCTCTGCACCAAAGCCGATAGAGCTGTTAGACGCCCTGTGCTCCATTGTTTTCTCCAAGCCGTCAAAGGCACCGCCGCAAATAAACAAAATATCCTTTGTATTTATAGGCAGATACTCCTGCTGAGGGTGCTTTCTGCCGCCCTGCGGCGGAACATTTGCAACAGTACCCTCCAGAATTTTCAGCAACGCCTGCTGTACGCCCTCACCGCTGACATCACGGGTAATTGAAGGGTTTTCCGACTTTCTTGATATTTTATCAATTTCATCGATATAAATAATACCCTGCTCTGCCCTTGCAATATCATAGTCGGCAGCCTGAATAAGACGAAGAAGAATATTTTCAACATCCTCACCTACATAGCCTGCCTGTGTAAGTGTAGTTGCGTCGGCAATGGCAAAAGGAACATCAAGTATCTTTGCCAAGGTTTGTGCCAAGAATGTTTTGCCTGTACCTGTAGGCCCAAGCATTAAAACATTGCTTTTTACAAAATCTACATCAGTGTCTGTATTGTATATTCTTTTGTAGTGGTTGTACACGGCTACACAAAGGGTTTTCTTTGCCTCTTCCTGACCAACAACATACTCGTCAAGCTTTTCCTTGATTTGCTCAGGCTTCAGCAATGTTTTATAGCTGCCTGCCTCTTTACCGTGGTATTCGTCAACAGCCGGACGGCTATCGTTTAAAATGGACTGACACAAGCCAATACATTCCTCACAAATATAAACACCGTTACCCTCAATAAGTCTGCCTGACTCATTCTGTGGTCTACCGCAAAATGAACAGCACAGCCTTCGCTTGTCATCCTTGCTTGCCATAGTACAACTCCTTTCCTTTGAAAATTAAATTATCTCTGCATTACCTTGTCAATTAAACCATAATCGCACGCCTCTTGTGCAGACATAAAGTTATCACGGTCTGTATCTCTTTCAATAACCTCAAGAGGCTGGTTTGTATTGTCGGCAAGAATTTTATTTAGTCTTGCCTTTATACGGTCAATATAATTTGCATGTATCATAATGTCCGAAGCCTGACCCTGGAAGCCGCCTAAAGGCTGGTGAATCATAATATCAGAGTTCGGCAAAGCATATCTTTTGCCCTTTGCTCCGGATGAAAGTAAAAATGCACCCATACTGGCTGCCATGCCCATACAAATAGTAGAAACATCACACTTAATATACTGCATTGTGTCATAAATAGACATACCTGCCGTAACAGAGCCACCCGGGCTGTTTATATACAGTGAAATATCCTTTGTTGGATCTTGGCTTTCAAGATATAAAAGCTGTGCAACAACAAGGCTTGCAGATGCGTCGTTTACCTCCCCCGTAAGCATAACAATTCTTTCGCTTAACAAACGGGAGAAAATATCATACGAACGCTCGCCTCTGCTTGTTTGCTCAACAACATAAGGCACCAAATTACTATTTCTAATTTCCATCTTAAACATTCCTTTCAAAATACATTATATTTAAGGCAGCACCGCAAAGCCGCCGCATATTAATTTTGTGCTGTGCATAAAAAATCACAAAGCAAGTGTGGAATATGCAGTCCGCAATGCCTGTACAGTGCCGCCTTTGTAGTAAGTCCCCAAAACTAACCGCCGCTTATTACTTATATAATACTAGGCAAAACATAATGTAAATATTCATGAAAGATTAATTATTGGCAATGGCACTTTCCTTTACAAAGTCCATAGCCTTTTCTACAGCTATGTCCTTCTTTAGCTCGTCTGCAGGAATTGCAGCCTTTACCTTGTCAATATCCATCTTATATGTATCAGCAAGTCTGCTGTACTCTGCCTCTAAATCCTCGTCAGAAACATCTGTAAAGCCCTGCTGCTGTGCAATCTTCTCAAGTGCAAGTCTTAGCTTAACTCTCTTTTCAGCCTCCGGCTTGTAAGAATTCTTAACAGCCTCAGCGTCCATACCCATATACTGCAGGTATGTGTTCATATCCAAGCCCTGTGAACGCAGACGCATATCAAATTCACGCATCATATCGTTTACCTTGTTGTCATACATAGCCTCAGGAATTTCACCCTTTAGCAGCTCACAAAGCTTTGCAATAAGCTGATTTTCAACATCGGCGTCAGACTCCTTCTGCAGCTTTTCAGCCAGCTCATCAGCAACCTGAGCCTTGTATTCCTCTACAGTTTCCTTATCACTTACATCCATAACAAAGTCGTTGTCAAGCTCAGGCAACTCCTTTGCTTTAATTTCGTGAAGCTTAATCTTAAATTCGCTTTCCTTGCCTGCAAGCTCATCAACCTGGTACTCCTCCGGGAAGGTAACCTTAATTGTAAACTCGTCGCCTGTGTTCTTGCCGACAATCTGCTCCTCAAAGCCCGGAATAAACTGTCCGCTGCCCAGCGTTAGGTTGAAGTTTTCAGCCTTGCCGCCCTCAAAAGCCTCGCCGTCAACAAAGCCCTCAAAGTCGATTACTGTAATATCGCCGTCCTGTGCAGGTCTGTCCTCTACAGTAACAAGTCTGCTGTTTTTATCTCTTTGCTTGTCAATTTCTTCATTTACAAGCTCTTCTGTAACCTCAGTTGACTTTGGTGTTACCTGAATACCCTCATAGTCGCTGATTTCAACCTCCGGCTTTACAACAACAACAGCCTTAAAGGTTAAACCGTCCTTGCCGACCTCTTCTACAGAAACATTATCTACAGCTACAACATCAAGCTTAGCCTCGTCTACTGCGTCAGCAAGTGCTGTTGGATATATATTCTCAATAGCGTCATCGTAAAATACGCCCTCGCCATACATTTTTTCAATAATTGCCTTTGGTGCCTTACCCTTACGGAAGCCCGGTATGCTAATCTTCTTAACTTCCTTGCGGTAAACACTGTTTACTGCGTCTGTAAATGTCTTGCCGTCAACCTCAACAACAAGCTCATGTTTGTTAGTTTCTACACAATTTGCAGATTTTAGACTCATGTTTATTTTCCTCCTGAATTGTTATGTTGAGTTGCGATTTATTATAACATAACAAGTATTATTTTTCTATACCTAAATACAAAAAATTGTAATAGTACATCATCTTACAAGTATCGGCACAAATTTCACATAATCACTGGAAATAAGCTTAAAATTTATGCCCTCAAATTCGCCTGTTACGGCTTTTTTGGCCACATTTGAGCCATGCAAATGGCCGTAGTAGCACTTTTTAATATTATATTCCTTAAGAACATTTAATATGTCGTCACAGCGTTGGTCGCCGTATACCGGCGGATAGTGCAAAAACACAACAGGCTCAAGGCCTGTTTTAAGTGCCTCTGCAATAGAGGTACGCAGTCTGCCTACCTCTCTGTTAAGCACCTTTTTGTCACTGTCGGCCTCGGCATCATAAAACCAGCCTCTGGTACCGCATACGGCATATTCACCTACTGCCTTTGCAGAATTAAAAACAATCTCTATGGAATCAAAGCCGTTTTCCCTAAGATAATTTTCTATCTTTCGTCTTGTATCCCACCAATAGTCATGGTTGCCCTTTAAAAGCAGCTTTTTCCCCGGCAGGTTATGAATAAACTTAAAATCCTCATAGCATTCGTTGAGCTTCATAGCCCACGATATATCGCCCGGAATTACAACGGTATCTTCATCTGTAACAAGACTTCGCCAATTTTTTTCAAGTCTTTCCTCATAATTGTCCCACCCACGAAAAATATTCATAGGCTTGTTTGCTCCAAAGGAAAGATGCAAATCGGCTATTACGAATAAAGACATTAGTCAATACCCAGGGTCTTCAGCACATATGCAGGCATATCCTCAACAGCAGAAACATTGTTAAAGCGTACCTCTTTATTCTTTAGCTGAGCAAGAGGCTTTGGCACCTCTACGCCGGTTACCTTGTTCATTTGTTCTACCATATCAAACTCGCTGCCGCAAATTTCGTCCTTTGGAATAATTGAACCCAAAACGCTCTTTGAGAACTTATACGGGCTTGCTGTAGAAGCCAAAATTACAGGTGTTTCCTTGTCGCCTGTCTTTTCAACATACTGTGCATATACATCAACAGCAACGGCTGTGTGAGTATCTGCAAGATAGTTTGACTGCTCATAAAGCTCTTTAATTGTTTTTGCGGTAGACTCCTCGTCGCAGAAGCCGCCGAAGAATCTCTCTGAAAGCCTGTCCATAATCTTATCGTCAACCTTATATTTACCCTCTGTCTTAAGAGCAGTCATATAAGATTTAACCTTTTGGTCGTCGCCGTCCGAAAGAATGTAAAGCAGTCTTTCAAGGTTGCTTGAAACAAGAATATCCATAGAAGGTGACATTGTTGTATAGAAATGTCTGCCCTTATCGTAAACGCCTGTGTTAATAAAGTCTGTCAAAACATTGTTTGAGTTGGACGCACAGATAAACTTGTTTATAGGCAGGCCCATAAGCATAGCATAGTATGACGCAAGTATGTTGCCGAAGTTGCCTGTAGGCACTACAACATTAACCTTGTCGCCAAACTTAATTGTACCCTTGTTTACAAGGTCGCAGTATGCGGAAATATAATAAACTATCTGCGGCAGCAGTCTGCCCCAGTTAATAGAGTTAGCACTTGAAAACAGCTTGTCATTAGCCTGCAGCTTTTCGATAATCTCAGGAGTTGTAAAGATTTTCTTAACGCCTGTCTGTGCATCGTCAAAATTGCCCTTAATGGCACAAACATCTACATTGCTGCCCTCCTGGGTTGTCATTTGACACTTCTGCATTGGGCTTACGCCGTCCTGTGGGTAGAATACAATTATTCTTGTGCCCTTTACATCCTTAAAGCCCTCTAGTGCAGCCTTACCTGTATCGCCGGATGTTGCAACAAGAATAACAGCCTCTTTACCCTCATATTTTTTTGCAAGAGATTTAGTTAAAAAGTACGGCAAAATTTGCAGTGCCATATCCTTAAAAGCTGATGTAGGACCATGCCAAAGCTCAAGAATATTCATAGTGTTGCCGTTTAGTTTAGCAGAAACAATAGGTGCAGGGTTTTCGCTGCCGAATTTTTCTGCTGTATAAGCGTTGTCTACACAGTCAGCTACCTCTTCGGCGGTAAAGTCGCTTAGGTAGTCGGCAATAACCTTTTTCGCTCTGCCCTTATAGTCCATTTTCAGCATAGCCTTAAAATCCTCTTCGCTATACTTTGGAATTTCCATTGGTACAAATAAACCGCCGTCGTTAGAAATGCCCTGTGAAATAGCTTGAGCAGCCGAAACAACTATTTTTTTGTCTGTTGTACTGTTATAGTTCATATAAATTACCTCTCTTACAAATTTCATCTATCCTATAATATATAACAAAAAGTTTCAAATGTCAAAGTTTTTACAGAAATTATATGCATTTGTGTAAAAAATCTTTCTAATTATATCTTCACTGTAATTATGCCTTAGCAGATAGTTATAAAATTCGCCCATACTCTGCACGCCTTTTATGCAAGGTGGCATTTCTGCACCGTCATAATCACTGCCCAATGCCAGCACATTTTCACCGCCAAGAGAAAGGAAATATTCAATATGCCTGTGCAGGTCTGAAAAGTCGGCAGTGCCGCTGTCGGTTACAAAAAATCTGTGGAAGTTTATACCCACAATTCCGCCGATTTTGCAAATGTGCTTAAACTGTTCATCGTCAAGGTTTCTGGGGCTTTTACACACAGCCCTTGCGTTGGAATGTGTAGCAACAAAAGGTCTTTTGGCAAGCTCTGCCGTTTGCCAAAAAAGAGGAACGCTTGCGTGAGAAACATCAATAATTATTCCGTTTTTCTCCAGCTCCGCAACGGCGGCTTTGCCAAACTCCGTTAGTCCCTTTGGATTGTCGCAGAGAATACCGTCGCCTATTTCGTTTGCACCGTTCCATGTAAGAGTTAAAAAGCGAACGCCCATTTTTCTGAAACGCTTTATATTTTCAAGCCTTCCGTTTAATGCTGCGCCACCCTCAATAGAAAGCACAACATTATGGCTGTGGTTTTCAAGCTCGTTAAAGCTGTCTGCCTGATTAAAGCCACAGCTGCTATTCATCTGCTTTTTTAAAAGTGCGGCACATTTCTCTACCAAATTCACCGCAGCCTCGCCACGGTATTCGTCAGGTATCCACACAGCCATAACCTGTGTGCAGCCGTCGTATTGCAATGCCTTTTCAAAAGAAAAATGATAGTCGTTATGCACTACAGAGCCATTTTCGGTATATGCCTTGTAAAGCGTGTCGCAATGTAAATCAAAAAGCTGCATAGTCGCCCTCCTGAATAAAAGCACCCTTTATATAATTAATACGGTATAGATTTGTTGTGTTTGATTTAAGATAAACCTCCGAAATGTCAAAGCGTGGCTGTAACCTTACATTATGCTGTTTTAGGTACAAATATGCCGCTTTCATAATTCGTGCCTGCTTCTGCTTTGTTACTGCCAAGCAAGGACGAACCAACGGGTTTTGGTGTCTTGTTTTAACCTCAACAAATAAAATATGTGTTTTGTCAGCGGCAATAATGTCTATTTCGCCTACCCTACAGCTGTAGTTTCTGCAAAGAATTTTAAAGCCCTGCTTTTTCAAATAATTGCAGGTATATTCCTCGCCTATGTCGCCTGTTTTTCTTTTTTGCGTTCTGTTATCCGTAATCATTTACTTAGAATTTTCTTTAAAAATGACATTCTGTGTATAGGGCATGGGCCGTATTCCCTTATGGCCTGTGTATGTACCTTTGTACCGTAGCCCTTGTGCTTAGCAAACATATACTGTGGGTACTCCTTGTCGTACTCCAGCATTAGTCTGTCTCTTGTTACCTTTGCTAAAATTGACGCCGCCGCAATCGACATAGAATTTGCGTCGCCCTTTACGATTGCAGAACAGGGAATGCTTAAATCGGGGGTTTTGTTGCCGTCAATAATGGCATAATCAGCCGCCTTTGGCAGTCCCTCAACAGCCCTTTTCATAGCAAGCATAGTTGCGTTAAGAATATTAAGCTCTTCTATTTCTTCTACCGAGGCAAAGGCAATACTGTAGGCAACGGCACGAGCCTTTATAACATCGTACAGTGCCTCCCTCTTTTTTTCGCTAAGCTTTTTGGAATCGTTTACACCCTCAATTATATCGTTGGGCTTTAAAATAACGGCCGCCGCACATACAGGCCCTGCCAGCGGGCCTCTGCCCGCCTCGTCAACTCCGCAAATACTTGAGTATCCCTGCTCCGCACACTGATTTTCATACAAAAACCAATCCAAATAACCACATCTCCTTATCTTTTTAATCCTGTTTGTCATAACTTAATTTTGCCGAAAAAATCGCCAAAGCACACCACTCTACAGCCGTTGAATATATGGCAGTAAAGCAGACAGCCACAAAGTCCGTTGTCTGTAAAATAATTAAAGACCGACTGTTTTAAAGACGGTCTTGTTTATATTTGGGTTATACACACTCCAGCGTAATTTTACCAAGCTTTGCACTTCTGTATTCGTCAAGAATCATTACAGACGCACGCTCGGTATCTACTCTGCCGCCGGACATAAGCATACCTCTTTTTCTTGCTATAAGCTCCAAAAGGTCATATGCTTCAACAGACTCCAAATCTACATTTTGCAGCTTGAACCTCTCAATAAACTGCTGTGTAGGAAAGCGGCACATAACCTCAAGAAGTCTAAACGCCAGCAGCTCTGTGTCCATTACCTGATCCTTTACAGCGCCTGTAAAGGCAAGCTTTTCGCCAACCTCCGGGTCATCAAACTTAGGCCACAGCACTCCCGGTGTATCCAAAAGCTCCATACCCTGACCAATAGAAAACCACTGGTTGCCACGAGTTACACCCGGTCTGTCCTCTACCCTTGCACTGTCTTTTTTAGCCATTTTATTAATAAAAGAGGATTTTCCCACATTCGGTATGCCCACCACCATAATGTGTATACTGCGGTTACGCATACCCTTTGCCTCCCACTTTTCTATTTTGTCTGACAGCACATCACGAACAGTTGGAATAAAGCGGTTTAAGCCCTTTCCTGTTTTGCAGTCTACGGGAATTGCGACTATATTTTTCTTTCTATAGTACTCTACCCACCTGTCGGTTTGAGCCCTATCCGCCATATCGCATTTATTCATTAATACAATTCTCGGCTTACCTTGAATAAGCTTGTCAAGGTCCGGGTTATGACTGCTTACAGGAATACGGGCGTCTATAATTTCCGCCACAATATCAACCAGCTTTAGGCTTGCTTGAATCTTCCTTTTTGTTTTTGTCATATGTCCGGGAAACCACTGTATATTTTGCACCTGTGCCATTATATCACCTCTATATTAATATAAGTAGGAAAATCTTTCAAAAGGCAAAACAGCACACTGCACCTTGCCTATTATGTTTGATTTGTCAACAAGCTGTATGCGCACGCTTCGGCTGTCAACCGAAACTGCCCTGTTATCGCCCATAACAAATACTTTCCCCTTCGGAATAACATCGGGTATATCCCACTCTATTCCATTTAGGGTTTTTGAAGAAATGTACGGCTCGTTTATAATCTTGCCGTCAACATACACCTGCCCTTTGTCTGCGTCAATTCCAACAGTCTGTCCCTCTATAGCTATTACACGCTTAATAAAGGCATTGTCAATTTTATATTCATTCTCGCTGAAGGCGTCCGGAGCTGCTGCAACTACATCACCCTGCTTCAGCTCAAGAGAGGGTATATACTTAAAAAATGACTGATAATTTGTAATAACAACAGTGTCGCCGTTTTTTAGGGTGTTGTTCATAGACGGGCCGTCAACAACCGCAAGCCTGAACACAAAGGTTAAAAGCAAAACTATAACCGATACTGAACAAAATATGCTTTTTGCACACTGTAAAACAATGCTCTTATTCTCTCGGTTCATAACAACGCTCCTTGCTTTTGCACTCATAACTGTGGCTGTGTATTATTATTTACAAATACATTTATGTGGCGATTATATCATAATACCTGTTTTAAGTCAATTTGCACGCCATTTGCCACTACACTTTAGCGAACATCCCACACCGCTTGTTGAAATTGTGTTATAGATTTATTTTCAACAATTAACCTTACATATTAAGTAATCATTATTTACAGTAAAGCATTGCCGTTACTAAAATTTTTTAAATAAAATCAGAAAAGCTTTTAAAAACAGCACAAAACTATTTTTAAAAGCTTTATAATGATAATATGGTGCAGGTAACAGGACTTGAACCTGCATGAAATTGCTTTCATATGGACCTGAACCATACGCGTCTGCCAATTCCGCCATACCTGCACATAAACACTCTTATATTTTACACGGCAAGAGCAAGCCGAGGTGGGGCAAACAGCCTAATCCACAGTAGTGTCGGGCAACAATCACCCAACGCACACCATTATACACCCTATTTTTATTTTTTGCAAGCATTATTTTAATTTTTTTCAAACAGAAAAGCCGGAATTCCCTTGTGCAAACACTTTACTTTTGTGCTTCAATAAATTATAATAGAATATATGACTATTTTTAAGGATTGATATATTTTATGGTACAGTTTGAAGAACTAAGGCTTGAGCTTGAACGCACAAAGCCGGAAATAGATGACTTGGCGGACGCCCTTGGACTAAAGGCGATGATGTCTGAAATAGAACAGCTTGAAAACAAGGCAACCGAGCCGGGCTTTTGGGACGATATGGATAAATCACAGGTTATATTGCAACGCACAAGTGCCTTGAAAAACAAGGTAGAGGGCTATAATACACTTGTTTCTAAATATGACGACGCAATGGCTTTAATTGAACTTGCAAACGAGGACGAGGATTTGTCATTGCTTGAAGAGGCTCAAAGCGAGGTTGAGGCTATAAAAGAGGAGCTTGAAAAACAGCGCTTGCAGACTTTACTTACAGGTGAGTACGACAGCAAAAATGCTATACTTACCTTCCACGCCGGCTCAGGCGGAACAGAGGCTCAGGACTGGGCGGAAATGCTGTACCGTATGTACAACCGCTGGGCAGAAAAAGGCGGCTTTAAGGTAAAAACTCTTGACTACCTTGACGGTGACGAGGCAGGTCTGAAAAGTGCCGTTATACTTGTAGAGGGTTTGAATGCCTACGGCTATCTAAAGAGTGAGGCAGGCGTTCACAGACTTGTAAGAGTGTCACCTTTTGATTCCTCCGGCAGAAGACACACCTCCTTTGCATCTCTTGAGGTTATGCCGGAAATTGATGATAATATTCAAATTGACATTAATCCGGAAGATATTAAAATGGATGTTTACCGTGCAAGCGGTGCAGGCGGTCAGAAGGTCAACAAAACCTCATCCGCCGTAAGGCTTACACATATACCTACAGGTATTGTAGTTGCCTGCCAGGTAGAAAGAAGCCAGCACCAAAACCGAGAGGTTGCTATGAAAATGCTTATGTCAAAGCTTATGGAAATTAAAGAGCGTGAGCATTTAGACAAGATTGAGGATATTAAGGGTGTGCAAAAGGAGATTACATGGGGCTCTCAAATACGCTCATATGTATTTATGCCATATACTCTTGTAAAGGATCACCGCACAAGCTACGAAACAGGCAACATAAGTGCTGTAATGGACGGCGACATAGACGGCTTTATTAACGCTTATCTAAAGGCATTAAGTCAAAATTCACTTGAAAATAACAACGATATGTAATATACAAAACACCGTGGATTGTTTACAGCTGCCACGGTGTTTTGCATAAAAGGGCTTTTATAACTATAATGATAAATTTATTGAATAAAAGGGGGAAGCGACTTGGAAAACAAAATAAAAGAGCTTAGGGCAAAAGCAATGTCACTGCCCCTAACCCCCGGCGTATATATAATGCGTGACAAAAACAAGAAGATAATTTATATAGGCAAGGCAAAGGCTCTGAAAAACCGTGTAAGCCAATACTTTGGCTCTCATACCAACCATACACCAAAGGTTATAAGAATGGTTGAAAATGTAGACGCCTTTGACTATATTGTTACCGACAGCGAGTTTGAGGCCTTAGTGCTTGAATGCAGCCTGATTAAGCAGTATACACCCCACTACAACATTTTGCTAAAAGACGATAAGGGCTACAGCTATATTAAAATTACAAACGAGCAGTGGCCAAGAATAAAGGCAGTAAAGCAGATTGACAACGACGGTGCACAGTATATAGGGCCGTATATGAGCAGCTATTATGTTAAAAATGCCGTTGACCAGGCTGTCAAAATTTTTAAGCTGCCTACCTGCGGCAGAAAATTTCCACAGGATATAGGCAAGGGCAGACCGTGCCTTAACTATCATATAAAGCTGTGCAGTGCACCGTGTACAGGAAAAATCACCCATAAGGAATATACCGAAAATTTAAAAGAGGCAGTTGAATTTTTAAAAGGCGGCAATAATGCCGACATTAAAAAAATGACCGCAGAAATGAACCTTGCCGCAGAAAACCTTGAATTTGAGCGTGCCGCAAGAATTCGTGACAGAATTAACGCCATAAAAAAAATGGGCGACAGCCAAAAGGTGGTTTGCTCAAAAATAAAGGAGCAGGATGTGCTTGCGGTGGTTACAGAGGGTAATACCGCCTGCTTTGAGGTGTTCAAGTTTAAAAACGGTGCATTGTATGACAGAGAGCATTTTATAATAGGCGATGTTGACGATCTGCCACAGGCTAGGCACGAGTTTATAACAGGCTATTACTATAAAAGAAATGATATACCGCCCAGAATTACCGTTGACGGCTCTGTAAACGACACAGAGCTTTTACAGCAGTGGCTAAGCGAAGTTCTTGGCAAAAAGGTGGTTATATTTCAGCCGCAAAAGGGCGAACAGCTGCAGCTTGTGGAAATGTGCAAAAAGAATGCAGCAGAGCATTTGGCGCACAGGCGTGGTGCAGCCGGCAAGGATACTATGGCGTTAAACACCTTAGGTGAATTGCTCGGCTTGGACGGTGCACCTAATTATATTGAATCCTACGACATTTCCAACCAAAACGGTACCGCCAATGTAGCAGGTATGATTGTATTTGAAAACGGAAGGCCGCTTAAAAGTGCCTACAGAAGGTTTGAAATAAAAACCGTTGCAGGACAGGACGACTACGGCTCAATGGCAGAGGTAATAGAACGCCGTTTAAACGAATATGAAAAGCACAAGGACGAAGGCGTTGGCTTTGGAAGAATGCCAGACCTTATACTGCTTGATGGCGGCAAGGGCCAGGTAAATGCCGTTTCGCAGGTTATGAAAAGAATGGGCTACAACATTCCGCTGTTTGGTATGGTAAAGGACAACAAGCACCGCACAAGGGCCATAACAGACGCCGGTAAGGAAATTGCCATAAACAACAAGCGCAGTGTTTTTACTCTGGTGTCTAATATTCAAGAAGAGGTGCACCGGTTTGCTATTGGTTACCACAGGCAAAAAAGGAAGAATACCTCCTTTAAAAGCTCGCTTACAGAGATAGAGGGTGTTGGTGAAAGGCGTGCTAAAGCGTTGCTCAAGCATTTTGGCACTATTGCAAATATAAAGGAGGCAGACCTGCAGGAACTGGAAACTGCACCTACTATGAACAAGGTGGTTGCAAGAACGGTGTACTCATATTTTCACGGTGACAATACCATGGCAAAGGAATAAAATGTGTTTTGCATTGCAAGGCTATATTATTTTCGAGAGAATTTACTCTTTATCAGTAAATTTACCAAAAAACTACAATAATATTTAGTTATATTATTATGAATACGGTTGACAATTTAGAGATTTTAATAGATAATATAGGTAATGCTTTAACAGGCAGATATAATGGTTTTATATTGTTTATATAGCATTATTTATAGCAAGGTACTGTAGGAGGCAGGTGTGTTATGAGAGTTATTACAGGCATTGCCAAAGGCAAGCGCTTAAAAACCTTGGACGGTCAGGATGTACGCCCTACAACCGAAAGAGTAAAAGAGGCGATTTTCAGCATAATTCAGTTTGAAATTGAGGGAAGAAAGTTTTTGGACCTTTTTTCAGGCTCAGGTCAAATGGGAATAGAGGCTTTAAGCCGTGGTGCTAAAAATGCTGTTTTTGTAGATTGCAGGCGTGAGGCTGTTAATGTAATAAAAAGCAATTTGGAAAACACGGGGCTGTCCCATAACGCTTTGGTTATAAATAGCGATTCGTTGGCATATATTTCAAGACAGCAGTCAGAAAAATTTGACCTTGCTTTTTTGGATCCGCCATATGGTACGGGACTACTCCAAAAAGCGTTGCCGCTTACAGCACTGCAGATGAAAAAAACAGGAACAATTATTTGTGAAAGACCAATAAATGAAGAAATACCTGAAAAAATTCATGGTTTTGCACTTGACAGAAATTATCGATATGGTAAAATTATGATAAGTACATACCGCTACGAGGATGTGACTGAGGAATGAAAAGAACGGTAGTTTGTCCGGGCAGCTTTGACCCTGTAACATTGGGGCATATTGATATAATATCAAGGGCCGCCAAAATGTTTGACAAGGTTATTGTGGCTGTACTTGTTAATTCCTCGAAAAAGCCCAGTTTTACTACCGAAGAACGCATAGAGCTTTTAAGGAAGGCCTTGGCAGGCTTTGATAATATTCAGATAGAAAGCTTTGATGGCTTGCTTGCCGAATATGCCCGAAAGACCGGTGCCAATGCCGTAGTAAGAGGGTTAAGAGCTGTGTCTGACTTTGAGTATGAATTTCAAATGTCATTGACTAATAAAAAGCTCAATCCGGATTTGGAAACTATTTTCCTGACATCCCGTGCAGAATATATGTTTTTAAGCTCCAGCATAGTGAAGCAGATTGCTACATTAAACGGAGACATTACTAATTTTGTACCGGAATGTATTCATGATGAAATAAAAAAACGACTTGCTTCAAATGTTTAGCCTAAGCTTATGGCTTTAGCGTTGAGGTGTTCGCAGTAAAAGAAAAAGGATGGTTAAGATGAAAGTAGAAGATTTGTTGTTGGAACTAAGAGAAACTGTTGAAGATGCAAAGGTTTTACCTCTGACAGGCGGTAAGTGCCTTGTTGATGTTGACAGCCTGAAGGAACTGCTTGACGACATTGAAGATGCACTGCCACAGGAGGTTCGTCAGGCAAAGGCTATAGTTGCCGACAGACAGAAGATTATTTCTGACGCTAAGGTAGAGGCCGAAAGTATTATTCGCACAGCCGAGGACAAGAAGAAGTCATTGGTAACACAGAACGAAATTGTCAGACAGGCACAGGCTGAGGCTAACGAGATTATCACCGACGCTAAGCTGAAGTCAAGAGATATGCGTAAGGCAGTAAACGACTATGTTGATGAAATGCTTAGACAGGCAGACGAAATGCTGACAAGTCAGGTAAACGAAATTAAGAAAACAAGACAAAACATTAAAGCAAGTCAAAGACCGGCAGCACAGGTTAAGGTGCAAAAGCCGGAAACTAACGAGTAATTCTTATACATATCTAAAAATAACAGCAGTCGCTTTTAACGGGCGGCTGCTGTTTTACTGTTTACTATTCTGTGTTCTGTAATAAACGGTTTACACACTGCTAAATTCTTAGTTTAATCATAACAGAAAATTTTCATCTTTATAGTATGATAGTACGGCTGCAATTCGTACATTATGTTATAAAAGAATTAATTAAAAAAGGCGTTTGCGTATTTTAATGCAAACGCCTTTCACGGTCTACAGGCTTATGGTATATAAAAGCCGATTTTAATCCTGTGTTTCTTCCTTTTCCTTAACGGTTACAGCAATGCCCAAATCATCAAGCTGCTGCTTTTCTATAGAGCTTGGTGCATTTGTCATAGGCTCCGACGCATTCTGTACCTTTGGAAAAGCTACAACATCTCTTAGTGTAGGTGCTTTAATCATTTGCATTACAAGTCTGTCAAGACCTATGCCCATACCGCCATGAGGCGGTGCACCGTACTTAAAGGCGTCGGTTAAGAAGCCGAACTTTTTGTAAGCCTCTTCGTCACTTAAACCAAGCAGGCTAAACATTCTCTTTTGCAGGTCGGGATTAGTAATACGAATAGAGCCTGACGACAGCTCAATGCCGTTAAGAACCATATCGTAGGCTTTAGCATAAACCTTGCCCTTATCATCCTCAAGAGTGTCCATACACTCATCGGTAGGTGATGTAAATGGGTGGTGCATAGCAACCCATGCTTCACTTTCCTTGTCATACTCAAAGAACGGGAAGTCAACTACCCATAGGAAGTTATAACCGTCTTTAATAATATTCAGCTTGTTGGCAACCTCACATCTTAATGCACCCAATGTGGTAAGAACAGTGTTGCTTTCTGTGTCCGCCACAATCATAACAACATCGCCCTTTTCGGCACCTGCGGCAGTTAATATTGCCTGCATTTCTTCGTCAGTCATAAACTTTGCAAAGCTTGATGCAATACCGTCATCTGTCATTCTTATCCAAGCAAGACCCTTTGCACCTATACCACGCACATATTCGGTAAGCTTGTCAATCTCCTTACGGGAGTAGGTTTTTACTGCATTTTTTGCTGTAATGCCTCTTACACTGCCGCCGCCCTCTATAGCATTTTTAAAAACGCCAAAGCCGCAGTTCCTTACAGCCTCTGTAAGGTCAAACAGCTCCATTTCAAAGCGTGTGTCAGGCTTGTCAGAACCAAAACGCTCCATAACCTGGTTGTAGGTATAGCGTGGGAACGGTGTAGGAATATCAATATCAAGGGTATCCTTAAATACTCTTTTTATGTAGCCCTCGCCAATAGCCAAAACATCCTCCATATCCACAAAGGACATTTCAAGGTCAATCTGCGTAAACTCCGGCTGACGGTCGGCACGCAAATCCTCATCTCTGAAGCATCTTGCAATCTGCATATATCTGTCAAAGCCGGCAACCATACACAGCTGCTTATAAATTTGCGGTGACTGCGGCAAAGCGTAGAAGCTGCCCTTGTGTATTCTTGACGGCACCAAGAAATCTCTTGCACCCTCAGGAGTAGACTTAATAAGCATAGGTGTTTCAATTTCAATAAAGCCCTGCTCATCAAAATAGTCACGGGTTACCTTTGCTATTTTATGTCTTAGCATAATGTTCTGCTGCAGGTCAGGACGACGCAAATCAAGATAACGGTATTTTAATCTTGTAAGCTCACCTGTTGTTGAGTTTGGAACAATCTCAAACGGCGGTGTTTCGCTTTCACCTAAAATTCTAAGCTCCTCAACGGCAATTTCAACATCACCTGTTGCAATCTTATTTGTTTTAGCGCTTCTCTCCCTTACCGTACCGACTACACCTAAAACATATTCGCTTTTTACGGCAGCCGCTTTTTCAAAAACAGCCTTGTCTGTTGTGTCGTCAAGTGCAAGCTGCAAAATGCCTGTACGGTCTCTAAGGTCAATAAAAATAAGCTGACCTAAATCACGCTGGCGTTGTACCCAGCCGAAAACAGTAACCTTTTTGCCGCAGTCCTCTATTCTTAGGCTGCCGCAATAGTTAGTTCTTTTTAAGCCTGTCATAAATTCAGCCATTGGAATTACCTCTTTTTTCTTTAATTTGTTGTTTTAATTTTACTGAATATCTTCAATATTCGCCGTACCTGAAATTTGGTACTCTGTATAGTGGTGGAAAAAGGCGTTAATAAACTGCTCGTCCAACGGCACCTCGGTTTTCTCGCCTGTTTCCATATTTTTCAGTATAGCCTTATTCTCGTTAATTTCGTTTTCGCCTATTACCATACTGAATTTTGCACCTATTTTATCGGCGTACTTCATTTGTGCACGCAGGCTTCTGCCTACAATGTCACATTCTGCTATAAGTGAGGTTTCACGAACCTCCTTAACAAGTGTAAAGGCCTTTTTCTGTGCCTCCTCGCCTAAGCCGGCAATATAAATATCGCAGCTGGGCGGTAAAGGAATTTCTATGCCCTGCTTCTCCATAAGTGCCAGCAAACGCTCCATTCCCAAGCCAAAGCCCAGTGACGGTGTGTGCTGACCGCCCAGCTCTTCAATAAGCCCGTCATATCTTCCGCCGCCGCAAACCGTGCCCTGTGAGCCAAGCCTTGTAGTAACAAACTCAAAAACAGTTTTTGTGTAATAGTCAAGTCCACGAACAATTTTAGGGTTTACAATATACGGAATTTCAGCCGCATCTAAATATGCCTTAACCTGCTGAAAATGATTTTTGCAGTCGTCACACAAATAATCCAAAACAACAGGTGCGTCTTTTGCAATTTCTGAACATACAGGGCTTTTACAGTCCAGTATTCTCATTGGATTTTTCTCTAAGCGGGACAAGCAGGTATCACACAGCTTATCCTTATAGCCTTCAAAATATTTTTTCAAAGCCTTGTGGTATTCTGCACGGCAGGCCGGACAGCCTATAGAGTTAAGCTCCAGCTGCAAATCCGTAACACCCAAGCGGTCAAACAAAGTAGTAGCCAGGCTTATTATTTCGGCGTCTGCCGCCGGACTTGACGCACCGTAAAGCTCTACGCCAAACTGGTGGAACTCTCTGTAACGGTTTGCCTGCTTCTTTTCATACCTGTAGCAGGAATCAAAGTAATATGTCTTTATAGGCAGGCCGTCATTATATACGGCATGCTCAAGCACAGCACGAGCCGCACCGGATGTACCCTCCGGCCGCAGTGAAAGAGACGTGCCTCCCTTTGTATTGAATGTGTACATTTCCTTTTGTACAACATCGGTAGTGTCGCC
This sequence comes from Clostridium sp. CAG:964, assembly GCA_000435335.1. Classification (GTDB taxonomy): domain Bacteria; phylum Bacillota; class Clostridia; order Oscillospirales; family Acutalibacteraceae; genus CAG-964. The sequence continues at coordinate 62,273 of FR891307.1, forward strand.
AACGCCTCTCTGGAAAAGCTCTGTATGCTCAAAAACAGGCGTTCTTATTTCCTTAAAGCCATAGGCTGCTGCCTCACTTCGCATAATATCTTCAATAAGCTGCCACTTGTAGCTATCCTTTGGCAGCACATCCTCTGCACCGTATACCCTTTTTGTTATAAGCGACATATAAAAACCTCCGTTTTTATTTTTACACAGCCGCCGTACTTTGGTTTAAGCCCTTACTCAGCAGCCGTAATATTTATGTACAATTAAAAATAGGGGCAGAGCACAGTCTACCCCTACCAATATTTTATTTTACTATATTATCGCAAAAGTTACAAGACGCTTAGTCTACTTATTTTACAATATTTCTCCAGTCAAGGTCGCCACGCTCCAAACCGTGGATAAGCATTTCGGCTGTTGCAATGTTTGTAGCAACAGGAATATTGTGCATATCGCAAAGTCTTAGCAGGTTCATATCGTTTGGCTCCAAAGGCTTTGGATTAAGAGGATCTCTGAAAAACAGAAGCATATCAATTTCATTGTATGCAATTTGTGCGGCTATTTGTTGGTCGCCGCCCTGTGAACCACTTAAAAATCTTTGAATCTCCAAACCGGTAGCCTCTGCAACCAGCTTACCGGTAGTACCTGTAGCACATATTGAATATCTGCTTAAAATACCACAGTAGGCTATGCAAAACTGCACCATTAATTCTTTCTTTTCGTCATGAGCAATTAAGGCTATTTTCATCATTATCCTTCTTTCTTAGGTGAAATTAAATACATTCTCATCAGCAAATAAGCAGCGGCACATTTTCGCCGTCTATCCTTGCCGCAATTCTGTCTATTGCCGTAAGGGCTGAACATTTTTTCTTGTAGGCAAGCCCCTTTTGTATAGAAGCAACTACCTGTCTGTTTTCTGTAATTATTCCTATCAGCTGAATACCCGACTCATCAATAATACTGTCTAAATCCGGATAAAAGGCAAGCTCCCTAAACATAGCTACAGAAAACCTGTTAATAATAAGCCGTATGTTGGTTTTACCTATTTCGGTAAGCTTTTTTCTTACATTTACACAGCCTCTTAAGCTTGTAGGCTCGGTGTTTGCTATAACCAGGCACAAATCGGCAGGAAGCACGGCAGTGTCAAAGCCCTTCCCCACTCCTGCGGGAGAATCTATAATAATATAATCATAACGGCTGCGTACATTATCCGTAAACTGCTTTAATATAAGCGGGCTAAGCTCGTCCTCGGCATTTTGCGGTGCCGGTATAAGGCTTAAGCCGTCAATATGACCGCACGGGTAAATAATCTGTTCTGCCGTGCAATTACCGCACACGGCATCTGCAATATCAAAAACAAGGCTCTTGCTTATACCCATCATAATATCCAGCCCTCGCATACCGGAATCACAGTCAATAAGCAACACCTTATGCCCACGCTTAACAAGTGCTGTGCCCAAGGTAACGCACACTGTGGATTTACCCGTACCGCCCTTGCCGGACGCAACAGAAATTATCTTACCCATAAACTTGCCTTTCTTATAAAATCTTCTGTCTTTCTAGGCAGAAGGCCAACAGCAAATGGTTAAAGCCTGCCCTAAATACTGTCTTGTTACTATTTTAACAGGAATTTCCCTATAAGTCAAATAATTTATAAAACTTTTTTGAGTAAATTGCACATTTTTATTTACTAAATGTACTGTACATTATTTTAAACTAACATTTATATAAAAGCTATTCTGAATAATTCAACAAAGACCCTCCCGTCATTATACATATAAGCGACAGCTTTTATATAATCATTATCTGCCGTTTCATATTAATCCACAATTAAAAACCATTAATATAGCATAAATTGTGAATATGATAAAAAATGTCAAACGGCGTTGCTTTTAGGAAGATATGTGATACAATATAAGCTGGTTTATATTGTAGTATTTTAAGGAGGAAAAATATTTGAACAGATTAAAGGTAAAAGCCAATACTGCATTTAACTATGTTTTCGCCTTACTATTTGGCATTATCACTGTACTTGTGGTTGTTGTGCTTTTCAAAAACATATTTGTTATTTTATTTGCCCTGGCTGCACTGTTTGTTTTTACTGCGGCAGGAACATATATTTACACCAACAAAAAAACGCCTACCGCCAAGCAAGCTGACATAGCCTGCGGCATAATTTTGGCCGTTATGTTTATTCTTCAGCTTATATCCGGCTGGTGTTTAATGAGTAAACCGATAACCGACTGGGGTACTGTAGACCACATGGCCCACAACTTTGCAACAGACGGTAATTTTGACGATATGTACAGAGGACTTAAACCCGCCAGCAGAGGCTATATGGCACGGTATCCAAACAATAACGGCATACTTATTTTGCTGTCGCTTTACTATAGGGCTATATACCTAATAATGGGCGATGTACCTAATTATGCACCGATTCTGCTAAACACTGTATTCATCGCAGTTGCTGTATTATTTACATTTTTAACGGCAAGAAAAATCTTCAAGCCATATGGCGTAATAATGACTGTTGTGTTTTGCTTCCTGTTTATGCCGTATTACACTTATACAGCCTATTATTACAGCGATTCCTTAAGCATACCGTTTACGGTAATGTCTGTATATTTCATTGTACTAAGTGCCAAGCTGCCAAAAGAAAGGCTTGTGCAAAGGCTTATTTACCTTGCCCTGTCTGCATTGTTCATTTCGGTCGGCTACACAATAAAGGGCAGTCTGCTTGTTATTTTGGTTGGTGCCGTAGTATATTTAGTGCTGTACAACAAGCTAAAGCAAGCGCTGATAAGCATTTTGTGCCTTGTAGTTGCATTTGCAGTTTTCAACACCGGCATAAAAACATTTATTAATTCATTTGAATTTACTACAAAAGAGGAGCTTTACGAGGAACAGTTCCCTATTAACCATTGGATTATGATGGGACTTTACGGTGACGGCGGCTTCCATCAAGAGGACGCTGTGTATACAAACAACGCAGGAAACTATGACCAGAAAAAAGCGGCTGACAATAAAATGATTGTTAAGCGGCTTAAAGATATGGGTCTGCCGGGTATGGCAAAGCATATGTGTAAGAAACTTACGTTCACCTGGCGTGACGGTATATACTGGATTGACCACCACTTAAATTCAAAGGACGCTAACGGAAATCAGATAGCAGACAGAAATCCACTGTTTGAATTTGTACTGCGTGACGGCGATTACTACAATATTTTTTATGTGTACAGCAACGGCTTCCACTTAGCTATGATTATATTAATGGCGGTTTCGGCAATATACGGCGCAAAACGCAAGCGGATTACCTCTATGACGCTGATAAGAGGCATTGTATTTGGAGCGGCACTTTTCTTTATGGTATGGGAAACACGCTCAAGGTATCTGTTTAACTTTACACCACTGTTTATTTTAACGGCTGTAGCAGGATTAAATTCGGTGGTTTTAAGAATACAGGTGTACAAACGCAATAAGCGTAAAAAGCTTGCCGCAAAGCAAAAAGAAAAATCAGACGCCGCAGCTAACGAGAGCTAAAAAACATAAAAATTAAAATTTTTACTTGTGCAGCTGTCAGCTGTAAATCTTAATAAACATCACAAAACCAAGGGTACAGATTGCAACTGTACCCTTTATTTTTTTACAAAGTGTGCATTTTGCAGAATACAGTTTATGGTAATATGTCATTGTTCGAACAAACAGTAAAAATAAGTCAGCTCTCTGCCGGGCTTTAACCGTGGGGAGTAAAAAATAAAAAGAGGTTTTAACAATGAGCAACAGATATTCTTTAAACAAAAATCTTGCACAAATGCTAAAGGGCGGCGTGATTATGGATGTTACCACTCCTGAACAGGCCAAAATTGCCGAGGAGGCAGGCGCTTGTGCTGTAATGGCACTTGAGAGAATTCCGGCTGACATCCGTGCGGCAGGCGGAGTATCAAGAATGAGCGACCCTAAAATGATTAAAGGCATACAGGAGGCTGTTTCTATTCCTGTTATGGCTAAGTGCAGAATCGGTCACATTGCAGAAGCACAGATTTTGCAGGCTATTGAAATTGACTACATAGACGAAAGCGAGGTTCTTTCCCCTGCCGATGATTTGTACCATATAGATAAAACAAAGTTTGATGTTCCGTTTGTTTGCGGTGCAAGAGATTTAGGCGAGGCACTAAGAAGAATTGCAGAGGGCGCTTCAATGATAAGAACAAAGGGCGAGCCGGGTACAGGCGATGTTGTACAGGCTGTTCGTCATATGAGAAAAATTAACGCAGAAATGCGTAGAGTTCAGTCATTGCGTGACGATGAGCTTTACGAGGCTGCTAAGGAATACAGAGTACCTGTAGAGCTGATTAAGTATGTTCACGAAAACGGCAAGCTGCCTGTAGTAAACTTTGCCGCCGGCGGTGTAGCTACACCTGCCGACGCAGCCCTAATGATGCAGTTAGGTGCAGAGGGTGTATTTGTAGGCTCCGGTATATTTAAGTCCGGCGACCCTAAGAAGAGAGCCGCAGCTATTGTTAAGGCTGTAACCAACTACAATGACCCTAAGGTACTTGCTGAGCTTTCAGAAGACCTGGGCGAAGCAATGGTTGGCATTAACGAAAGCGAAATCAAAATTATTATGGAGGAGCGTGGACAGTAAGCCTGTCTGCACCGCCCTATAAAGGAGCTTTACAATGAAAATAGGTGTACTGGCACTGCAGGGAGCTTTTGAGGAGCATATAAAAATGCTTTCACAGCTAAATGCAAAAAGCATAGAGCTAAGACAGCTAAAAGACCTACAGCAAGACCTGGACGGTATAATTATTCCCGGCGGCGAAAGCACTGTTATAAGTAAGCTGCTTGACGACCTTAATATGAGGGAAGCACTTCTGGATAAAATAAACAATGAAAACCTTCCGGTTTTCGGTACCTGTGCAGGACTTATAATGATGTCACAAAGCACAGAGGATCCAAAGGCCGTTCCCCTGGGCTTAATGGAATGTACTGCAAAGCGTAACGCCTACGGCAGACAGTTAGGCAGCTTCAGCACTACAGCCGAGTTTGACGGCGTTGGCAGTATTCCTATGGTGTTTATTCGTGCCCCATACATTAAAAATGCGTCTGAAAATGTTGATATACTGTCAACTGTTGACGGCAAAATTGCGGCAGCAAGACAGGGCAGATTTTTGGCTACTGCATTCCATCCGGAATTAACCGAAAACACCTGTGTGCATAGGTATTTTCTTGATATGATTGCAGAAAACAAGCAATAAGAGCTTTTAATACACTGAAAATAAATTTATACCGACCACAAAACAGGCTGTAGTCTGCTTTTGTGGTCGGTATTCTTTAGGCTTATTTGTTTTTGTAAATATTTTCCGCTGAAAGCACAGAGCTTGCCCCCGCTGCTGCAGCTGTAATAACCTGTTTTAAAGGCTTTGTTCTTATATCGTCTGCAGCAAATATATACTCTGCTGTTTCATCTCAGCTAAAGCAATTCTTTTATCATTCGACGAAAAGCTGTGTAGAATAATATCTGTCGCCGCTGTCAGGCAGAAGTGCAACAATAGTCTTGCCGCTGTTTTCCGGCCTTTCTGCAAGCTCCAAAGCCGCCTTTAGTGCCGCACCGGATGATATGCCCACAAGCACACCCTCTCTTTTGGCAATTTGCTTTGAAGCCTCAAAAGCGTCTTCATTGCTTACAGGAATAACCTCGTCATAAATGCTTGTATCAAGTGTTTCAGGTACAAAGCCTGCTCCTATACCCTGTATTTTGTGAGGGCCTGCCTTGCCCTCTGAAAGTACAGGTGAGGTTTTTGGCTCTACTGCAACAATTTTAACATTAGGATTTTGTGACTTTAGATATTCGCCTACACCTGTAACCGTACCGCCGGTACCTACGCCCGCTACAAAAATGTCTACATTGCCGTCTGTATCGTTCCAAATTTCAGGCCCTGTAGTTGCACGATGCATTGCAGGATTTGCCGGATTAGAAAACTGACCCGGAATATAGCTGTTTGGTATTTCCCTTGCAAGCTCTTCTGATTTTTCAATGGCACCCTTCATGCCCTTTGCTCCGTCTGTAAGCACGATTTCGGCACCATATGCCTTTAGAATGTTTCTGCGTTCAACGCTCATTGTTTCAGGCATTGTAAGAATAACACGGTAGCCCTTAGCTGCTGCTATAGCGGCCAGACCAATGCCTGTATTGCCTGAGGTAGGCTCTATAATAACGGAATCAGATTTTAGAAGTCCCTTATTTTCAGCGTCCTCTATCATAGCCTTGGCTATTCTGTCCTTTACACTTCCTGCCGGATTAAAATACTCAAGCTTTAGAAGAATTGTTGCCTTTAGGTTGTTTGCCCTTTCAATGTTTACAGCCTCAACCAAAGGTGTGTTGCCTATTAGTCCTATTGTGCCCTTATAAATATTTGCCATTGTGTGTTCCTCCTGTAAATTAATTAAATTTTAATACTTACTTTATCGGTATGTTTACTATACTTATATTATAACAGATAATTTCTCAATGTCAACAGCAAAACCTATAAACCATATAGGAATTAAGTGTTTTGTATATTTAGATAAAGTCGCCGTTACATTCAGCCCGATAACTATGCATATTTCCTTATAAATAGTTTTTATATTATAATTACAGAAGTTTAATTTTTTACATTATAAAATATAACAGTCTTAGTATAAGTAACTGTTAAATAAATGTTGACAGTTTTTTATATTAGCTGTAAAATTATATGGTGGTATAGTTGTATATATCACAATTATTTTGCAATGAGAGGTGAATAAAATGGACGCAGGAAGTAGTAACAGCACAGCTCCCGGGCCTTTATTATGTTTGATTGCAGACGCTTTTTGCGTTTATTTTTAATCACATCAATATAAAACCCTATGCTGTGTTTACTGTACTTCTAATGTTAGGCCTAAAATAAGCAGCCGCTTTTTGTGCAAGCCTTCAGCGGTAATTTTGCTTTGCACTTAATATTGACTGTTAATTTATGCCTAGCCCAAAACCTAACAAATAAAATTAGGAGGATGTGAACATGGAGCAGAACTACCTAATGACTATGGGAAAAACCATAGAGTCATTACTGGAGCAAAAAAAGTATGTCACTATTCGTGATGTACTTACCACTATGCAGGCAATTGACATAGCGGCGTTGTTTAACGATATAGACCAGGACAGGCTTCCACTGTTGTACAGACTGTTACCAAAGGAGCTGGCGGCTGAAACCTTTGTTGAAATGGACGAGGACGCACAAACCATGCTTATTCATGGCTTTAGCGACACCGAGCTTAAAGAGGTTGTAGACGAGCTGTATGTGGACGATATGGTAGACCTGGTAGAGGAAATGCCGGCAAATGTAGTTAAAAGAATTTTAAGATCTGCCGACAATGAAACAAGAAAAGCAATTAATGAAATATTAAAATACCCTGACGACAGTGCAGGAAGCATAATGACAACAGAGTATGTTTCACTGCGTCCTGCTATGACAGTAAGCGACGCTATAAAGCGTATTCGCCGTACAGGTGTAGACAAAGAAACCATATATACAGGCTATGTAACCACACCAAACCGTACTTTAGTGGGTATGCTTTCACTGCGTACCTTACTGCTAAGTGACGACGATGATGTGGTACAGGACATAATGGAAACAAATGTTATAGCCGTAAACACCCTAGACGATAAAGAAGAGGTTGCAAACCAATTTAAAAAATACGATTTCCTTACAATTCCTGTAGTAGACAAGGAATTTAGACTGGTAGGAATTGTTACAGTAGACGACGCTATTGATGTTATGGAGGACGAGGTAACGGAGGATATGGAAATGATGGCCGCTATTACGCCTACCGACAAGCCTTACCTTAAAACAGGTGTATTTGAAACCTGGAAAAAGCGTATTCCGTGGCTGCTGCTGCTTATGATTTCCGCAACCTTTACAGGAATGATTATTACAAGCTTTGAAGACGCACTTGCGGCTCAGGTAACGCTTACTGCGTTTATACCTATGCTTATGGATACCGGCGGTAACTCCGGAAGCCAAGCCTCTGTAACCGTTATAAGAGGTTTATCCTTGGGAGAAATAGAGTTTGTAGATATATTTAAGGTAATGTGGAAGGAAATACGAGTAGCCCTGATGTGCGGCGTTACCCTTGCAATTGCAAATTTTGCAAAGCTTATGCTGTTTGATCGGGTAGGACTTTGGGTATCGCTTGTAGTCTGCCTAACACTAATTGTTACAGTCTTTTTTGCAAAGATTATAGGCTGTGCTCTGCCTATGCTTGCTAAAAAGATTGGCTTTGATCCTGCCGTAATGGCTAGTCCGTTCATTACAACAGCTGTAGACGCAATATCCTTGGTAGTTTATTTCCAAATTGCAACTCTGCTGTTAGGAATTTAAATAGGAAATTTTTAATATAAGATTAAGAGCATATAATAAAAAACCGAAACACCTCGGCACAGCATACCTTTTATCACTATGGTATGCTGTGCCGAGGCTCTTTGTAATAAAATCCTTTCTGCATTATTTGTATTCCGCTTTGCCTGCGGTAGAAATTCAGCCGTGTAAACCAACGGCGGGGTAAAATAAAAGCATTTGTGCAATCAACTGCACAAATGCTTAGTTATCGTTTTTAGTTTTTGCAAGCTTGCTCTTAGGCTGTTCATCTTCAACCATCTCGGCATAGCCTAAGGATATAAGCTCCCTTGCCCTTTCGTGCGAACACTCAAAAACTTCGTTCACAGGACGGGTAACGCAGCCGTTCTGCAAGTCGTTAAATGCTGTTGTAACCTTAATTTTCA
>FR891308.1 GCA_000435335.1 Clostridium sp. CAG:964
CCTGCAGCGTGTCCGGATCGCCGCCTGAAAATGCAAATACCGCGGGGCCTTTGTGCTAAGAAGGGCAAAACCGTTAAATAGGTAAAATTTATAATGGAGGAGGGGCAAAAATGAACAGACGGAAAAAGCTGCCGGTATATATAGCTACATCGGTAATTCTTGCTTTATGTGTGGCAGGGTCGGTGCTTTTTGCCCTTTTTCAAAATACTGCCGAGCCGGAAAATCCATTAAATAATATAAAGACCTCTAAGCTTTTTCCGCCGTCCGATGTCGGGGATTTATCAGTTAATGAGACTGCGTTAAAATATGCCGGCAGTGCAATTAACGGGGCTGAAAACGCTGCCAATGCAACAGAAGCGTCAAAGGCTGCTGAAGATGTAACAGTGAATACATCACAGCAGCCTACTGCTGTTACGGAGAAAACAACAGATATTTCACAGGGCGGCAATTCAAGTAATGGCGAAGCTTATATAATACCTAACGCAGTTAATTATTTTGAAAATGTAAACGGTGAGGGTCAAGGCGGCAACATTTCATCTGTAGGCAATAACGCAGCCGCTAAGGAAGAAAATCATACCGACAACAGCGGGTCGGTATTTGCAACAGTGCCAACGGAAAAAGCAACAAACAAAAGGTCAAATAAAGAGCATTCCCCATCCGATAATACGGTTGATGTTGAGTATTTTACAACAACAATTAAAGACGGTGAAACAGTTAAAAACAGAAATTACAGCTTTGAAATCACACACAAAAATAAAAAGCTGAATGTTAAGGAGCTTACTGTTTTTGTAAACGACAGCACGGTTTCGCAGTTTAGCGGCAAGGTGCTTTTAAATGAGGGCAGAAACAGTATTCGTGTACAGGTAACATACACCGACACTGACGGCAAGGCAATTACAGTGTTTAAAGATTACACTGTTAATGTTGACTTGGGAGATATTGTTATAAATACAAATCTGTCGGACTGTACTGTAGACAGTGAAGATATAAGCTTTAGTGCCGGTGCTGCTTTGGGCGGCGAAGAAATACCGCTGAATGTTCAATGCAACGGCACTGCCTTGCAAAATAGCGGCGGCGAATATACCGCCGATTTAAAGCAGGGTGAAAATATCATCAGACTGTCTGCACAGTATGGCAGTCATAAAAAAGAGCTAAGCTTTACAGTTATATCTACTGCCACAAAGGAGTTCGATATTTATACAACCGTTGAGAATACTACGGTACACAACAGCAGCTACAGCTTTACCGCCCGCTGTAAAAACGGAAGCGGCAATGAAAGACTAAGCGTAAAGCTAAACGGCAGGGTGCTTGCCGGTAATAACAATAGCTATACAGCAGAGCTAAAAACAGGCAGCAATACCATTCGCCTAAGGGCTGTAGACAATGTAAACGGCAATGAATTGACAGTGGAAAAAAGCTTTGCGGTAAGGTATGTTCCGCAGGCTACGCCACAAACGGCTCCAAAGCTTACATACACAAATGTCAGCAACGGTATGAATGTTAAAGGAAATCAGCTTACACTGGATGTAAAGGCCGAGGATTATAAGGGCAATGCAATTTACTATGACGGCATTTCAGTAAGCCTAAATGGTGTAGAGTATAATTATAAATGGACATCAGAATATGTAAGCTATTTGCTGTATTTATCTAATGGCAGCAACACACTTGATATAAGGCTTACCGATAAAGAGGGCAGGTATGCAGATTATAGCTTTAATATAAATTGTATTAAGGCAGCTGACGGCGAAAAAATAGGCACAGTTACAATAAGCGTTGACGCTAATGTTTTGGGGCTTAACTATCTGCTTTCGCCGCAAAAGGTAGATATATATCAGGGTGAAACAACGGCAAGGGCTGTACTTAGAGCACTTGAGTCGGCCGGCTTTGTTTGTCACTACACAGGTACTGCAGAGCAGGGCTTTTACCTAAGCCGCATCGAAAAGCAGGGCATCGGCGAGAATGTTGCTATCCCCGGTGAGCTTGTTGATTATATAAATTCTGACGGCTTAACATGGACAGGTGCAAGGGACAACAACAGCATCGGCGAAAATGACTATACGCAAGGCTCAGGCTGGATGTACACTATAAACGGCTCGTTCCAAGGCGGAGGCTTGTCAGATGTACCGATAAAGGACGGCGACACTCTGTGCCTGCGTTATACTTTGGCCTATGGCAAGGACATAGGCGGCTATGTATCAAGAGGAGGCGAGGAAGATAATTATCCTAAAATATGGTAATGCTGTCAAAAAAGTATTAGCCGCAATTATATGCGTTAGCGTTATATGTGTGTCTGCTGCAGAAGCATTTGCGGCTCATAAGGATTATAACGAAAAGGATATTCAGTCTGTAATAGAAAATATAATTAATCATAAAAAACAGCAGCTAGGTGTTGACAAGGCCTCAAATTTACTGTCGGCACTTGCTGTATCCGCAGGTACAACAGCAGGCGACTGGTATGCTTTTTCTGTAGGGCGTTTGGGAATAGATGATGATTATTTCTCGTATTTAACGGCATTACAGGACTATGTTGAAAGTAAATATAAAACCGCTGATAAGCTTGACAAAACAAAGTCTACCGAATGGCACAGAATTGCACTTACGGTGCTGTCATTAGGCGGCGACCCTACCGCCTTTGGAAAGGATACAAAGGGCAACATTATCAACCTTATCAGTGACGGAACATATAATAGGGCAAATTTGTCACAGCAAGGAATAAACAGCTGCATATGGGCGTTAATTACGCTTGATTCAAGCAATTATGCAGTACCCGACAGTGCTTTAAACACAAGAGAGAGCATAATCGACAAAATTATTTCCTATCAAGCAGACGATGGAGGCTTTTCGGCAAATAATGGTGAAGGCAATGTGGATATTACGGCAATGGCAGTTCAGGCACTTGCACCGTATGCCGATAAAAGCTCCGATAAATATGAAAAATATAAAAAGCATAATGCAGATAAGGCTGTGGGTAAGGCTTTAAGCTGGCTTTCAAGGCAGCAGCAGACAGACGGCAGCTTTAAGCAGGACGGTGAAGCCTGTGCCGAAAGCACGGCTCAGGTGCTTACGGCACTGTGCTGCAGTAAAATTGACGCTGTAAATGACAGCAGATTTATTAAAAACGGAAATAATGCTTTAGACGGAATTATGCTTTTCAAAACAGAAAACGGCGGCTTTTCTCATACAATGGGGAAGGGTGCAAATGCCATTGCAGAACAGCAGGTTTTGTATTCACTGTGTGCTCTGTACAGAATGTGGGGCGGTTATAATACCCTTTATGACATTACAGATGAAAATAATTCAGGTGAAATTACAAATATTTTTACCGACAAAAAGGTAAGCCCTAAGGTGGAATTTAACGATTATGATGTTCAGCAATACAAAAGCTTACCCGAAAATCTAACTACCGAATACTACAGTAAAGTGCTTATTCTGTATAAAAAGCTTTTAGCTGCCGATAATGCAGACAGCCACAAGAGCGAAGAAAAAGATTTAAAAGAAAAGCTGGATTATTTAACCTCGTTAAGAACTGAAATTGAGGATATTAACAGCATTATAGCCAACAAATTGTATCCCTTTGATAATATTTCGCAGGAGGACAAGGAGCTTATTGACAGCCTGTGCAGCAGGGCAGATAAGCTTAGTGAATATGACCAAAAGCAAATTTTAGGTATAGATAGCCTAAGGCAGGCACAGGCGGAGCTTAACACTCGGCAAAGCACAACAGCTGTGACTGCTGCAGTAACGGCATTGGTTGTGCTGTTAGTAGTTGTACTGCTTATAGGTATTGTAAGAAAAAGAAAGGCAAACAAACAGCAACAGCCGGAAAACGATGAATGGTAATGGTGATATAATATGCAAAACAGCGTACAGCCTGTATTACAACAGGTGAAAAAGGTAATTATAGGTAAGGATTTAATTATAGAAAAAGTGCTTATGGCTATACTTGCAAAGGGCCATATTTTGCTTGAGGATGTACCCGGAGTGGGCAAAACCACCCTTGCCTTAGCTTTTGGCAAGGCGTTAGGGCTTGAATATAAGAGAATACAGTTTACATCAGACACAATGCCGTCTGATGTAACAGGCTTTTCAATTTTTAACAAGGCAAAGGGAGTTTTTGAATATCAGCAAGGCCCGATTATGACAAATATTTTGCTTGCAGATGAAATTAACAGAACTTCAAGCAAAACTCAAGGTGCATTACTTGAGGCTATGGAGGAAAGGCAGGTAACGGTTGACGGAGTAACGCATACGTTGCCACAGCCGTTTTTTGTGTTGGCAACGCAAAACCCTGTAGGCTCGGCAGGTACACAGCTTTTGCCCACCTCTCAGCTTGACAGATTTATGTTAAGGCTGAAAATGGGCTATCCTGATTTTAAAGAACAGGTTAGTATTTTAAAGCAGCGACACACAGAAAATCCTCTAAACAAGGTGGAAACAGTTTTAAATACCCAAAGGGTGCTTCAGCTGCAAAAGCAGGTTGACAATGTATATATTGACGACTCTATTTATGAATATGTAACTACGCTTACCGAACAGACACGAAACAACTTGTCTGTAGAGCTTGGCGTAAGCCCAAGAGGAGCCTTGGCTGTGTGTAATATAGCAAAAGCGGCTGCGTTTTTAAGTGACCGTGACTATGTAATACCCCGGGATGTTGACAAGGTATTTTGCAGTACAACAGCACACAGACTTGTGTTAAGCAGAAAAGCTAAAATTTCCAATGTTTCGGCTGAGGATGTAATTAACGAAATTTTAAAAAATACAGATAAACCGTCTGTGTCTGTACAGGGAGTATAGCATTATGCCTAAAATGTGGATATTTTCACTTGCGGCGGTTTTACTGCTGACTGTAATGGGAATTTATGCAGAAAACGGGACACTTATTGCTGTAGCACTGTTTTATGTTGTATTTGCTGTTATACAGCTTATTGTATGCAAATTGTTGCCGGCAAGGCTTGAAGCAAAGGCGGTTTTACCTGATGCCTGCAGCAAATCGAAAACGGTTGAGGGGAAAATTATACTAACAAATAACAGCAAGGTTTACTGCGGCTGTGTTAAAATAATTGCCCGGTGTACCAATTTACTGACAAATACAAGCTCGCCGCTTGTTGCTACAGCTTTTATGGGGGTTAAAAGCGAGGCAGAGGTACCTATAAAATTTAATAGCAGACTGTGCGGTGCTGTTAAGATAAATATAGAAACGATACAGCTGTACGACATACTTTGCCTTACCCGCAAAGCTGTGTATGTTCCGCTTGAAAGCTCGACCGTAACCGTATTGCCACAGCTTTATGATGTTTCGTTAGACGGCTTTCTGACCAACAGTTATGACATTAACGGTTCACAGTATGCCGAAAATATGCCGGGCTATGATATTAGTGAAATTTACAACCTGCGAGAATATGAAAAGGGAGACAGCCCAAGAAATATTCATTGGAAATTAAGCAGTAAGTATAATAACTTGATTGTAAAAGAGGGCAGTATGCCTACAGAAAACTGTACTCTTATTATATTTAATAATACAATCTCTGAAAATCCCGATAATATCTCATTGCTTGCAGAGGTAATGGTGTCACTTAGCCAGGTGCTTATTGAAAACGGTGTTGTTCATACTGTAGCTTATTTAGAAAACAGTCAGCCTGTATTTAACTGTATAGAAAATGATCTTGACCTGTCGGCAATCCTGCCTAAGCTGTTAAGATGTGAAAGAACAGAAGAAGATATTTTTAACTGTTTAGATAATATTACAAATGAATATAAATCTGTTCTGTGCTTTACCGAAAAGCTTTGCACAGCAGAGCAGACCGGCATTAAATTTATTACAACTGATAGCTCCGAAAATGAAAATTGTGTTGTAATTAACAAGGATATTATTGACAGCCTAGGCTGTATTGAAATATAAAGAGGTGAAATAATGACTGAGAACAATAGCTATATAAAATCGGCTGTATTTAAAAGTGAATATAATAGCACAGCCGAGTGTACAATATTAAATGCTGTTGTTACATTCCTTATTTCATTCGGTGTTCTGCAGCAGCTTGTTACTGTGACAAAGGCTGACTGTAGTCAGGCTATTTTAGCTTTAACTACAGCTGCAGTATCCTTTGCAATGTTTATTGCAGGGAAATATTCTAAGCTTAAAATTACATTTTATTTACTTCCTGTTGCTGTAGCCGGTGCTATACTGTTGACAGTAAATGTAAATATAGTAAATGTGTTTAGCAACACTGTAAACGGGCTGCTTAATACTGTAGGGGAGTGCTTTGGCGTTATTATGCCGCAGCTGCAGTGCGGTGAAGCATCGGCAGTGGAATCGACATTGTTTTTTACAGCTGTTTCTTCGGTTTTGGTTTTGTTAAATGCAATGTGCTTCAACAGGAGCATTGCTGTTTTGCCTGCTGCTTTGGCTGTTGTGACAGTATTGCTTTCTGCCTTTGTACAAGGGATAAATGCTGCTTCGACTGTGCTTGTTTTTTCAGCAATGGTTTTAATATTGTACAAGGGCAGGCTTTGTAATGCAGCAGCTGTTGGCAGGAGTAATTCAGTGTGGAATAAAGCCGCAACATTTGCACCTATGGTAGTTTTTACAGTTGCCGTAATTGTTGTGGGCTGTGTTGGCTTTTCAAATACATCTGCCAAAGGCTTAAAAAACGGTATACAAAGCAGTGCTAATGATGTTCTCTACGGAAGCACTGCCTCAATGCCTCAGGGCAGGCTTAATAACGCACAAAGCTACAAGCCTACCAACAAGCCAATGTTAAAGGTGGTAATGAGCAGCCCGCAGTCGTATTATTTAAGAGGCTTTGTAGGCGGTACATATAACGGCAGCAGCTGGCGACAACCGGAAAATAAAAAGCTTTATAAAAGTGCTGATTTGTTTTACTGGTTGCATAGGAACAATTTTTACGGTTATAATCAGCTTTCGGTTCTTTCAAAGCAGTTAAATAAAGACGGCAGTGAAAACCGGATTATAATAAACAATGTAGGTGCGTCAACACAGTATATGTATACTCCGTATGAGCTTGACAGCTGTAGCTATAGCCTTGTAAATAAAAATAAAATAACAGATACTGCTCCTGTGATTTTGGGGGCTTTTGGACAGCACAGTTATACCTACACAGCGGTTGATAATCAGGTTAAGCAATATACAAGCCTGTTGTCAGGACTGTATAATAACGATATTGACGACAAAGCCGCAGCAGACGGCTATATGAATATTGAATCGCATTACAGCGACTATGTTTATGAAAATTATTTGTATATTCCCCAAAAAACCAAAACAACCCTTGAGGGAATGTTAGGCGGCTATAAGAGCAGTGAAAAGCATTTGCAGTACAGCACAGCCAAGCAAAGCATACTTAATGTGCTTTCGTCAAGTATGGAGTATAGCACAGAGCCGGACAAGGGCAGCTCGGACGACTTTGCCACTGCATTTTTACAGGAAACTCACCAGGGCTACAGCGTTCATTTCGCGACTGCGGCCGCACTTATGTTAAGATATTACGGCATACCGGCACGATATGTTGAGGGCTATTTAATTACACCCGACGATGTTAAGGACACCCTATCAAATTCGGAAATTGTAATTGACGATGCACATTCTCATGCATGGGCAGAGTATTATTTAGACGGTGTAGGCTGGCTGCCCTTTGAAGCTACACCGCCGTATATTGATGTAATGGAAAGTGCAGAGGATATTTCGCCAAGCAGCAGTAATGATAGCAACGTAAGCAATAACAGCAGTTCTAAGCAGGATAACCCTACAGAGGGCTATGAGCAAGAGCCTGACGACGACAGCCTGTTACAGCGCAACAGTGATTTTATAAATATAATAATATATGTGCTTTTGGTTATAGCACTGTTAGCTGTGTTTGCTGGAGTATTCATTTTGCTGAAAAACAGACTAAAACGAAATAGATTATATGCGTCATTTAATACAGAAAATAATAAAGCCTCGGTTATTAACGGCTTTGGCTTTTGCGTTTATTTGCTTATCAGGTTTAAATATATTAACTCCGAAAGGGACATATATTCCGAGAATATAATTATAACTAAAGGATATACAAAAAAATTTCTACAGGCATTTAATATATACCAAGCGGCACGGTACAGCAACCACACTGTAGAGCAGCAGCAAGCAGAAAAAGTGCTTGAATTAATTGATGCCACAGTTAGCTGTATCAAGAAAAAACGCAGCTTCATTCAAAAATTTTACGATATATTTATTGCCTGCGTATACAAATAAAATTTAAAGGGGGGTACTGTATGAAAAAGGATATACTTATCATATTTACGGTTATTATTCTTGTGGCTGTTTTGCTTATGGGCACAGAGCTTCAGTCGGTAGATGATTACTACCTAACTCATATAGACGATATTACCCCGCAGTCAAAAACTGTTACTCTTACTATAGATTGCAGAGATATTTTAAATAACTATGATAAACTTACCCCTTCACTGAAAAGCGAAAAATATGTGCCTAAGGACGGCTATATTTTAAAAAAGCAAAAATATGTACTGCGTGACGGTGACACCGCCTTTGATGTTTTGTACCGTGCGGTTAGGTACAAAAAAATACAGTTTGAGTATCAAGGGGCAGAGGATAATCCCTTTGGCAGTGCATATGTTAAGGGGATAAATTATATATACGAATTTTCCTGCGGAGAGTCCTCCGGTTGGGTTTACAAGGTAAACGGTGCTTCACCAAACTACGGCTGTTCAAAATATCAGCTGTCAGACGGGGACAACCTTGAGTGGATATTTACCTGCGACTTAAATAACAGCTATAAGTACAGTGACGATAAGGACGGTGATGACAAATGAAAGCGTTTTCAAGTATGCACCCCTTTGTGTTAATGATATATTTTTTGTCGGTGCTTATAACAGCAATGTTTATAAACAACCCAATAATACAGCTTTCTGCATTGCTTGGCGGCATTGCTTTTTGCGGTATGCTTACTACAGCAAAGCAAAAGCTTTCGGATATTGCCTTTTATATACCGCTTTTTATACTTATATCAATCACTAACCCATTGTTTTCTCATAATGGGGAAACGCCGCTGTTTTTTATGAACGGTAACGCTGTAACGCTGGAGGCAATAGCTTACGGTGTGTTCATAGCGGTTATGGTTATAGGTGTAATGCTGTGGTGTAAATGCTACAGCATTATAATGACAAGCGACAGGTTTTTATACTTATTTGGGCGAGTGCTGCCAAAGCCTGCTATAGTTATGTCTACTGCGTTAAGGTATATACCTATGCTTAAAAGACAGTCCGAAAAAGTGAAAAAGGCACAAAGGGCTATGGGATTTTACACCTCCGAAAGCTATTTTGACCGCCTTAGGTTTTCATTAAGAGTATATTCCGTGCTTATAGGCTGGTCTATGGAAAATGCGGTAGAAACCGCAAAGGCAATGAACGCAAGGGGCTTTAAGCTAAAGCACCACACAAGCTACTCAAGCTATAAATTTAAAACAATTGATTTTTTATTGCTTGCATTAAATATTGTGCTTATTTTGTTTGTTTTCTTTGGCGTAGGAAGCGGTGCTGTGGCGTTTTCCTACTATCCACAAATTACACATATAGACACAAGTGTGCTTTCGTCGGTTGTATATTCGGCTTATTTAATATTAGTGTTTATACCATTTTTTATAGAAATACAGGAGAGAATTAAATGGAACTGTTACAGGTCAAAAATCTCAGCTTTGCATACCCAAAGAGTGAAAAAAGAGCAATAGACGATGTATCCTTCAATATAGAAAAGGGCAGCTTTAATGTAATGTTTGGCGAGTCGGGCTGTGGAAAGACTACTCTGTTAAAGCTGATAAAAAAGGAAATATCACCATATGGAGAATTAAAGGGAAGCATTGCTTATAATAATAAGCCTATAGATGAATTACCTGACAGAATATCAGCCTGCGAAATCGGCTTTGTAGGGCAAAACCCGGACGGACAAATTGTAACTGACAAGGTGTGGCACGAGCTTGCCTTTGGACTGGAAAATATGGGAGAAGGCACCAACAGCATACGCCGCAGAGTAGGAGAAATGGCAAGCTATTTTGGAATACAGAATTGGTACCACAGGTCAACCGACAGCCTTTCGGGGGGACAAAAGCAGCTGCTGAATTTAGCGTCCGTAATGGCTATGCAGCCCAAGCTTTTGTTATTGGACGAGCCTACAAGTCAGCTTGACCCAATAGCCGCTGCGGATTTTATTGCAACACTGCAAAAGCTCAACAGAGAATTGGGCTTAACCATACTGTTGGCAGAGCATAGGCTTGAAGAGGTGTTTCCTGTAGCCGACAAGGTACTAGCTATGGACAGCGGTAAAATGCTTGCGTGTGGTTCGCCGGTTGAAGCTGCAAGGCTGCTGCAGAAAAGTAAGCTGTCACTTAGCCTGCCAACGGCTGTGCGTATTTGGCACGGCTTAGGTTCAAAAGATGTACCGCCTATGACAGTAAGGCAGGGTAAAGACTTTCTTGAAAAGCACTATAGTCAATGTGCCGGCAGAAGCGTTGCAGTGGATAAATACAGTGGGGCTGAAACCGTACTGGAGGCGAAAAATGTATATTTTCGCTATGAGAAAAACTCACCTGATGTTCTGAAAGACTTTAATATAGCCGTAACTAAAGGCGAAATATTTTCTATATTAGGGGGCAACGGCACCGGTAAAACAACTGCGCTTAATGTGCTTTCTGGGCTTGATAAGCCGTATAAGGGCAGCTCAAATGTTTTTGGCAAGAAAATAAGTAAATATAAGGGGAACAGTCTGTACAGAAATATGGTAGCAATGCTGCCGCAAAACCCGATAGCTGTATTTGTTCAGTCAACAGTAAAGGAGGATTTTTACGAGCTGTTAAGGGCTATGGATATTCCAAAGGATAGTGCAGAGAAAAAAGTTAATGAGGTTACAGAAATTTTTAATATAGAACATTTACTTAACAAGCACCCTTATGATTTAAGCGGAGGAGAGCAGCAAAAAGCGGCACTTGCAAAGCTAATGCTTACTGAACCTAGAATTATTTTATTGGATGAGCCTACAAAGGGACTGGACGCTTTTTATAAAGAGAGCTTTGCTCATATTTTAAGAAAGATAAAGGGTAATGGAGTAACATCAATTATTGTTACGCATGATGTTGAATTTGCCGCAGAGGTGTCGGACAGATGCGGACTGTTTTTTGACGGTCAGATAATCGCACTTGATACACCAAATGAATTTTTCTGCAATAACAGCTTCTACACTACAGCTGCAAGCAGAATGTCAAGAGAGCTTTTTAAAAATGCAGTGCTTTGCAGTCAGGTTATACAGCTTTGCGACAATGAAGAGGGGGAGGAGTGCCCTTGAAAAAGATATTGTCATATTTAATATTTTTAGTCTGTATACCTCTTGTTATTGCCTTTGGTATGGCTGTGTTCGGCGACAGGCAATACGCCTTTGCCGCGGCTGCGGTGGCAGTGCTGTCATGCATTCCGTTTTTTATTTCTTTCGAAAAAGGTGAAAATAACACTACAAGACTTGTAATTATTGCCGTAATGGTGGCTTTGTCTGTAATAGGAAGAATTGTTTTTTACTATGTACCGGGCTTTAAGCCTGTTACCGCTATGGTTGTTATTACAGCAATTTATTTTGGTGCGGAAGCCGGATTTATGACGGGTGCACTAACCGCCTTGATTTCAAACTTTTTCTTTGGCCAGGGTATGTGGACTCCGTTTCAGATGCTTGCTTGGGGGCTTATAGGCTTTGCAGCAGGACTGCTTACAAGAAAATTAATCAACAGCAAGCTGCTGCTTTGTACCTACGGTGCAGTGTCCGGAATAGCATATTCGCTGCTTTTAGACCTTTTTGGCGTTATATGGGCCGACACATATTTTAATTTATCACGATATATCGCAATGGTTGTATCGTCGGCACCCTTTACGATATTGTATGCTGCGTCTAATGTTATATTTTTGCTTGTACTGCAAAAGCCCTTAGGAAAAAAGCTTGAACGGGTAAAGGATAAGTACGGTATTTAAAAAAGCAGTGCCGCTGTAGAAGCTAAGCTCTACAGCGGCATTGCCATATATCTGTTGGAGATTTATAAAATTCTGCTTTTACAAGCTATTTCAAAAAACCTGATATAATTCTTTCCTGTGCTTCCTCTTCGGTTAAACCAAGCGTACACAGCTTTATAATTTGCTCACCGGCAATCTTGCCAATGGCCGCCTCGTGAATCAGGGCGGCGTCCAAATGTGCTGCTTCAAGGGCAGGTGCGGCGTTTACTCTGCCGTTATCCACCAATATAGCGTCACATTCAGAATGTCCTGTACAGCGGTTGTTTCCGATAATTTCGGACTTAAACTGCTGGCAGGAGTGTCCCTTTGCAACAGAACGGGATACTAGGTCAACAGCCGAATCTTCTCCGTTCATTTCAACCTTAAAATCAGTTTCTGCCTTTTCTTCGCCGTCGGTCATTATCCTTTCACGCACAATAAGCTTCGCACCGCTGCCAACCTTTGCTCTGGTTTGTCTTAGGGTGCTGTCAACACCGCCCAGCTGAACAGTATCCATCTCAAGGTAGGAATTGTCCTCAAGTACTGCGTCGGTAACAGGATCAATTCTCTTAAAGGCCGTCTTTGCGCCTGTGCCTAAGTGCTTTTCCTGGTAAACTACCTTTGCACCCTTGCCTACAAAAAATCTATGAATACCGTTATGCTTTGCTTCACCCTCGTTGTCGGCGTGAACTCCACAGCCGGCTACAATAGTAACATCGGCACCCTCGCCTACAAAAAAGTCGTTGTAAACCAGGTCGCTTACATTACTGTGGGTTACGCAGGCAGGTATATACACCCTTTCGCCCTTAGTATTAGGTGCAATATGAATATCAATGCCGGATTTATCTTTTTTTGGTTCTATGCGTATATTTTTGCTGGATTGTCTTCCAACGCACTGTCCGTTCTCTCTTATATTATAGGCACCCTTAAATTCGCCCTTGTAATCGGAAACCTGTTCAAGCAGTTCTTCTGTTATTTTGTTCATTGGTTCTCCTTTCCTCTGGGACATTTTTTGGATATTTCACCGGACAGCAGCTGCGGAAGCACCTCGTCCTTAGAACCAACAGTCCTGATTTTGCCCTTGGCGATTACAACAATTTCATCAGCAATCTCTAAGATTCGCTCCTGATGTGAAATAATAAGCAGTAAGCCGTTTTGTCGGCTGCGAAGCTCCTGGAATGTTTCTACAAGCTTTGTAAAGCTCCACAGGTCTATGCCGGCCTCCGGCTCGTCAAAAATTGTTACCTTTGCGTTTCTTGCGAGTACAGAGGCTATTTCTACTCTTTTCATTTCACCGCCGGAAAGTCCCGAATCCAGCTCACGGTTAATATATTCTCTTGCACACAAGCCAACCTTTCCCAGTAAATCACACAGCTCGGTATAAGAAAGCTCTTTGCCTGCCGCAAGCTCCAAAAGCTCCTGTATGGTAATGCCCTTAAATCTTACAGGCTGTTGAAAAGCGTAGGCAATTCCCTTTTTTGCACGCTGTGTTATGTCGCAGTCGGTAATGTCCTCATTGTTTAAATATATCTTTCCGGAGGTCGGCTTTTCCAAACCGGCTACAAGCTTTGCAAGCGTGGTTTTTCCGCCGCCGTTTGGGCCTGTAATAACAACAAGCCGGCCTTGCTGTGCAGTATATGATATGTCTTGAATTATCTGTTCTCCGTCCGGTATATTCCAAACAACATTCTGTAATTTAAGCATATAAAATCCTTTCTGCAATTTTTATATAAATGCATAAAAAGCATAATAAAATCGTAACAGGTCTGTTAGGTAATGTACAGCACACTGTAATTAATATGGTTAGTATATTATACAGCCTTATACCAGATATCTGCTGAAGCTGCTTTACATAACATCAGACCTGCAGCGTAAAGGTAATTATAGCACATAATGTATTATTTTTCCACCTAAAACCTATTTTTACTCATAAACAATTTTATAAAGGCTGTATGCAGGCGGTTGAGGAAACCGTAAAAAGAAAAATTATAGAATTGCAGCAACAGCCGCCAACAGTTGAAATAATTGTTGGCGGCTGTTATAATTATATAGAAAGATAAAGTGCTTAATTTTGCTAAGGGTTAGGCAGCGCTTTTTATTGCTTTTTCTGCTTAATATTGTTTTCTACAATTTTAATTAAATTAAGCATAGCGGTGCTGTACAGAGGAAGCTCGCTTGTCATTATTTCCGGCGGAACGAATGATGTGCTTGCAGAGTCGGAGCTGTGTACGCCCTTGCCGTAAATTATCTCCATAGCCGAAAGCTCCTTAGAGCTTTGATAAGTGGAGGTGTAGCCGTTGTAAAGCGATGCCGGTATAGAAAAGAGTGCCTGTGGATTTTTGGGGTTTGATGAATAAATAAGCCTAAACATTCTGTATATAGATACCATTAGGTAGTCTGAAACATTATTTTCTATGTCCTTGTTGTTCATTTTGCTCATAACCTCAAAAACAAGGTCAACAGAGTTATGTATTAGCCGTTTGTTCATTTGCAGAAGCATATTTCCGTAATTTACAGAGCCTTCATTGCTTTCGGGCCGGTCTACCGTAAGCGTTCCGCCAATGCTTCGCTCGGTTGTGCGGCCTAAAAGGTAGTCGCAGGATACATTGTAGTAGTCCGCAAATTTTATTATAAGCTCAAGCTTGCACTCTCTCTTGCCTTTTTCGTAATGGGAAAGCAGTGACTGAGAAATATGCATATCGGTTGCTACCTGCTTTTGGCTAAGCCGCTTTTCTTTTCTCAACAATGTTATAATTCTGGGAAACTCGTTGTTCATACAAACACCCCTCTGCTTATAAGCGAACAATCATATATAAATTAAATGCAGTAATCATTATATTATATAATTAATTATATGTAAAGCAATTTGTATTTGTAAATAATCATAATTTGTAAAGGATGATACTATGAAATCTTACCAAATTCATTTTATAAGGCACGGTGCTACCGTTGAAGATAACAAGGGCAAGTACATAGGTAGAAGTAATGTACAGCTTTCACAGCAGGGTATAGAGGATTTAAAAAAATACGACAGCCTTTACTCCTACCCGGGTACGCCGCTTTTATACACCAGCCCGCTGTTAAGGTGTGTGCAAACCTGCAATGTGTTGTATCCGGCAATCAAGCCAATTATAGTTGACGGTTTACAGGAATGCTCCTTTGGCGACTGGGAGGGTAAAACAGCCGCTGAGCTTGAAAAGGACACTCGGTTTACAGCGTGGCTTGCGAATTCAAAGGACAATGCACCGCCAAACGGTGAAAGCGGTGCCGACTTTACAAGGCGTATCTGCAAAACATTTGAAAGACTTGTTGCACAGCTTATTGATTCCGGCGAAACAACCGCTGTAATCGTTACCCACGGCGGCGTAATAACAACTCTGCTTTCTATTTACGGCTTGCCGCAGGCGGAATCTTACCGCTGGCAAATGGATAACGGCTTTGGTTATTCTATGAGAATAACGCCTATGCTTTGGATGCGTGACAAGGTTGCAGAAATATACGACTATTGCCCGCCTAACAATGAAGAAGAAATGTAAAAGCAGTATACAAAAGTAATTGTAATCTACTTTACATTTGCGTATGGCGTTGTGTGCTATAATATATTTATCAGTGAAAAAATGGAGGTAGTCTAAAATGACAACATATAAAATTGCCTTGCTAAAAGGCGACGGCATTGGCCCTGAAATTGTTGACCAGGCTGTAAAGGTTCTTGATAAAACAGCGGATAAGTTCGGCTTTGCCGTAGAATATGACCCGGCAGATATTGGCGGTATTGCCATTGATAATTACGGAGAGCCTTTGCCACAGATTACTGTGGACAAGTGCAAGGCGGCTGATTCTGTAATTCTTGGTGCTGTAGGCGGCCCTAAGTGGGATTCCCAGCCTGCAAACAACCGTCCTGAAAAGGGCTTGCTTAAAATAAGAGAGGCATTGGGCTTGTTTGCAAATCTTCGTCCGGCGGTTATCTTTGAGCCGCTGAAAAAAGCGTCTCCTATTAAGGACGAAATTATCGGTGACAATTTGGATATTATGATAGTTCGTGAGCTTACAGGCGGCATTTACTTTGGTGAGCGTGGCAGACTTGAGGAAAACGGTGTGCCTGCCGCATACGATACAGAAAAGTATTCGGTACCTGAAATTGAAAGAATTGTAAAGGTTGCCTTTGATATGGCGATGAAGAGAAATAAAAAGCTGACAAGCGTTGATAAAGCAAATGTTTTGGAATCCTCAAGACTATGGAGAGAAACCGTAAACAGAATTTCGGCAGATTACCCTGAGGTACAGGTTAATCATATGTATGTTGACAACTGTGCTATGCAGCTTGTTCGTAATCCGGGCCAGTTTGATGTTATAGTTACATCGAATATTTTCGGTGACATTTTGTCTGACGAGGCTTCAATGATAAGCGGTTCTATAGGTATGCTTGCTTCTGCCAGCCTAAGCGGCGGCAAAAGGGGCTTGTATGAGCCTATTCACGGCAGTGCGCCTGACATTGCAGGACAGGACATTGCTAACCCATTGGCTACAATTTTGTCTGTTGCAATGATGCTTAGATATTCACTGGAACAGCCTAAGGCTGCACAGGCTATAGAGGACGCTGTTGCTAAGGCACTTACAACACACAGAACACCCGACATTTATGAGGAGGGCAAAGAAAAGGTTACTTGCTCACAAATGGGCGACTATGTTTGCACATTAATTTAACGCTTTCAGCTGAAAGCAAATGCTATACAGGCTTGGCTATGGTTTTATTTAGTCAAGCCTGTGCCGATAAATACGAACAGTTACAGCAGCCTGTTAATTTGCATCAGCAGCTGTTTTTAGACTGCTGTAAGTGTTCATAAAGGAAATTTTAAAATGAATAAATATGACATTCACACACATATACTTCCCTCTATAGATGACGGCTCGCAGGATATAGACATATCTATTGTATTGCTTAATGAGCTTGAAGGTCAGGGCGTTACACATCTGGCACTTACACCTCACTTTTATACACAGTATTCTGTTGTTACCGACTGCGAGGTTAAGGAGTTTGCATCAAAAAGGCAAAACGCCTATAATTTGGTAAGGAGTGAATATAGAGGCAGCATTAGGTTAATACTTGGTTGTGAGCTTCACCTTACGCAAAATCTTATGGGTATAGATGACATTACTCCACTTTGCTGCGGGAACAGCAGGTATATGCTTACAGAAATGCCTTATAACTGTACTTTTAAAAGCGACGATATTAAGCTGCTTGAAGCTTTAATAAATAAGTACGGTGTAACACCCATACTGGCACATATAGAGCGTTATTCGGTTTTGCTTAAAGACCGGCAGCTTCTTGAGAAAATAATCTCTATGGGCTGTATGGCACAGGTGAATACAGAAAGCCTTTGCAAAATGCTTGTAGGGCAAAGGCTAATTAAGTATTTGAACAGCGGCTTGGTGCAGTTTATAGGTACAGACACTCACTCCACTGTGCGTGGCTGTGACTTCGCAAAGGGCTATAGGGTTATAAGTAAAAAGTGCAAACCGAATGTTATAGAAAATCTGTCAAATTACGGCAAAAAGCTGTTTGGGCTTTAATTGCCTGTTGTAAAAAATCTTTATAATATTGGAAGGAGAAATTTAATGTTTAAAAAATTAACAGCCTTAGGACTTACAATTTTAATGCTTTTGTCGGCGGCCGCCTGTACAAACGCAAATGATAATGCGGCTACAAGGGACGAGATAAAGGCTACCGAAAAAGCCACAGAGGCACCTACACAGTATGAACCGGTACGAACAAAAGAAACTGTTAATAAGCAGGGCTTGGCAGCAAATATAAGCGACGGTGCTATACTGCACACCTGGTGCTGGTCTTTTAAAACTATAACAGATAATCTTGACGATATTGCAGACGCAGGCTTTTCTGCTATTCAAACCTCACCTATAATGCAGTGCAAGGTTGGCGAAGACGGCGGTATGCAGCTGCAGGATAAGGATGACAGCACAAACAAGGGTAAGTGGTACTATCATTATCAGCCTACAGACTATGTAATCGGCAATTACCAGCTTGGCACAAAGGAAGAGTTTACAAAAATGTGCCAAGAGGCACATAAGCGTGGCATACAGGTAATAGTAGATGCAGTGCTTAATCATACAACAGGCGACAAGTCGGTTATAAGTGAAAACATTACCAACATTAAAAACGCTTTTCACAATAAAGGAGATATAAGCGATTATTCTGACCGAATGGAGGTAACGCAGGGCAATTTGCTGGGCCTGCAGGATCTTAACACACAGAACAAGGAAATTCAGCAGTATCTTTTAAGCTATTTAAAGGATTGCGTTGCCTGCGGTGCAGACGGCTTTAGGTATGACGCCACAAAGCACATAGAGCTTAGCACAGACGACAAGGAGTATGCGTCTGATTTTTGGAATGTTGTTTTAAATAACGGTTCAAAATTCCAGTATGGTGAGGTGCTCCAGGGCGGCTCCGATAGAATTACTTCGTATGCAAAAATTATGAATGTTACAGCCTCTGAATACGGCAGTATGCTGCGGGATGCAGTTATAAATCAAGATGTTTCGGTTGGCGGACTGCGTGATTACGCAGTAAACGGCATTGATGAAAGCAGTCTTGTAACTTGGGTGGAATCTCACGACAACTACTGTAACGACGGCAACTGGTCGGCAATGAACGAAAAGCAGGTTAAGCAGGCTTGGGCTATTCTGTGTGCAAGATCAGGCGGTACGCCTCTTTTCTTTGACAGACCAAGCGGAGCTTCAACAGAGGACCAATGGGGCGACAATAAAATAGGAAAGGCAGGCAGCGGCTTCTACAAGGACAAGGAGGTTGTTCAGGTAAATAAATTCAGAACAGCTATGATTGGTCAATGGGAAAAGCTGACTAATCCGGAGGACGAACAGGGTGTTATTATGATAGAGCGTGGCAGCAAGGGTGCAGTAATTGTTAATGTAACCTCTGAAGAAATAAAGCTTACCGAGGCCGATACTGATTTGGCAGACGGAACCTACAAGGATAAGGTAGGCGGCAAGGAATTTAAGGTTAAGGACGGCAAGCTTAAGGGTACCGTAAAGAAAAATGCGGTTGTTGTACTGTATAAATAACAATTAAAGGGGTGGTGCTAAAATACACTGCCCCTTTGCTTTTTCCGATATATAATCTGCTTAACATTACTTGCATAAAAAAATCCATATATTGAAAATAAAAATATAAATAATAACTAAATTGCTGTTGACAAATAATATAGCTTGTGTTATCATATTGTTGTGATAAGTGTACAAATTCTATAATTTGTTTATAACTTTTTTCATAATACTCCTGAAAACAGGTGGCTGTTCTGCCACCTGTTTTTGCATACAGAGTATATTACCGTATAAACAGCAGGGGGTATTGTGAATAGGCATTACTAACACATAAAATCAGTATATTTAGGGGGTGCGACTAAATGAATTTTAGCCTTTTTTATCCGGATAATTATGTAAAGTCCCCTCTTACAATGAATGCAGAGGCGATTAACGACCTGTCTATTGACTACATAGTTACTGTTCTTACAGAGGATTCTTACGAGCAAAACAGTATAAAGCAGCTTATGACGCAGATAGAATGCAGTCAGGAGCTTATTAAATACAGATGTGATGTTTTTGAGGACTTTTTGCGTTTGCCTGAGCTTAGAGAAAAATTAACAGATTTGCTTGGTATGCTTGGAGAGCTGCGTGAGCTTGAAAAGTTTAAGAAGGACAGCGACGCATCTTCGCTTTGGCAGCTGATAAACCGTTTGCGTGAAATTAACCGTTATATAGACTGTATAAAAACCTTGAAATCTACCTTGGAAAAGCTGGAGCTGCACTCGGCAGGTCTTCAAAGGCTTAGAAAGCTGGTTACGGATATTTACAACGATGGCTCCTTTGAACCCCTCAGGCAGGACATTGCCGATGCCTTTGAACAGGCAAGACAGCTAAAAAGCGTAACGATTGGCGTTAATTTGGATAATATGCTGCGTCCTATGCGTGCAGGTATATTGTCGCTAAACAGTAAGGAGTTTACAGACAGCGGAGTTTTAAAGAGATTTATGGCTATTTCCGCCAAAAAGGATGGAGGGGTATTGCCGGGAAATGACTATGCCCATTTAAAATCCTTTCATCCGGCGTCATCTAAGGAGTTTAAGCTTGCGTATGATGATGTTCCTACCGGTCAGGACAGGCTTTCAGACAGTATGAAGCAGGTAGTAACTGAAATAATGGCACGAATTGTAGGAAATATTAAGGATGTACTCAGAAAGCATGTTAATGTAAACGGTTATACCTTTATATCCCTAATGCCGGAAATTATCTTCTACATAAGATGGGCAGAACTTGTAGATAAAATACAGGCCAAAGGACTTCCTATGTGCAAGGCGGAAATACTTCCTGTAGAAAACAGAGAAATTGAGGCAACAGACCTTTACAATTTAAAGCTTGCTATTAAGGTTGTAAATGGTGAGGATATAAATATAGTTACAAATAAGATAGAATTTAACGATGATGTAGGCAGAATATTTATCCTTACAGGACCTAACCGTGGTGGTAAAACAACCGTTACACAGGCGTTAGGTTTGGCGGTTTTAATGGCACAGTGCGGTATATATGTTCCTTGCAGCAGCCTTCGTCTTAGCCCTTGTGACAATATATATACTCATTTTCCTGCTGATGAAAACGACACTGTTGACCTGGGCAGACTGGGTGAAGAATCCTCAAGACTTGCCGATATTTTTAACAACGCTACCGAAAAGAGCTTGCTTTTGCTAAACGAGAGCCTTGCCACAACAAATGTTACCGAGGGCGTTTATATTGCTACCGATGTTGTGAAATCTATGCGTTACCTAGGTGTTAGGTGCATATTCAACACCCATATGCACGAGCTTGCCGCAAATGTTTCTAAAATGAACAGTGCAGTAGAGGGCAGCTCCAAAATTGAAAGTATGGTTACAGGCGTTGACAAGGGTGAAAGGTCATTTAAGGTGTATATAAATCCTCCGCAGGGCTTAAGCTATGCAAAGGACATTGCCGAAAAATACGGAGTAACCTTTGACAAAATAAAAAGCACTATCGACAATAAACGAAAACAAAGCATATAGAAAAGCGTCTGCAATAAGGCAACAATTAATAAATATCACCGAGAATTATTCAAGTGCACAAGGCTTGTTTATTGCTCGGTGTTTATTTTTTATATAAAATTTTGGAATATTTTCGGCAAAGGCGGCACAATATATTTATAGATATTGTACGGAATATTTATCTTGAAAATATGCGGCAAGGGTAATTCCTACTAATTCAGTAGAAATTTTACAAAACCTATTGAAATAATGTATTTAAGGGTATATAATAGCCTTAAAGTAATTACTGGCAAGGAACATATTAATATGAAAAATGTTGAAATATTTACCGACGGTGCCTGTTCGGGCAATCCCGGCCCCGGTGGCTGGGGTGCTATACTTAGGTACAAAGGGAATGAAAAGGAGTTGTCCGGCGGTGCGGCCGATACCACCAACAACCGAATGGAAATTACAGCAGTTTTGCAGGCACTTACCGCTTTAAAAGAGCCTTGTAATGTTACCCTTTACAGTGACTCTCAGTATGTTTGCAACGCTTTAAAGCTGGGATGGGCGAAAAAGTGGAAAGCAAATAATTGGATGCGAAATAAAAAAGAGCCTGCCCTAAACCCTGACCTTTGGGAAAAGCTCTTAGAGCAGTACGACAGGCATAATGTAACTGTGGTGTGGGTAAAAGGTCACGCAGGGCATCCCGAAAACGAACGCTGTGACAGGCTGGCTGTTGAACAGGCAAAAAAATACGCCTAACTATACTATATATTATATTTACAGTAGGGAAGTGTTTTGATAAATGAATAGAATATATGCAGACAACGCTGCAACAACAGCATTATCGCCGGAGGTACTGCAGGATATGATGCCATATCTTACTACAGTGTATGGTAATCCGTCAAGTATGTACTCCATAGGCTCAGAGGCACAAAAGGCTGTAGAGCTTGCCAGAGTTGATGTTGCAGAGGCAATCAACGCCCTGCCACGGGAAATATTCTTTACATCAGGCGGCAGTGAGTCTGACAACTGGGCTATTAAGGGTGTCGCCCGAGCACTGAAGGCAAAGGGCAAAAACCATATTATTACATCTGCCTTTGAGCATCACGCAGTTTTGCACACCTGTGACGCCCTAAAAAAAGAGGGCTTTGAAATTACTCTGCTTGATGTTCACAGCGACGGCTTAGTTCGTCCCGAAGAGCTGGAGGCAGCTATTAAGGATACAACAGCATTGGTAAGCATTATGTATGCAAATAATGAAATCGGCACTATACAGCCTATTGAAGAGCTTGGTGCAGTTTGCCGCAGGCACGGCGTTTTATTCCATACCGATGCAGTTCAGGCTATGGGCAATGTTCCTATAGATGTTAAAAAGCAAAATATTGATTTACTGTCTATGACAGCGCATAAGCTGCACGGACCAAAGGGCTGCGGTGCTTTGTATATAAGACAGGGTGTAAGACCGCAGATTTTAATTGACGGCGGCGCACAGGAAAGAGGAATGCGTGCCGGTACAGAAAATGTTGCCGGTATTGTTGGTTTGGCAAGTGCCGTTAAGCGTGCTAAGGCAACAATGAAACAGCGCACAGAAAGGCTTACAGGATTAAGAAACAGGCTTATTGACAGCTTGTCTAAAATAGAAAGAAGCCGACTAAACGGCGACAGAGAAAAACGACTGCCGGGCAATATAAATATGTGCTTTGAGGGCATTGAGGGTGAGGCTTTGCTTTTAAGGCTTGACCTGATGGGCATATGTGCTTCGTCAGGCTCGGCTTGTACATCAGGCTCACTGGATCCAAGCCATGTGCTTTTGGCTATCGGCTTGCCTCACGAAATTGCCCACGGCTCTTTAAGACTTTCCTTTAGTGACGAAACCACCGAAGAGGATATTGACTATATAGCTAAGTGTGTTCCGCAGGTAGTAAATACGCTTAGGTCTATGTCGCCGGTGTGGGAAAGAATTAAACAACAGGAACAGGGAAAGTAATTTTATTACAGAAAGGATAATGAAAAATGGCATATAGTGAAAAGGTTATGGATCATTTTGCAAATCCACGCAATGTAGGCGAAATTGAAGATGCCGACGGTATAGGTGAGGTAGGCAACGCAAAGTGCGGCGACATAATGAAAATGTACATTAAGGTTGATAACGATGTTATTACAGATGTTAAGTTTAAAACCTTTGGCTGCGGTGCGGCAATAGCTACAAGCTCTATGGCTACTGAGCTTATAAAGGGCAAGTCTATTAATGACGCACTAAAGCTTACAAACAAAGCAGTTATGGAAGCTCTGGACGGTTTGCCGCCGGTGAAAGTTCACTGTTCGGTTCTTGCAGAACAGGCTATTAAAGCAGCAGTAAGCGACTACTACAAAAGGCGTGGCGTTGACCCTACTCTTATAGTAGGAGAAATTAAAGAGTGCGACCACGACCACGGCTGCGGCTGTCAGCTGTAATGTCGGTTTGTTTGTGACATTTTAATAATAATATACAGACTTTAGGAGCGTTTTTACGCTCCTTTTCTTTTTGTACCATAGCACAAAATTGTGCTGAAAATTAAAGTCCTTTAATTACTACAGCACATCGGTAAATGAAATGCTGTAAAAATTTGCAATTTATTAATAAATTTATTGCAAAAAACAGAAAAATAAGGTTGCACATTGAAAATAACTGTGCTATAATTGAGTCGTTCAGCAACGGGGCTGTTATTTGGTAATGTAGTACATCTGCAGCAGTGTTCCTGTTGTGGATGTAATTTTTTTATTTTAATTAATAATGTGTTTAAGGAGGTAGTATTTCAATGTCATATGTTAGTGAACAACTAGAAATACTAAAGGCAAAAAATTCAAACGAGCCTGAGTTTATTCAGGCAGCAACAGAGGTTCTGGAGTCCTTGGAGCCTGTATTTGAGCAAAATCCTAAGTATCAGGAAAACAGCATTCTAGAGAGAATTACTGAGCCTGAAAGAGTTATAATGTTTAGAGTACCTTGGGTAGACGATAACGGCAAAACTCAGGTAAACCGTGGCTTCCGTGTACAGTTTAACAGCGCTATCGGACCTTACAAGGGCGGTCTAAGACTTCACCCATCTGTAAACCTGGGCGTTATTAAGTTCCTGGGCTTTGAGCAGATTTTCAAAAATTCACTAACAGGACTGCCAATCGGCGGCGGTAAGGGCGGCTCTGACTTTGACCCTAAGGGCAAGAGTGACAGAGAAGTTATGGCTTTCTGCCAGAGCTTTATGACAGAGCTATGCAGACACATTGGTGCAGACACAGATGTTCCTGCAGGTGACATTGGTACAGGCGCTCGTGAAATTGGCTATATGTTTGGTCAGTATAAGAGAATTAAGAATGTTTACGAGGGCGTTCTTACAGGTAAGGGCTTATCTTACGGCGGTTCTCTTGCCAGAACAGAGGCTACAGGCTATGGTCTGCTATACCTAACAGAGGAAATGCTAAAGCAGAACGGTCACGACATAGCAGGTAAGACTGTATGTATCTCCGGTGCAGGTAATGTTGCTATTTACGCTACACAGAAGGCTACACAGCTTGGTGCAAAGGTTGTTACTTTGTCTGACTCAACAGGTTGGATTTACGATGCTGAGGGTATTGACCTTGACGCAATTAAGGAAATTAAGGAAGTTAAGAGACAAAGACTTACAGAGTACAAGAACTACCGTCCTAACTCAGAGTACCACGAGGGCAAGTTCGACTGGTCTGTTAAGTGTGATGTTGCTCTGCCATGTGCTACTCAGAACGAGCTTCTTGAGGATGACGCTAAGAGACTAATCGCTAACGGTGTTATTGCTGTTGCTGAGGGTGCTAATATGCCTACAACTCTAGAGGCTACAAAGCTTCTTCAAGAGGCAGGCGTACTGTTTGCTCCTGGTAAGGCTGCAAATGCAGGCGGTGTTGCTACTTCTGCTCTTGAAATGAGCCAGAACTCAATGCGTCTGTCTTGGACATTTGAAGAGGTTGACCAGAAGCTTCAGGGTATTATGGTTAATATCTTCAACAACATTGCTTCAGCTGCTAAGAAGTACGGTTTTGACGGCAACTATGTAGTAGGTGCTAACATTGCAGGCTTCGAGAAGGTAGCAGACGCTATGATCGCACAGGGTGTTTAATTAAAGAATTATCCTTATAACATATCTAAAAGGGTGGCTGTTGATTTTATTGACAGCCGCCTTTTTGAATATATACTTAAATAAGCTAAGGCATAGTTGCAGTTAAGTAATGCATAATATTAAACGGCGTAGTAGGGCAGACTTGCGAATATATACAGCGCAATAATGCTGTACCCAACAGAGTGCTATATTCACAAGGAAAATAAGATTACCAATGCTATACTGAACTGCGCTTGTACGGTAGACAAAAGGAGGTGCTTTTATGCTTGGTGCTATTATTGGCGATATTGTGGGCAGCCCTTATGAGCTTGAGGCAAATAATATAAAAACCGTAGATTTTCCCCTTTTTAGCAGTAACTCACATTTTACAGACGATACGGTTATGACTGTAGCTGTGGCTGAGGGCTTAATAAACGGCTGCAACGATTACGAAAAAACAGAGCTGCAGGTAATACGGTCAATGCGGAGGCTTGGGCGAGAATACCCAAATGCAGGCTACGGTTATAGGTTTAATCAGTGGCTTTATTCCAACACTCCACAGCCCTATAACAGCTTTGGCAACGGCTCGGCTATGCGTGTATCAGCTGTGGCTTGGCTGTACAACAGCATGGCGGAGGTTAGGCGCTTTGCAAGACTTACGGCGAAGGTTACGCATAATCACCCACAGGGTATAAAAGGGGCCGAGGCTACAGCTGCGGCAATATTTTTAGCAAGACAGGGCAGAAGCAAGAGTGAAATAAAGAAATATATTGAAGCGGAATTTGAATATAATTTAAACAGAACCTGTGATGAAATCCGTCCGGCATATGTCCGCAGTGAATCCTGTCAGGAAACTGTACCACAGGCAATTACAGCTTTTTTAGAGGGTGACAGCTTTGAAAATGCTGTAAGGCTGGCTGTTTCCCTTGGCGGTGACAGCGACACTATAGCCGCTATAGCCGGCAGCATAGCAGAGGGCTTTTATGGTATTCCGGAAAATATCAGAACTAAGGGGCTGTCATTGCTTGATGATAATTTAAAAGATAAGGTTATGCGGCTTTATAAATATATCTATGGTAATGCTTAATGTCGCTTAAACGGATTTGTGAGGCGATTGCTTGCTTATATATACCGAATAATAGGTAATTTGTGAATAATTTATTAAACATAGTCTTACCACTTGATTTTTACCATAAAAAGGTTTATTATATCTTTAGCACTCGAGGATAAGGAGTGCTAAAGATATAAGATAATCCATAGGAGGAATAATATTATGACAATTAAACCATTGTTAGACAGAGTAGTTCTAAAGGCACAAAAGGCTGAAGAAACAACAAAAAGCGGTATTGTTCTTGCAACATCTGCTCAGGAAAAGCCACAGTTTGCTAATGTAGTAGCTGTAGGCCCGGGCGGAGTAGTAGATGGTAAAGAGGTTACTATGTATGTGAATGTTGGCGACAAGGTTATTACAAACCAGTATTCAGGCACAAATGTAAAGCTTGACGGTGAAGAGTACACAATCGTTCGTCAGTCAGATATTTTAGCTGTAGTAGAATAATTTTATTACAATATATTTAGGAGGAAATGAATTATGGCTAAGCAAATTGCTTATGGAGAGGATGCCAGAAAGGCATTAATGAATGGTATTAATCAGTTGGCAGATACAGTAAAAATTACACTGGGCCCTAAGGGCAGAAATGTAGTTTTGGATAAAAAGTTCGGCGCACCGCTAATTACAAACGACGGTGTTACTATCGCTAAGGAAATTGAGCTTGAGGATCCGTTTGAAAATATGGGTGCACAGCTTGTTAAAGAGGTTTCTGTTAAAACCAATGATATTGCCGGTGACGGTACTACAACCGCTACACTTCTTACACAGGCTCTTATTCGTGAGGGTATGAAAAATGTAGCGTCAGGTGCAAACCCAATGATTCTTAAAAAGGGTATCCAAAAGGCTACAGATGTAGCTGTAAAGGCTATTG
Source organism: Clostridium sp. CAG:964 (assembly GCA_000435335.1). GTDB lineage: Bacteria > Bacillota > Clostridia > Oscillospirales > Acutalibacteraceae > CAG-964. Next base: position 27,193 of record FR891308.1, read on the forward strand.
AGGATAACTCAAAGCAGATTAACGGCTCGGAGGATATTGCAAGCATTGGCGGTATTTCTTCAGCAGACCCTAAGATAGGTAAGCTGATAGCAGAGGCAATGGAAAAGGTTACTACAGACGGTGTAATTACAGTTGAGGAATCAAAAACAGCTGAAACATACTCCGAGGTTGTAGAGGGTATGATGTTTGACCGTGGCTATATTGCACCATATATGGCTACAGATTCAGAAAAGATGGTTGCTGAGCTTGACGATGCACTAATTCTTATTACAGATAAAAAGATTTCTAACATTCAGGAAATTCTTCCATTGCTTGAAGAAATTGTAAAGACAGGCAAAAAGCTTCTGATTATTGCTGAGGACATTGAGGGCGAGGCTCTTACAACACTTGTTCTTAACAAGCTTCGTGGCACATTTACTTGCGTTGGTGTAAAGGCACCTGGCTTTGGTGACAGAAGAAAAGAAATGCTTCAGGATATTGCTATTCTTACAGGCGGACAGGTTATTTCTTCTGACCTTGGCTTGGAGCTAAAGGATACAACTCTTGACCAGCTTGGCCGTGCAAGACAGGTTAAGGTTGACAAGGAAAATACAATTATCGTTGACGGTGCAGGTAACTCTGAGGATATTAAGGCAAGAGTAAACCACATTAAATCTCAAATCGAGCAAACAACATCTGACTTCGACCGTGAAAAGCTTATGGAGCGTTTGGCAAAGCTTTCAGGCGGTGTTGCTGTTATTAAGGTTGGTGCCGCAACAGAAATTGAAATGAAAGAGAAAAAGCTAAGAATCGAGGACGCTTTGGCTGCTACAAAGGCTGCTGTTGAAGAAGGTATTGTAGCCGGCGGCGGTACTGCACTGCTGAATGCTATTCCTGCTGTTGAAGCTGCTATTGCAGAGGCAGAGGGTGACGAAAAGACAGGTATGACAATTGTTCTAAAGGCACTTGAAGAGCCAATTCGTCAAATTGCCGCTAATGCAGGCCTTGAGGGCTCTGTAATTGTTGAGAAGATTAAGGCTGCTGACAAGGTTGGCTATGGTTTTAACGCTCTTACAGAGGAGTATGTAGATATGCTGTCTGCCGGCATTATAGACCCTACAAAGGTTACTCGTTCGGCACTTCAAAATGCAGCGTCTGTAGCTTCAATGGTTTTGACAACAGAGTCATTGGTAACAGACATTAAAGAGCCTGCTGCAGCTGCTCCTGCTGCTCCTGATATGGGCGGTATGTACTAATAAACAGCACGTCATATATTACAAGTGGTAATATAGCATAGAATAAAAACCGACTGGGCTTGTGCTGCACAAGAAAATGCAGTACAAACGCCCGGTCGGTTTTTGCTTTATATAATTTTTATCTAAAATTTTTATTTTGGTAATAGGTAATTACAGCTGATAATATGGTAAAAAGTGTAAGTAGATTTATTACAGGGGATAAGACTGGTCATATAAAATGACACCTACCTTTTAAAAGCTTACAGTAATTTAGAAGCCTACAGTGCTTATGTCAATATAGAAAACCCCTCGGCATATACGAACTCGCATAATGCCGAGGGGTTAAATTTACCGATTAATCTACTCTTGTATAATATGTATTTAGTATCTCTTCAAAAAACTTATCATTGTCTACATTGTATTCGGCATATTTTTCGCCCATAACGGCTTGACCTGGTACTTTAACTATGTTTTCGTCAGAGGAAAAACCGTTTGTCACAAACAGGCTTGACAGGTATGTAATTTTAGCCGCATCAATATCGGTCTTACAGTAGTCGCTTATGCTGTTGTAAAGGCTTATAGGAGTAGTTGGATCCTTTTTAGTAAGCTGAATAGTTTGGTTGATAAAGGAATCAATATAACTCTTTTGTCTTTCCATTCGCAGCTCGTTTTGTTCAACGCCGCCGCTAACATCTCTGCTTCTTACATATATTTCCGCTTGCTCACCTTTTAAGGTAACATTGGCACCCTTTTGCAAAGCCGGGTCATAGCTGCTAAGGTCTTCTATAACATTTACATTCACACCGCCTACGGCGTCATTCAGTATAGGAATAACATCAAGGTCTACCGACATATATGCATTCACCGGAATGCCAAAGAAAAGTCGTGAAACAGAACGCTTTAGGTTATCGTTGCTGGTGTCGCCGCCGTCACCGTATGAGTGTGCCAGACATATCTGCATTCTTTCTGTACCTTTAAAATTGCCGGCTGTGTCACAAATGTTTACATCAACCATACTGTCACGGGAAACATTATACATAGTGTATTTTCCCGTATCTGTGTTAAGTGACAAAACAAATATGCTGTCAGCCTGACCGCCTGTACCCACAACGCCCTCTCTATGCTCGCTTGTTTCCTTGTCAATGCCGGCAAAGAGTATTGTGGTAACATTTTTATTGTATTTGTATTTGTGACCGTCATATATTATGTAGTCATCCTCTGCCTTTTGCACACTTGAAGGCACGGCAATGTTCTTAGAGGCATTTTCATTATCACCCAGCATACTGCTTTTTCCCATAAACAGCAGAACAACCAGAGTGATTATAGCTATTAACAAAAGTGAGGCTACAACAATTCCCAAGGTAACAAAAAACTTAAAAGCCTTGCCCTTTTTCTTCTTTGCTTTTTTGTTTTTATTTAGCGGCTTGGCGTATTTTGCAACCGGAATATTGTCATCGTCTTTGTTAATTGAAAATTCAACCTTTTCACGCTTTATTTTGCTGCGGTGAGTATGGCTGCCGACAGAGCTTTCGTTATTCTGCGTGGTTGGTTCCTGATTCGGTTGCTGATTGGATTGGCTCATCTTTAATTAACACTCCCTGTACAAGGTATCTTGAGGTTTCTATGTCACCCAGGCAGGTGCTTAGGGTGATAATTTTGTCATCTGCTGTAACATTCAGACTGCGTGTGTTGTACATCATAGATGATGTTGGATTTTGTGCGTAATCTAAATATTCCCGGAATACTTTTTTATCCGAAAAATCAAATGAATACAGCAAATGCCTGTCATCATATTCGTAGGCCGAGAAAATTTCATATGTAAGGGTTCTGTCAGGCAAGTAAATATATATGTATTTATTTGCATCAAAGAAATCCTTATCTCTAAAGCTGTGCAATGCCCTAAACATAGTTCCGTTTTGCATATTGTGACCGTACAATACTGTATTAGGATCCGAGAAATCCTTTTTATTCAGCTTTTCGGTGTATATACATCCGGCAAAGGCACTTTCTTTGTACATATTGTGATTTAGGTAGTAAGAGTCGTCATCACCCGAATGTTGTGCAACAGGGTAGTCTATTGCAGTGTTTGGTATTTTAATCCACGCATACAGGTCTGTGTTAATTTCCCACAGCTTTGTAAAGTTAATGCTGCCGTTTACGGTGTCGTGCACCTCCTTTGGTGCAACATTATCCGGCGGTGCGTCAGGTGTGTCACCGGTAGCCGCTGTGCTTTCGGTGGCTTTTTCGGTAGGGCTGTTGGTAGGCTGCTGCAGATTTTCATATTCGTGACCGCTTGTATAGATATTAAACAGATACCAGCATATATAACCTAAACCGCATACTAAAAGCACTATAGCTATGGTTAAAATAACCCTGAAAATTGTTTTATTTTTTTTCATAGTAAACATCCTTTGTTTGCAGTTAGCATAAAAGTGAGTATAATAAACAAAAACCACGCACTAAGCGTGGTTATGTGTTTTCAATAAAATTATTTGCTTAGCTTTTTCTTAGCTGTTACAGCAACGCCGCCAACTGTCAAAACACCCAAAGCGACCAGAATTGCCGCAGAACCGTCTAAACCTGTTTTAGGTGAGGTCGTTGCCGGACTTGCAGAGCCGGAAGAGCCGGATGGGGTAGAAGCATTGGCAGGGCTAATATTTCCGGTTGGAACAGTAGCACTTGGGCTGTCAACTGCTGCTGCGGAAAATGCACTGCAGGTCAAAACTACTGCTGCAGTTAAAGCGAAAAATAACCTTTTCATCATCAGTTACCTCCTATATAATAAAAAAGTCCGTATGTGCCTAAAAAAACACTGCACATTTGTTGACATTTCACTTTAAACATTATATCATCATTAACTGTTGTTGTAAATAGTTTCAGTAATTTATTTTATTAATTTATTAAAAAAATCTGTATAAAAGCAGTTATAAATATAATAATAACCTTGAGTTCAGTCCATAGTTATTTATATTAAAATATGCAATAGCCCGAGGAACTTAATTTTTGTGCAGCAGGTTGCAGCTTTATAAAAGGTGAAAACTTATAAATTATTAAAGAAATGTAACTTGACGAAACAGAATAATGGTGCTATCATAAACTCAAATATAAAGACAAAAGCTGTGATAAGGACAAGATTTACTTAAACGCTTTTTCAGAGAGTGCTCTGTATTCTGCAATGAGCATATAAGTGCCTGTAAGTTACCACCTTGGAGCTGTGTGCCGTGTTCAAGGCGTGCCGGTGAACACCGTTATATGTATCTAAAGGGTATGGCTTGTGCCGTACTGAATTTGGGTGGAACCACGAGTTGTAGCCTCGTCCCATTTGCGGGACGGGGCTTATTTAATTTATCAGAAAGGATTGATTATTAATGGTAAGCGTTGAACTGAAAAACGGTATTGTAAAGGAGTTTGAAAATGGCACTACCGTAGCGGATGTTGCCAAGTCATTAGGCGGCGGCATTTACAAAAATGCCTGTGTATGCAGGGTGAACGGCGAAATAAAGGATTTAAGAACAGTTTTGGATAACGACCAAAAATATACTGTTGAAATACTGTCCTTTGATAATCCGGAGGGTAAAAAGGCCTTTTGGCATACTGCGTCGCACATTTTGGCTCAGGCTGTCAAAAGACTGTATCCACAGGCAAAAATTGCCATTGGACCTGCAATAGACAACGGATTTTACTATGACTTTGAGGTTGAAAATCCATTTTCGGCTGAGGATTTGCAGAACATAGAGAAGGAAATAAAGTCTATAGTAAAAAGCGGCATAGCTATAGAAAAATTTGAACTTGCTCCTGACGAGGCTGTAAAAATGCTTGAGGAAATGGACGAGCCTTATAAGGTAGAGCTTGCTAAGGAGCATGCCGACAAGGGAGAGGCAATCAGCTTCTATAAGCAGGGCGACTTTACAGACCTGTGTGCCGGCCCTCATCTAATGAGCGTAAGTACAGTTAAGGCTGTTAAGCTGCTAAACTGCACAGGCGCATATTGGCGCGGCGACAGCAACAACCAGCAGCTGTGCCGTGTATATGGCGTAGCATTTCCAAAGGCTTCTATGCTTGAGGAATATTTAAAGCAGAGAGAAGAGGCTGTTGCCCGTGACCACAACAAGCTTGGCAGAGAGCTTGAGCTGTTTACAACATCTGATGTAATAGGTCAGGGCTTACCTATTCTTCTGCCTAAGGGTGCAAGAATTATTCAGCTTTTGCAGAGATTTGTTGAGGATGAAGAGCAGAAGCGTGGCTGGCTGCTTACGAAAACACCGTTTATGGCCAAAAGCGACCTTTATAAAATTTCAGGTCACTGGGACCACTATCAGGACGGTATGTTTATATTGGGAGATCCTGAAAACGATAAAGAGGTATTTGCACTTCGTCCTATGACATGCCCGTTCCAATATCAGGCATATTTAAACAGAGGCCGTTCATACAGAGATTTGCCTTTGCGTTATAACGAAACATCTACATTGTTCAGAAATGAAGCCAGCGGCGAAATGCACGGACTGATTCGTGTACGCCAGTTTACAATTTCAGAGGGACATTTAATGTGTACCCCGGAGCAGCTTGAGGACGAATTCAGAGGCTGTCTGGAGCTTGCAATATTTATGCTGAAGACCTTAGGCTTGTATGAGGATGTATCATACAGATTCTCACAGTGGGATCCTAATGACCGTGAAAAGTATATAGGCACGCCTGAGCAGTGGGACGAGGCTCAAAGCAAAATGCAGAAGATTCTTGACCATCTTGAAATTCCGTATGCTGTCGGCGTAGGCGAGGCTGCATTCTATGGCCCTAAGCTGGACATTCAGATTAAGAATGTATATGGCAAAGAGGATACTCTTATTACAATCCAGATTGACCAAATGCTTTCAGAAAAGTTTGGTATGGAATATGTTGATAAGGATGGCGTTAAGAAAAATCCGTATATCATTCACAGAACATCAATAGGCTGTTACGAAAGAACACTTGCCTTGCTTATTGAAAAATATGCAGGTGCATTCCCAATGTGGCTTGCTCCTGTTCAGGTTAAGTTGCTTCCTATTGCAGACAGACATATTGACGCACTGAAGGAAGTAAAGGCAAAGCTTGACGCTGTAGGCATGCGATGCGAAATTGATACAAGAAGTGAGAAAATAGGATATAAAATCAGAGAGGCTCAGCTTGAAAAGGTTCCATATATGATTTTAATGGGCGATAAGGATATTGAAAATAATACGATTTCCGTCCGTTCAAGAAAGCACGGCGACCTGGGTGCATTTACTGTTGAGCAGTTTATTGAAAAGGCCTTGGAAGAAATTAACAGCAAAGCTATAGACTGACATTTACTGCCTTTGTATTTAAATTATAACGAGAATTGTATGAAGAAGAAAATAAGAAAAGAGGTGTGTTATGTCTAGTGCTGCCAAAAAACTTCTTACTTTCATTATTATTATGCTTATTGCCATTGCAGCTATAGTCGGCTGTGTATATGTACTGACAGAGCTGGGGCAAAGTAAAAAAAGCAGCGTTTCTTCAAGTATTACACCTGAAATATCGGCTGCACAGGTAAATAAGGAAGTTATTGAAGAGATAGGTTACGAGGACATAAGCGAGCTTGACAGCGGCGACATTTCCGGTCATATTGATGTTCCGGAGGACAGTGTCACCCAAACATCTATTTATATAGCCGATTCAAGCTCATCGGCAGTTGAGCTTGCCTGCTTTAAGCTTAAAAACCCTGATGACAATAAAGCGATACTGGAGGCAATATCAAAGCACATTGCCTTAAAGCTCAAGGGCTACAGCCAAAGCCCAAAGGAAAGCGAGCTTATAAGGAATTATGTTACCGACACCTGTAACGGCTATGTTTTTATGGTCATTTCCGAAAGTCCGGAGGCGGCCGCAATGGCCTTTAGAGATGCCGTAAACAATAAAAATTAAAATTGCTTTCACCCTACAGCTGAAAAGTTGTAAGGTGAAAACACAAAAATATAAAGCCAAGGCACCCTTACAAAGATGCCTTGGCTTTTGCTGTTCAATATTTTCTTGGAAAAAATCTAAGTAATTGTATCAAAGTACAAACAGTTTTTTATGTATACAGGTTAGCTTAAAGCTTAGTTTATTTAATTTCAACGAAGATTTCGTGTGCCATTACATCGTCTGCCTTTGTAACGGTAATAACTAAATTTTTATATTCAAGTGTGTAGCCAACCTGCGGAATTGTTCCGCTTATTTCAGCCAGCCAGCCGTTTACTGTAGCCGCCTCTATGCTGCTGTCGCTGTCTAGGTTAAAATAATCCATAAAGCTTTCTACAGAGGCGTTGCAGCTGACCTTGTACTGCTTGTCGTTTATTTTTTGAAACTCTGTAACCTCTCTGTCGCTTTCGTCCCATATTTCGCCTACAAGCTCCTCCAAAATATCCTCCATAGTTACTATACCGGCGGTTTCGCCGTATTCATTTATAACTACAGCCATATGAGTATGGTTAGTCTGCATTTCCTTAAACAGTACGGAAAGGCTTACAGATTCCGGTACAAACACCGGCTTCCTCAAAATATTCATTAGCTTAAAATCACTGTCAAGGTAATTCATCAAATAGTCCTTAATATGTAGTATGCCCACAATATTGTCAACATCACCGTCAAACACAGGAATTCTTGAGTAGCCGTTATTTTTTATAACATCGGCAATTTCCTTTTGTGAACTGCCAAGGGAGAGAAAAACTATTGATTTTCTTGAGACCATAACATCCTCAGCCGTTTTGTTTTCAAGCTTAAAGACATTTTTAATATACTCAATGTCATCTGCCTTAAACGAGCCCTCGTCAGCACCTGCATCAAGCAGCAACACTATGTCTTCTTCAGAAACAGGCTCCTCTTTTTCCTTAGGATTAATGCCGAATATCTTTAAAACTGCATTTGTAGATATAGTCAAGAACCAAATTATAGGCCTTAGAACTGCGGCTAGAAAAGAAATAATACCGCAAACGGAGTTTGCAAGCTTTTCCTTGTGCTTCATAGCTATTCTCTTGGGTACAAGCTCACCCAGCACAAGGGTAAAGTATGAAAGTATAAGTGTAATAGCTATTACAGCTACAGTGTTAATTGCACCTGAAAATTCCGAGGATACATTAAAGGTCTTAATAATAAAGTCAGACAGCCCTTGGGCAAAGTTATCAGCCGCAAACGCTGAGCCTAAAAAGCCTGCCAGCGTAATGCCTATTTGTATGGTGGACAAAAAGCGTGTAGGCTCGGTAATAATTTTAAGCATCTTTTTTGCCTTTTTATCGCCCTCGTCTGCTAAAGCACGAACCTTTTTTTCGTTAAGTGAAATAACCGCAATTTCGGTAGCCGCAAAGAATGCGTTAAGTAATATAAGTATAAGCTGTAATAATAATTGTTGTAGCATTAATTAAAAAATCCTCCATCATAAGTTTCATTAATTATTTTACCGTTGTTAAGTATGTGTGCATACTAACACAGCATTATACAGCTGTGCCTGCTTTTAAAATACAGACAGGCAAAGGCTGTGTAATTAAAGCGATACATAGGGGATTCCTTAATAAAATTTGTTGTTTTTATGCTTCGGGGAAGCGGCTCCACAGTTCCATCTCCTTCTTTCGGTTGATACTAATTAAATTGTGGAAAATAATTTTGATAACGATTATATTAAAAATTAAGTAATCTGTCAACAGGAAAAATAAAAATTTTTTATTTTATACAGCCTTAAATAAATATTATTGAATATTTGCTTAAATTTATTCCTAAGTCTTGACACCTATGAGAACATATTGTATAATACTATACGCAATTGTATGCAAAATACCCATGCCTTAGGCGGATGGGAGGGAAGATAAATGGCAGAAATTAGAATTAAAGATAACGAGTCTCTTGAGAGTGCTTTAAGAAGATTCAAGAAGCAGTGTGCAAGAGCCGGCGTTATAGCTGAGGTTCGTAAGAGAGAGGCTTATGAGAAACCTTCTGTAAAGCGCAAGAAGAAGTCTGAAGCAGCTCGTAAGCGTAAATTTAAGTAATTTTACTTATTTTTTACTTAATTTAGTAGACAAGGGACGGGCATTGCCCGTCTTTTTGTTTTTATTAAGCCGTATTTTAGGAGTGCCACAGTAATGAAGACATATTTCTTTAAAAGCCTGCTTGACATATCGGTAGATATCTTAAAGCAGCTGAATACAGAGTGCGTGTTACTTGACATTGATAATACAATAAAGCCCTATGGTGCCGACAGTATAGACAGTAAATATGTAAATTGGATAAACAATGTAAAAGCCTACGGTATAAGAGTTGTATTATGCTCTAATAATTTTTATAAAAATGTTAGGCCCATTGCCGAACTGGCAGGCTGCGACTTCGTTTCGTTCTGTCTTAAACCGTCGCCGTATGGCTATATAAGGGCGTATTTTAAATTTAAACTGCACCGTAAAAGCATCTTGGTTATAGGCGACCAGTTTTTTACGGATATTTTAGGCAGTAAGCTTTTATTTTTAAAAGCATTTATGGTTGAGCCAATTTCCCTTGAAGCAGAGGGTACAACGGTAAAATTAAGAAGAAAATTAACCTCCGGCTTTACTAACAGAATAAAAGCCAGAGTAAATCCATATATAAAAGAGGAATAAATATTATGAATAAAAAGGTTTTGTTGCTTTTAGGTCCTAACCTTAATTTGGTTGGAATAAGAGAAAAGGAAATTTACGGTGAAACAGCGGCAGACGCTATTGAGCAAAGTGTTGTTGCTTACGGAAAAGAAATAGGCATAGAGGTTGATATATACCAAAGCAACTGGGAGGGTGCTATAATAGATAAAATTCATGAGGCCCGCACCAAATACGACGCCGTAATAATTAACCCGGGTGCATTAACACACTACAGCTATGCAATCAGAGATGCTATTGCAGGCGTAAGTATTCCTTTTATTGAGGTGCATATGTCAAATATCCATACCCGTGAGGAATTCAGACATAAATCTGTTACGGCACCTGTATGCGTGGGGCAGATTGCAGGCTTTGGCGCAAAGGGCTACAATATGGCACTGGATTATATTAAGACTGTTTAAGTCTGTATGGAGGCGCTTAGCATGAAAGAAAGAATAGAAAAGCTTCAGAAAAATCTAAAGAACAGTACCCAGGGCTTTTTAATTACATCAAATACCAACCGCTATTATTTTACCGGCTTTAATTCATCGGCAGGCTGTGTTCTTGTCACTGAAAGAAATGCATATTTGCTTGTGGATTTTAGATACGGCGAGGCAGCAGAAAAGTCGGTAAAGCACTGTAAGGTGGTTGTTTTTAAAAGATTATACGAAAGCATACAAGAAATTTGCAGCAAAGAGAATATAAAGGAGCTGTTTATTGAGCGTGAAAGTGTTACCGCAGCACAGGCGGAAAATTACAAGAACGCCTTTGCAAGGTTTGGAACAATTGTTTCAGACAGCAATATGCTTGACGCGCTTATAAGCAACCTAAGGCTTGTAAAATCAGCCGATGAAATAAAATTTATGGCAGAGGCACAAAAAATAACCGAAGAGGCATACACAGAGGTTCTTAACTATATAAAGCCCGGTGTAACCGAAGCACAGATAGCACTGGAGCTGGAGTACCTTATGCGTAAGAAGGGGGCAGAGGGTGTTTCCTTTAGCCTTATTACAATTACCGGTGCCAATACATCACTTCCTCACGGCGTGCCGGGGGATAATCTCGTAAAAGAGGGCGACTTTTTCCTAAGCGACATCGGGGCACTTTATAACGGTTACCACAGCGATATGACACGCACCGTTGCCGTAAACCACGCTGACGAGGAAATGAAAAAAATATATAATATTGTACTGCAGGCACAGCTTGCTGCACTTAAAAAGGTAAAAAGCGGCGTAAAGACATGTTCTGTTGACAAGACTGCAAGAGATATTATTTCAAGCGAGGGCTACGGTGAATATTTTGGTCATTCTACCGGTCACGGTGTCGGTTTGGACATACACGAACAACCAAATGTTTCGGTATCAGGTGAAACTATTTTAAGCAATAATATGGTTATTACAGTAGAGCCGGGCATTTATCTGCCAAATAAATTCGGTGTAAGAATAGAGGATATGGTGCTTGTAACAAATAACGGCTGTCATAATTTTGCAGCACTAAGCAAAGAGCTTGTTGTTATATAAATAATGTATTAAGTTAATGCGGAGATGTTTTTTTATTTAAGAACATCTCCGTTTGCTGATTTAAGTACAAATAAAGACTTTCTTATTTGTGAACAAAAGCATAACAAAATCATACTATATATTAAACCGTATTATAAATTATAACTGCCGCCGATACAAACGCTATTATAAAAATAAGGCTGTATTAACAGGTGGCTTGCACAAATACAGAGAGGTACAGTATGATTAATATAAATAAATTTGGTATAATTGGCGGTGACAAGCGACAGCTGGCCGCAGCAAGGGCTATTGCAAACGACGGCTACACAGTTACTCTTAGCTGCTTTGACAAGCTGGATTCAAAGCTTTACAGCTTTGCAGGCTATGAAGAACCGGAGGACTGTATAAAAAACAGCGAGGTTATTATTTTGCCTCTGCCTGTAACCAAGGACGGCAGAATGTTGAATACCCCGTTTTCGGATAAAAGGATAGTCCTCAATAATAGATTTGCTCAGCTTTTTAATGGCAAAATTGTATTTAGCCCTATGAAAGATAAGCTCCTGAAAACGGGGGATTATTGGAAAAATATAGAAGTATATGACTTTTTAAGTCGGGAAGAAATGCAGGTTTTTAATGCTGTACCTACCGCTGAGGGTGCTATTGAAATTGCAATGAGGGAGTACCTTGGTACTATTAACAACTCAAGGTGCCTTGTAACAGGCTACGGCAGAATAGGTAAGGTGCTTGCAAAAATGCTCCAGGGCTTAGGTGCAAGAGTATATGTTTCTGCCCGAAGAAAGGAATCCTTAGCCTGGATAAAGCTAAACGGATACACTCCCGTCGACAATGCAAGCCTAATATCCAGCGGAGAATATGATTTAATATTTAATACGGTTCCTGCAAAAATACTGGACGCACATGTAATGGCAAAAATTGCAACTAATGCCTTAATTATAGATCTGGCATCTGTGCCGGGAGGAGTGGATTTTGACAGTGCGCAGAGAATGGGCATAACGGCTATTCACGCATTATCACTGCCGGGCAAGGTTGCACCAAAAACATCAGGTGAAATAATAAAAAACACTATTTTTAATATTCTTGAGGAGGAAAAGGCGTGAGCAGCACAAAAATAGCTTTTGCCATGTGCGGCTCGTTTTGTACCTTTAGTAAAGCAATACCACAAGCACAGCTGCTAAAAGAAAAAGGTTATGACATTATACCTATAATGTCGCAAAACGCTTCAGCCACCGACACCCGTTTTGGTTTGGCAAAGGATTTTATAGAAAAGCTGGAGAAGATTTCAGAAAAAAAGCTAATTAATTCTATTAAGGATGCAGAGCCGCTGGGGCCTAAAAATATGTGCGACGCTATGGTTATAGCACCCTGCACAGGCAATACTTTGGCAAAGCTTTGCAACGGTATAACAGATACAAGCGTAACAATGGCAGCCAAATCGCTTTTAAGAGTGGGTAAGCCCATTATTTTGGCACTGGCAAGTAATGACGCATTAGGAATTTCAGCACAAAATCTTGGGAAAATATTAAATTACAAAAATATATATGTAGTACCTCTTAGTCAGGACGATGTAATAAAAAAGCCAAATTCATTGGTGGCGGATTTTTCTAAAATAACTACAGCTGTTGAGCTTGCCCTAAAAGGCAGGCAGCTGCAGCCTATATTCTTTTAAAAACAAGGCAGAAGAACAGCCGGTGCCGTTCTTCTGCCGCTTTTATGCTTAATTATAAAATTATACGCAAATTTTTGTATAATTGCCTGCTATAACAGAAAAAATATATTTTCTATGCTTTTTAGAAATGTGCGGTTGCATAAATACAGGTCATTATATTATATATTAGTAAATAATTAGTGTTGCAATTTTATGGCATATTATGTATAATGTATTTGTATAGTGCGGTTTAGAGCCGCTATAATAATTAGGAGGATTATAATTTATGATTACAGCAGGCGATTTCAGAAACGGCGTTACCTTTGAAATGGACGGACAGGTTGTTTCAATTATTGAATTCCAGCATGTTAAGCCTGGTAAGGGTGCCGCTTTTGTAAGAACAAAAATAAGAAATGTAATTACAGGTGCAGTAGTTGAAAAAACATTTAACCCTACTGAAAAATTCCCTACAGCTTACATTGAGAGAAGAGATATGGAGTATTTGTACGAGGACGGCGACCTGTACTACTTTATGGACAACGAAACATACGAGCAAATGCCTATCGGTAAGGATGTTCTCGGCGACAACTTTAAGTTTGTTAAAGAGAATATGGTATGTAAGGTTCTTTCATACAAGGGCAATGTTTTCGGTGTAGAGCCGCCAACATTTGTTGTTCTTGAGGTAACACAGACAGAGCCTGGCGTTAAGGGTGACACAGCTACAAATGTTACTAAGCCGGCTACACTTGAAACAGGCGCTGAAATTAAAGTACCTATTTTCATTAACGAAGGCGATAAAATCCAGATTGATACTCGTACAGGCGAGTATATGTCAAGAGCATAATGCGTGCTTACAGGTAAAGGAGATTATAAAATGACATTATCAGAAAAGGTCGCTTATATTAAAGGTCTTGCAGAGGGACTTAAGCTTGACGAAAGCAAGGACGAAGTTAAGGTTATCAATGCTATAGTTGATGTTTTGGAAGAAATGGCTAACGGTATTTCAACAGTTGCAGATACGGTTGACGATGCGGTTTACCAGCTTGACGAGGTTGACGAATGCCTTTCAGAGCTGGAGTCATATGTTTATGACGACGATGCATTCGACGATGACGATGACGATTGCGGCTGTGCAGACTGCTGTGACGATGAGGATGAAAATGTTTTCTATGAGGTTACTTGTCCTACCTGCGGCAAAGATATTAATGTAGAAGAAGATGTTCTCCTTTGCGGCGAAACAAAGTGCCCTAACTGCGGCGAGATTTTAGAATTCGATTTCAGCTCACTTTGTGACGAAGATGAAGACGGTGTTTGCGGCTGCGGCTGCGACGACTGCTCAGACGATAATCATAACGCTTGCGATTGTGAATAAGCGTTATTTGAGTATGGCTTTCTGTAAACAGTCCGGATAAAGCCATAAAAAGATAATTAACTTATACAAGCGGTGACGACTTGAGCCGACCTCAAAAGGTTAGACTAAGAATCTAACGATTTGGAGGTCGGCTTTTTTATGGCTAGGCAACAACCTATACGGTCGGATTCTTCGGTACCAATATCAGTCAGTACGGCTTTAAGCTCAGGGTACGGCATAGAGAAGCGTTGCGTAAGATAACGCAGAGACGCTGCAAGCTCACCATCAGGGCCTCCGTACTGTGAAAGAATTATCTGTGCCATTTTAGGGTTTGGATTTTTTATATTAATCGGGAATTGCAGCTTTTTTTCATATTGCCACATATCAGCATTCCTCCTCTGTTGTTGAATCCCACGGCCATGGGTTGGAAATCCACGCCCATTTGTTCCCATTTTCGGCCGAGGTGGTCAACGGGCCATAATTGTTTTCATATTCAAACTTTAGGTCAAGTGACTTTTCTTCATATTCGCTGATTTTTTTAGCTATGGCTGTATTGTTGGGATGAGTATCCAAAAATAAATGCATATCCACAAGAGCAAAGTCTATGGTTGCAATTTTGTTCATTAAAATATCTCGTTCTGTCATTTTTTATCACCACATCCTTTAAAGGGCTTGTTTAGCGTCGGAAACATTGTGCCAATGACAAATCCATGGTCAGATGAATATAAATTATCATCATTCTGATACGGAACATATGCCATTGTAACTGTTGCATCCTTTGGAATAGGGGGAATAATTTTTTCGCTTTTGTTCAAATTGTAAATTTCATCTATCATTTTATATCTCCTCTCAAATTTAGGCTTATCCTATACTATGCACAGAATTTTTATTTGTTAATGCTTTTAAAACAGGTATAAATTCTGACAGGATTTTAAAGGAGTTTTATTATTGAATAACAATACAAGGTAAAACAGCCGTGATTTTTATCATAAATAATGGAACTATTGTACATTTTTTTGAATAATTATTTGTTGATTATATTAATATACAAAATTTAGCAAAGTTGATATAATTAACCTATGTAGTTACGGTTTAGATATGCAGTAACTATATGTGGCACTTATTTTGAAAGAGAGGTTTACAAGATGAATGAGAAAAAGCGTTTCGGCAAAAAGCTGCTTTCTATTGCTTTGGCAACAACAATGGTTTCTTCCGTTGCAGTTGTTGCAGCAACAACGACAAGTGCTTCTGCCGTAACAAACAGCAGCGTATCTACGAAGGCTGTACAACCAACCACAGGTGACGCATCTACCTTTAGTTGGGACAATGCAACAGTGTACTTCCTGCTGACAGACCGTTTTTACAACGGTGACAAGAGCAATGACCATGAATACGGCAGAGGTCTGGACCAAGACGGCAATGTTGTATCCGACGCTGACGCTGACAAAACGGGATTCTTCCAGGGCGGTGACTTTGCCGGTATTACACAAAAGATTGAGGATGGTTACTTTAACGACCTGGGTGTTAATGCAATTTGGCTGTCAGCACCTTATGAGCAAATTCACGGTTATGTTGTAGGTGGCGACGGCTCAAAAAGCTTTGCACACTACTCCTACCACGGTTATTATGTTCTTGACTACACAGAGTCAGACAAAAACTTCGGTACAAAAGAAGAATTCCGTAAGCTGGTAGATACAGCACATAGTCACGGTATTCGTATCGTTATGGACATAGTAATGAACCACTCAGGCTACAACAGCTTGAAGGATATGGACGAGTATGGCTATGGCCCTGTAGCGAGCGGCTGGGATTCATACTACTACCCACATAAAAATGTAAACAACCAAGATTACCACAGCTTTATAGACTACAATGACAGTCCATCAGCCAGAACAAGCTGGGCAAAATGGTGGGGTACCGACTGGATTAGATGCGGCTTGCCGGGATATACAAACGGCGGCGGCGGTGACTTGACCATGTGTCTTTCAGGCTTGCCTGACTTTAAGACTGATCAGTCAACAAATGTAGGTATTCCTGAAATTCTGAAAACAAAATGGACCAGAGAGGGTACATACAGCTCCAAGGTTGCCGAGTACGGCGCTGAAAACACTGTTACAGGTTATTTGTCAGACTGGCTTGCAGAGTGGGTTCGTGAGTTTGGTGTAGATGGTTTCCGTTGCGATACTGCTAAGCATGTTGAGCTGGAGAATTGGAAAACACTAAAGCAAAAGTGCGTTAAGGCTTTAAAGGACTGGAAAGCTGAAAACCCTGACAAGAAGCTGGACGACCTTGACTTCTGGATGACAGGTGAGTGCTTTGGTCACGGAGTTGCAAAGAGTCCGTACTTTACAGATGGCGGCTTTGACTCAATGATTAACTTTGAGTTCGCTTCTGCAGCAGGCAGCAGCAGTATTCCGTCAGCAGGTAATGCTGAAAGTGTTTACAGCAGATATGCAGGTTCTATTAACAATGACCCAACATTCAATATGTTGAGCTACATTTCTTCACACGATACAGTAATTGCTCAGGGCGACAAGAAATACAACGGTTCATTTATGCTAATGCTTCCTGGTGCAATACAGATCTACTACGGTGATGAATCAAACAGACCTCAGATTCCAATACCTGCAGGTTCTTCAGCCTCAGCAGGTCACCAGTTAAGAAGCTTTATGAACTGGGATACACTGGATCAGGATATATTGTCACACTGGCAAAAGGTAGGTACCTTCCGTAACAAACACCTTGCAGTTGGTGCAGGTCAGCATAAACAAATTTCTGCATACAGCTCAAGCACCGGCTACACATTCTCAAGAACATATGACGACGGCAATATTCAGGATTCAGTAGTTGCAACATTGTTTGCTCCTAAGAACACCAGCCTGGCAGTTAATGTTGGCTCAGTATGGGGCGACGGTACAGTTGTTACTAACGCTTATGATAACACAACTGCTACTGTAAGCGGCGGTAAGGCTACATTTAACACAGGCGACAATGGTACAATCCTAATTGAAGGCCCACAGTCATCTATTTCTATGAGTCTGAAGAGCACAGAGGGTACAAATTCCTTCTATGACTCTACTACTCTTACTCTTAAACTAAAGGGTGCTGACTATGCAACAGTTACTGTTGACAATGGCACACCTTTCCAGATTAAGAATGGCGAATCATTTAAAATCGGTGAAAATTCACCTGTTGCAACAAAAATTAATGTTTCACTGACAGCTTCAAACAGCGAAGACACTGTTACAAAGACTTATGTTTATACGAAAAAAGATCCTAATGCAGTAGTAAAGCTGTATTTTGATAACACTGGCTATAACTGGAGTAGAGTTTACGCTTACATTTATGATGAATCAAGCAAACCTGTTGTTGAAAACAGTGCTTGGCCTGGTCAGGCAATGACATTGAATCCATCAACAGGCTACTATGAAATTGAGGTTCCGGAAAATCTGCTAGGTGACGGCGGTAAGGCTATTTTTACCGAGGGTCCTTCATCAGCAAACAGATATCCTTCAGAGACGCAGGGTGGCTTGTCAATAAGAGGCACATCTCATAAGTTCTCTCAGGGTAATGTTTGGGAGGAATTTGAAATTACTAACCCACCACAACCAACACAGCCAACACAACCAACACAGCCACCACAACCAACACAGCCTACTCAGCCACCTGAGCCGTCTGTTACATATATGATTGGCGATGTTTCAGGTGACAACGATGTTACACTTGTTGATGTTCTTATGTCACAAAGAATTTCGCTGGGAATTATAGAGGGTACAAAAGCTCAGAAGCTTGCTGCAGATGTAAATAAGGATGGTGTAATTTCAACCACTGACCATGTAATTATGCTAAGATATATGGTTGGTTTTGAAAACACATACAATCTTGGTACAATAGTATCCGGAGGAAATACAAACCCTACAGAAGCTCCTACACAGGTTTCTGGCAATACAGTATATCTTGACTTCTCTGCACTGCAATCAGGAAATGAAAGATTTGCAATTTGGACTTGGCCTACAGGCGGTGAAGGTCAGTGGGTAAATATGACTAAGAACAGCTCAGGAATTTATCAGGCTGAAATGCCTAATGGCTGCACAAATGTTATATTTGTAAGAATGAATGGTTCAACCACAACAAACAGCTGGGATAATAAGTTAAACCAGTCAGCAGACCTTACATATGACAGCAGCAAGCCTACTTATAAGGCTACAAGCTGGGCAAACAATAGCTTCAACGGTAGTTGGTCTTAAGATTTAAATAATTATTTTTATTTCTAGGTTCACTTAGAAGACTTTAAACGCAGCAGGACGCTTTTGCCGTCCTGCTGTTGTTTTATATGTAAAAAAGCCTGCGGATAAATTTACATTATCTTTTTGCTCTTTGCAAATTAACAGAAAAAAATCTCATAAGCTATTGCCATTAAATTTTGTTTAGAGTATAATATAAATTGTATTTGTGTTCATTTTTTAACAATCTAAGGAGGACAATAAAATGAAAAAAACAGAACAACTATATGAGGGTAAAGCTAAAAAGGTATTTGCAACAGAAAATCCTGACTATTGCATTGTATCATACAAGGATGATGCTACAGCTTTTAATGGCTTGAAAAAAGGTACAATTATTGGTAAAGGCGTTGTAAACAACAAAATGTCAAACTACCTTTGCAAGATGCTTGAGAAAAAGGGTATTCCTACTCATTTTGTTGAAGAGCTTAACGATCGTGACACTGTTGTTAAAAAAGTTGAAATTGTGCCGCTTGAGGTTATTGTTAGAAATAAGGCTGCAGGCAGCTTATCAAAAAGACTTGGTTTGCCTGAGGGTACACCTATGAAAACAACTGTTCTTGAGTTTTGCTACAAGGACGACGATTTAGGCGATCCAATTGTAAATGAGTATCATATTTTGGCTGCAGAGCTTGCAACTAAGGAAGAGGTTGACAAAATCAGCTCTATGGCTTTAAAAATAAATGAAATTCTTCGTGATTTCTTTAAGAGTGTAAATATTGATCTTATTGACTTCAAGCTTGAGTTTGGCCGTTATAAGGGCGATATTATACTTGCTGACGAAATCTCACCTGATACATGCCGCTTCTGGGATGTTAATACACAGGAGAAGCTTGACAAAGACCGTTTCCGCAGAGATATGGGCGGAGTAGAAGAGGCTTATGCCGAGGTTATGAAGCGTATTGGCCTTGCTTGATTTAATACAAGGTAGTTTTAATTAACCAATTAATAAATGTCATGAGGTGACCCGATATTGGCTTGTAAATTTGACAATGTTCCCGTTGAAGGACTTCACGAGGAATGTGGTGTGTTCGGTATCTACAGTGACGGCACTCTTAACCCTGCATATGCCTGTTACAATGGTTTGCTTGCTTTACAGCACAGGGGACAGGAAAGCTGCGGTATAGCCGTAAATGACTGCGGCGTTATAGATTACCATAAGGATATGGGACTTGTTTCTGAGGTTTTTAACAACAAGGTTCTTGATTCGCTGCCTGGTCAGATGGCTGTTTCTCATGTAAGATATTCTACAGCCGGCGGAAGTGTTCGTGAAAATTCACAGCCCCTTGTTATGCGTTATGTAAAGGGCGTAATTGCCATTGCACATAACGGTAATCTTACAAATGCTGTAGAAATTAGGCGTGAGCTGGAGCATCGTGGTGCTATATTCCAAACAACTATCGACTCCGAGGTTATAGCCTATGTTATAGCAAGAGAGAGAATAAAAAGCCACTCTGTTGAAGAGGCTGTAAAGCGTGCAATGTACCAGATTAACGGTGCTTATTCACTGTTGGTAATGAGCCCGAGAAAGCTTATTGCAGCTCGTGATCCATACGGTTTTAGACCGCTTGTTATGGGTAAGATTAACGGTACATATGTATTTGCCAGTGAAACCTGTGCTTTAGACGCCTGCGGAGCAGAATTTGTAAGAGATGTTGAGCCGGGCGAAATTATTGTTGTAGATGAAAACGGCGTAAGATCTATTAAAGATCACTGCGGCGGCAAAAAAGGACTTTGTGTGTTTGAGTATATTTATTTTGCACGCACAGACTCCGTTATAGACGGTATTAGTGTTTATGAGTCCCGCAAGCAGGCCGGCAGAATTTTAGCAAGAGAATTTCCGGCTGACGCTGATTTGGTTATAGGCGTACCGGAGTCCGGTATAGACGCCGCTATAGGCTACAGTGAGCAGTCCGGTATTCCGTATGAAAAGGGCATAGTAAAGAATAATTATATAGGCAGAACATTTATTAAGCCTACCCAGCAGGAAAGAGCTAAGAGTGTGCGTATTAAGCTTAATCCGCTTGGCACATCGGTTAAGGGAAAGCGTGTAGTTATGATAGATGACTCTATTGTTCGTGGTACAACCTGTGACCGAATAGTCAAAATGCTGAGAGATGCCGGTGCAAGTGAGGTTCACCTTAGAATAAGCTCGCCGCCGTTTATGTGGCCGTGCTATTACGGTACAGATATACCGTCAAGAGGAGAGCTGATAGCCTGCAACCACACTATCGAGGAAATCGGAAAAATCGCCGGGGCAGATTCAATAGGCTTTTTGCCTGTAGAGTGTCTGCCGGAGATACTTATGCATAAGAACTGTGGTTATTGCGACGGCTGCTTTACAGGCAAATATCCGGCACCTACTACAGAAAAAATGCTGGAGGGCAAAGAGCGTGGCGGTTTAGAGATAAAAGCCCATAAATAATATAGGAGGCATTACCTATGAAAAATACTTACGAGTCACCGCTGTCTTCAAGATATTGTGACAAAGAAATGAAATATATTTTTTCACCTGATATGAAATTCCGTACATGGCGTAAGCTATGGATTGCACTTGCTGAAACCGAAATGGAGCTTGGCTTACCGATTACACAGGAGCAAATAGATGAGCTGAAGGCCAATGCCGACAACATCAACTACTCTGTTGCCGAAGAGCGTGAAAAGCTTGTTCGTCACGATGTTATGTCACATGTGTATGCGTACGGCGTACAGTGCCCAAAGGCTAAGGGAATTATCCATCTAGGTGCAACCTCCTGTTATGTGGGTGATAATACTGACATAATTATTATGACAGAGGCTTTGAAGCTAATAAGAAATAAGCTTGTAACCGTTATTCGCAATTTGTCTGCATTTGCTGACAAGTATAAAAACCTGCCTACACTTGGCTTTACTCATTTTCAGCCTGCACAGCCTACAACAGTCGGCAAGAGAGCAACTCTATGGATTCAGGATTTACTTATGGATCTTGAGGATGTTGAATATCAGCTTTCAAAAGCAAAGCTGTTAGGCTCTAAGGGCACTACAGGCACACAGGCAAGTTTTTTGGAGCTGTTTGAGGGAGACCACGAAAAGTGCAGACAGCTTGACAAGAAAATTGCTGAAAAAATGGGCTATAACGGCTGCTTTGCAGTATCGGGACAAACCTACAGCCGTAAGCTTGACTCACAGTTTCTGGCTGTTTTAAGCGGAATTGCACAGTCGGCGTCAAAGTTCTCTAACGATATTAGACTGCTTCAGCACCTAAAAGAGGTGGAGGAGCCTTTCGAGAAAAACCAAATTGGTTCTTCAGCAATGGCCTACAAGCGTAACCCAATGCGTAGTGAGAGAATTACCTCATTATCCAGATATGTTATGTGCGATGTTCTTAATCCGGCTATTACTGCTGCTACACAGTGGTTTGAGAGAACACTGGACGACAGTGCAAATAAGCGTATAAGCGTTGCGGAGGCATTCCTAGGCGTTGACGCTATTCTTAATCTGTATGCCAATGTTGCGAACGGTCTTGTTGTATATGAAAAGGTTATTGAACAGCGTCTAAGAAAGGAATTACCTTTTATGGCTACAGAAAATATTATGATGGACGCTGTAAAGAGAGGTGCCGACAGACAGGTGCTTCATGAGAGAATCAGAGTACATTCAATGGCTGCTTCAAAAGTAATCAAGGAAGAGGGCGGGGAAAATGACCTGCTTGAGCGTATTGCAGCTGATGATGCTTTTGGTGTAACTTTAGATGAGCTGAAATCAATCATTTCTCCTGAAAAATATGTAGGAAGAGCTCCGCAGCAAACAGAGGAGTTCTTAAACGAGGTTGTAAAGCCTGCTCTTGAGCCATACAGCAGCATTGCAACAGAACAGGCAGAAATTAATGTATAATATAACCTCCCTGCTATTTGGGAATATTTAAGGAGTGAAGAAAAAATGGTAAAAGCTATAGTAGGAGCCAACTGGGGCGATGAGGGTAAGGGTAAAATTACCGATGTGCTTGCCTCTGAATCCGATATAGTTATTCGATTCCAAGGTGGCAGTAATGCAGGTCATACTATTGTAAACAATTACGGAAAGTTTGCACTGCATCAGCTGCCGTCGGGCGTATTTCACAGCCATATTACAAATATTATAGGCAACGGCATTGCTCTAAGCGTTGAAAACTTTGTAAAGGAAATGAAGGAGCTTGAGGAGCGTGGTGTTCCAAAGCCTAATATTCTTATTTCTGACAGAGCACAGATTGTTATGCCTTATCATATCGCTTTCGACTGCTATGAGGAGGAGCGTTTAGGCAAAAATTCTTTTGGCTCGACTAAAAGCGGTATTGCTCCGTTCTATGCTGACAAGTATTCAAAAATCGGTTTTCAGGTAAATGAGCTTTATGATGATGTTGATACACTTAAGGAAAAGATTAAGCGTGTTCTTGAGATTAAAAATGCTACATTAAAGAATCTGTACGGCAAGGAACCAATTGCGGAAGATGAAATCTTCAACAAGCTTATGGAATACAAGGATATGCTTGCACCATATGTTGCTGATACCTTCTCATTCACATATGACGCTGTTAAGGCGGGCAAAAGCATTTTGCTTGAGGGACAGCTCGGTGCACTTAAGGATACTGACTTTGGTATATATCCTATGGTTACATCGTCAAATACAATAGCCGGTTACGGTGCTGTAGGTGCAGGCTTGCCTCCTTACGAAATTAAGGAAATTGTTACTGTTGTAAAGGCGTATTCAAGTGCCGTGGGTGCAGGTGAATTTGTTTCTGAGATTTTCGGAGAAGAGGCAGATGAGCTAAGACGCCGTGGCGGTGACGGCGGTGAGTACGGTGCAACAACCGGCAGACCTAGGAGAATGGGCTGGCTTGACTTGGTTGCAACACGCTATGGCTGCAGAGTGCAGGGTGCTAC
Source organism: Clostridium sp. CAG:964 (assembly GCA_000435335.1). Taxonomy (GTDB): domain Bacteria; phylum Bacillota; class Clostridia; order Oscillospirales; family Acutalibacteraceae; genus CAG-964. The sequence continues at coordinate 50,728 of FR891308.1, forward strand.
ACAGGTAGCTTTTACCGTTCTTGATGTACTGGGCTATTTAGACGAAATTCCTGTATGTGTTGCATATGAGCTTGATGGTGAAAGAATAGACTATTTCCCATCTACAACAAAGCTAAAGAGAGCAAAGCCGATTCTTGAAAAGCTTCCGGGCTGGAAATGTGACATTTCACATATTACTAAATATGAAGATTTGCCGGAAAACTGCAGAAGGTATATTGAGTTTGCTGAAAAGCATATCGGTGTTCCTATAACAATAGTTTCTAACGGTGCTAAGCGTGAAAATATTATATACAGATAATTAATTTTTAATTTAACTTTTTATTCTTTATGTTCGTTAATCAGTCCCACAGTATGTCATATACTGTGGGGCGTTTTTTTGTTTAAATAGGAATTCGGAAAATTTTCTCCGCATAAAAAATCCCCTCTGCATATAGCCTTATGCAGAGGGAGAATAAAACAAAACTAAATTAATGCTTATTTATCAGCCGAATACATTGTTAAATGGCTGGTCAGCGTAAATTCTCTCGATAGCTCTTGCAAATGTAGGAGCTACAGGAAGTACAGTAAATTTGTCGATAAGCTTTTCGCCCTCAACAGGTACTGTGTCCAGAAGAACAACCTTTGAAATAACGCTGTTCTTAATTCTTTCAATAGCCGGGCCGGAAAGAACAGCATGTGTAGCACAGGCTGTAACGCTTGTAGCGCCGCCTCTTTCAATAAGTGCAGCAGCTGCATTGCAAAGTGTACCGGCTGTGTCAATCATATCGTCAACAAGAATAACCTTCCTGTCCTTAACATCACCGATAATGTTCATAACCTCTGAAACATTTGCTCTCTGTCTTCTCTTGTCAACTATAGCAAGGCCGCAGCCAATTTTATTGGCAAAGTTTCTTGCTCTTGTAACTGAACCCAAGTCAGGAGAAACAACTATGTAATCGTCCTTATCAGTGCCAACCATTTCTTTCATATATCTTGCAAGTAAAGGTGCACCCAAAAGGTGATCAACAGGAATATTGAAGAAGCCCTGAATCTGGTTAGCGTGAAGATCCATTGTAAGCAGTCTGTCAGCACCGGCAGTTGTAATAAGGTCGGCAACTAATTTAGCTGAGATTGGATCTCTTGGCTTAGCCTTTCTGTCCTGACGAGCATATCCGAAATAAGGCATAACTGCTGTAATTCTTGCAGCAGAAGCTCTTTTCATTGCGTCAATCATAATCAAAAGCTCCATAAGGTTGTCGTTTACAGGGTCACAGGTTGACTGTACAATAAAGCACTCAGATCCACGAACTGATTCGTTAAGCGAAATCGCAATTTCACCATCGCTGAAGGTACAGCAGTCTGACTTACCCAGTGGTAAACCCAAACCGTCTGCAATACCCTTAGCTACTGTAAGATTTGAGCTTCCTGCAAAAATTTTAATGTCTTTACCGTGAAAATTCATGTAAATGTCCTCCTAGATATTCAGTTACACAAGAGTGTAATAAAATTTACTTTAGTTTTGTTAATAAAAATACAGACTGTTAATATGGATATTTACCGTACTTGCTTTTGGCAATATCATTCAGCTCTGCCAGCTGAGTCGGGTCGTTTGCTCCAAGCACGGTGTCGGCTGAAGCGGCAGTATATGCACCAACGCTTTTGCCGTTATCAAGCAGCAGTTTTAGTGCGTCCGGCAGGTAATATTCCTTTGCGGCGTTATTTGCCTGAATTTTGTCAAGCACACTTAAAAGGTCGGCTGTGTTAAACCAAAAGCCACCGGAGTTTACTTCATTAATAGCAGCCGTAGCAGCATCGGCATCCTTTTGCTCTACAATAGCTTTTAGTGAGCCGTCAGGATTTCTTACAATTCTGCCATAGCCCGTAGGGTCGCTGACTTTAGCCGAAATAACAGTAGCACTGTTCTTCAAAGCTGTGTGCTGCTTGTAAGCAGCTTCAATCGTTTGGCTGTCCATAAAAGGTGCGTCGCCGTTTAGTATAATAACATCGCCGCCGTGTTCTGTCAAAAATTCCTTTGCCATCATCACTGCGTGACCGGTACCAAGACGCTCGGCCTGGTAAACAGTAGTTATTTTGTATGGCAGACCTGCCGCAAATTCCTCTATACATTCCTTTTTGTAGCCCTTAACAACGCAGATGCTGTCCACACCGCTTTTCCTTAAAGCGTCTATAACCCATTGCAACATAGGCTTTGACAAAACCTGTGACAAGGTTTTAGGCTTGTCAGATTTCATACGCTTACCCTCGCCGCCGGCAAGAATAACAGCACATTTATTTGTCATAATGGAAAATCCTCCGTTATATTGATTACTGAAAAAAGAAACAAAAGAATTTAGTTAATTTTTTCACATACATTTATATTATCTCATAGTTAAAAAAAATTTCAACCCTTTTCGACATAAAAAATATGAAAATTATAAATTTATTACTTTTAACAGGAATAGTAAAAAACATATGAAATAAATTAATAAAGTAGACATACGGCACTGTAGCTTAATTTGACCGTTGTATGGCATATTTTATTTTGATATGCTTTAGAGGAGTTTTCAAAGTAAAATTATTGTTATAAATTGTTATTTAATGATGTAATAATAAATGAATTTTTTTGTACTGTTAGAATTAATGTTAAAAATTTTAGAAAACTTATAGTAAATTAGCAAAAAGGTATGGTAATTTTTAAAAGTATTTGTTATAATAACTTTTAGACTTAGTATAAAAGTCAGCTAGTAGTGTGCCGTATATTACGGTGCTTAATTAAAACTTTTCTTAGGAGGAATTGTCAAATGGCAAACAAATGGGTATACCTTTTTAGCGAAGGTAATGCTAACATGAGAGAGCTTCTTGGTGGTAAGGGTGCAAACCTTGCAGAGATGACACACATTGGTCTTCCTGTACCTCAGGGCTTTACAATCACAACTGAGGCTTGTACACAGTACTATGAGGACGGTCGTGAAATCAACGATGAGATTCAGGGACAGATCAACGAGTACATTGAGAAGATGGAAGAGATTACAGGCAAGAAGTTCGGTGATAAGGAAAATCCATTGCTTGTATCCGTTCGTTCAGGTGCCAGAGCTTCAATGCCTGGTATGATGGATACAATTCTTAACCTTGGTTTAAATGAGGATGTTGTTAATGTAATTGCTGAGAAATCAGGCAACCCTCGTTGGGCTTGGGACTGCTACAGAAGATTTATTCAGATGTATTCTGATGTAGTTATGGAAGTTGGTAAGAAGTATTTTGAAGAGCTTATTGATAAGATGAAGGCTGATAAGGGCGTTACATATGATGTTGAGCTGACAGCTGAAGACCTAAAGGAGCTTGCTTCACAGTTTAAGGCTGAGTATAAGGAGAAGATCGGCGTTGACTTCCCTGATGATCCTAAGGAGCAGCTAATGGGTGCTGTTAAGGCAGTATTCCGTTCTTGGGACAACCCTCGTGCAAATGTTTACCGTCGTGACAATGATATTCCATATTCATGGGGTACTGCTGTTAATGTACAGTCAATGGCATTTGGTAATATGGGTGATGACTGTGGTACAGGCGTTGCATTTACAAGAGACCCTGCTACAGGCGAGAAGAAGCTTATGGGTGAATTCCTAATTAACGCACAGGGCGAGGATGTTGTTGCCGGCGTTCGTACACCTATGCCAATTGCTAAGATGGAAGAGGAATTCCCAGAGGCATTTGCTCAGTTTAAGGAAGTTTGCTCAACTTTGGAGAACCACTACAGAGATATGCAGGATATGGAGTTCACAGTTGAGAACAAGAAGCTGTATATGCTTCAGACAAGAAACGGTAAGAGAACAGCTCAGGCTGCTCTAAAGATTGCTTGTGACCTTGTTGACGAGGGTATGAGAACAGAGGAAGAGGCTGTTGCAATGATCGACCCTCGTAACCTTGATACACTTCTACACCCACAGTTTGACACAGCTGCTCTAAAGGCTGCTACACCTATGGGTAAGGGCCTAGGCGCTTCTCCTGGTGCTGCTTGTGGTAAGGTTGTATTCTCAGCTGAGGATGCAGAGGCTTGGAACGCAAAGGGCGAGAAGGTTGTTTTGGTTCGTTTGGAAACATCACCTGAAGATATTACAGGTATGAAGGCTTCTCAGGGTATCCTAACAGTTCGTGGCGGTATGACATCTCACGCAGCCGTTGTTGCTCGTGGTATGGGTACTTGCTGTGTATCAGGTTGTGGCGACATCGCTATGGACGAAGAGAACAAGAAGTTCACACTTGGCGGTAAGGAATTCCACGAGGGTGACTACATTTCTATCGACGGTACAACAGGTAACATTTACGACGGTCAGATTCCTACAGTTGACGCTAAGATTGCCGGTGAGTTCGGCAGAATCATGGCTTGGGCTGACAAGTACAGAAAGCTAAAGGTTCGTACAAACGCTGATACACCGGCTGACGCTAAGAAGGCTAGAGAGCTTGGCGCAGAGGGTATTGGTCTTTGCCGTACAGAGCATATGTTCTTTGAAGAGGACAGAATTGCTGCATTCCGTGAGATGATCTGCTCAGATACAGTTGAAGAGAGAGAAGCAGCTCTTGCTAAGATTCTTCCATATCAGCAGGGCGACTTCGAGGCTTTGTATGAGGCTCTTGAGGGTAATCCTGTTACAATCCGTTTCTTGGATCCACCTCTACACGAGTTCGTTCCTACAGAAGAGGCTGACATTAAGAAGCTTGCTGATGCACAGGGTAAGACAGTTGAGGAGATTAAGACAATCATCAACTCTCTACACGAGTTTAACCCAATGATGGGTCACAGAGGTTGTCGTTTGGCTGTTACATATCCTGAAATTGCTAAGATGCAGACAACAGCTGTTATTCGTGCTGCTATCAATGTTCAGAAAGCTCACAGCGACTGGACAGTTAAGCCTGAAATCATGATTCCACTGGTTGGTGATGTTAAAGAGCTTAAGTATGTTAAGAAGATTGTTGTTGAAACAGCTGACGCTGAAATTGCTGCTGCCGGCAGTGACCTAAAGTACGAAGTAGGTACAATGATCGAGATTCCTCGTGCTGCTCTAACAGCTGACGATATCGCTAAAGAGGCTGACTTCTTCTGCTTCGGTACTAACGACCTAACTCAGATGACATACGGCTTCAGCCGTGATGACGCAGGTAAGTTCCTAGATGCTTACTATGACGCTAAGATCTTCGAGAACGATCCATTTGCTAAGCTAGACCAGGTTGGCGTTGGTAAGCTAATGGATATGGCTATTAAGCTGGGTAAGCCTGTAAATCCTAACCTACACATTGGTATCTGCGGTGAGCACGGTGGTGACCCATCTTCAGTAGAGTTCTGCCATAAGATTGGTCTTGACTATGTGTCTTGCTCTCCATTCAGAGTTCCAATAGCTAGATTGGCTGCTGCTCAGGCTGCTATTGCAAATAAGTAATTTATTAGTTAATACAGTAAACAGCGAGGTTATACATTTGTTTGTGTATAATTATCGGTTGAGTTTATAAAACATTTATCCGCCTGCTGCAAGAAATTGCAGCAGGCGGATTTTTAAATCCTTATAACGCTTAGTAACAAAGCAGGGGGGATGCAAAAGCAATAATAAAATCCTATAGAACTATTTTTGATAGCTGCCCTTTAAATAATACAGAAGAAAGACTTTTGCGGCTATAACGCAAATATCGTCCACTAAAGATATGTTCTGTAAGAGTGTAGAAAATCCCCTTAGAGTCTAATCTAAAACTACTGTAATTTTAAGTGTAGCCTCTAAGGGGATTATGAAATATATCAAAGCATTTTAAAATGAAATTTCTAATTGTATAAGTTTGTAGTTTATGAATTACAGTGTGTCGTCTAAAAGCTCTTGATAGTATTTTGAATAATCTGTTCTATTTTCCTTAATAAATCTAATAGCCGATGATGGGTGAGCGTTCAAAACACCGGTAAGCAGATATGGAATGTCATATCCCCATACATTGCCGTCCTTTTTAAGCTGCAGCATATGCTTTTGAACAAAGTCCATAATTGGTACAAGGCTATACCTTGGATTTCTCAAGAAGCCAAGAAGAGATTCCGTAAAGCAGTTGCCGGCACCTCTGCCCATACCGCTTACTGTTGAATCAAGGAAGCTGGCACCGTGTCTAAGTGATGTAATTGTATTTGCAAAAGCAAGCTGCTGGTTGTTGTGAGCGTGAATACCAATATTTTTTTTGTATTTATCACCAATTTCAACATACTGGTCAGCAAGTTTAGCTATCTGTTCAGGATAGTATGAGCCAAAGCTGTCTACCATATAGATTACATCAACGCTGCTGTTGGCAATTTCCTTAAGGCCGTTCATCAAGTCCTCACTGTTTACCTTTGAAACAGCCATAATATTGCAGGAAACCTCGTAGCCCTTTTTCTTAGCGTCCTCAATAATCTCTATTGCTGCCGGAACAGTGTTAATATATGTGGCAACTCTTATTAGGTCAATAGGGCTGTCTGCTCTGTTGATTATGTCACGCTTATGGTTTGTTCTGCCAACATCAGCCATAACGGAAATTTTTAGATTAGTATCGTTATCTCCTACAATCGCTCTAATGTCATCGTCTTTACAAAACTTCCACTTACCGAAATCACTCTCATTAAAAATATCGGTAGAAGCCTTGTAGCCAAACTCCATATAGTCAATACCTGCCTTTATAGCGGCATTATACAGGTCTTTAACAAATTCATCTGTAAAATAGAAATTATTTACCAAGCCTCCGTCTCTAAGGGTGCAGTCCAAAACCTTTAAATTCGGACTGTAGGTTACTAGGTTTGCTTCAGTTAATTTTGCCATTTTATTTCCTCCTCAAGTTATCTATAGCACTTTAACACATAAAAGTGTAACGCTTTTATGTGTTAAAGTGCTACTTGCAGAAATACACACGCACTTCCTTACATATTATATAAACAGCATCACAATTTGTCAATACATATTTATTTTGATTTTGACAGATTGTGACGCAGAGCCTTTTTTATATATCCGATACTGAACCTATTGCGGAGGAATCTTAAACAAACACTCGTTATTCGAATTTGAATACTTAATTATATGATTAAGTACAAGCAGATAGGTACCGTTAATTATATACGGTCAAAATCTTGACTATACCCATAGTTTATGGTATCTTAAACATATACATTGTTTCACAGAGTATCTGTTTTATTTTTCTGAAAATGCAATCCTTTTAAGGTGCATTTTTAAATATAATTGATATGTTGTAAAACAAATAGCTCTCCGCATCTAGGGGATTATTTTTATCAGGAGGTTAGTTAATGAATATTAAGAGTGAAGCTATTTTGGTTATGGACTTTGGCGGTCAGTATGCACAGCTTATTGCAAGACGAGTTCGTGAGCAAAATGTATATTGCGAGATTAAATCATACAGAACAACTGCCGCTGAAATTTCGGCTTTAGGATATAAGGGTGTTATTTTTTCCGGTGGCCCTAACAGCGTATATGCCGACAAGGCGCCTAAATGTGACCCACAGCTTTTTGAATTGGGAATACCTGTTTTAGGCATTTGCTACGGAGCACAAATGATGGCTAACTCCTGTGGCGGCGAGGTTGCCAGCTCTGCTGTAAAGGAATATGGCAACACCGAGGTAGCCTTTGACAACACAAGTATTATGTTTAGCTCTGTATCTGAAAACAGTGTTGTTTGGATGAGCCATACCGATTATATTTCAAAGCTTCCGGAGGGCTTTAAGGTTACAGCACACAGTGCGGACTGTCCTGTAGCTGCAATGGCAAACGATGAAAAAAGGCTATATGCAATGCAGTTCCACCCTGAGGTTCAGCACACTAAAGAGGGTAAGCAAATGCTGCATAACTTCCTGTTCGATATTTGCAACTGCACAGGCAACTGGGAAATGTCATCATTTGTTACTACAACAATTCAAAGCTTAAAAGAAAAAATCGGTGATAAAAAGGTTCTATGCGGACTTTCGGGCGGTGTTGACTCCTCTGTAGCAGCACTTCTTGTTCACAAGGCCGTAGGCAAGCAGCTAACCTGTATATTTGTTGACCACGGTATGCTCCGTAAGGACGAGGGCGACCAGGTTGAAAGGGTTTTCAAAGAGCAGTTTGATATGAACTTAATAAGAGTAAATGCTCAGGAGCGTTTTCTAAACAAGCTTGCCGGTGTTTCAGAGCCTGAGAAAAAGCGTAAAATTATCGGTGAAGAATTTATTAGAGTATTTGAAGAAGAAGCAAGAAAAATAGGCAAGGTGGATTTTCTATGTCAAGGTACAATATACCCTGATGTTGTAGAAAGCGGCGTAGGTGAGGCCGAGGTTATTAAGAGCCACCACAATGTTGGCGGCTTGCCGGAGGATGTAGACTTTACCGACATTGTAGAGCCGCTGCGTGACCTGTTTAAGGATGAGGTTCGCAGGGCAGGCTTGGAGCTCGGCATTCCTGAATTTTTGGTATGGCGTCAGCCATTCCCGGGTCCGGGCTTAGCTATTCGTATATTAGGCGACATTACCGAGGATAAGCTTGACATATTAAAAGACGCAGATGCTATTTTCCGTGAGGAAATTGCAAACGCCGGATTAGACCGTGAAATTAACCAATACTTTGCAGTGCTGACAGGTATTCGCAGCGTTGGTGTAATGGGTGACGGCAGAACCTATGATAATACAATTGCCCTTCGTGGAGTAACAACCAACGATTTTATGACTGCCGACTGGGCAAGAATTCCATATGACCTGCTTGCAAAGGTATCAAGCAGAATTATAAACGAGGTTAAAAATGTAAACAGAGTAGTCTACGATATAACCTCCAAGCCACCGGCTACAATTGAGTGGGAATAACTAACAATTTAATTTTTATTATTCAGAGTAGCAGACAACATAAGAGTTGTTTGCTACTGTTTTTCTTATCAAAAAAGGAAGTTGTAACCGAATAGCTCAAAGCAGAAAATCAAATGTTGTGGAAAATCCAATTCAATTATCTGACTTTTTTGGATGGTGTATACTGTATAGTTTCAACTTCCAATTGAAATAATCTACTGCTTTGCTGCTTTTTAAAAGGCTAAATTGATAAGTGATTCTTCATATTATACAATAAGAAAAATGAAAATATTTATTCTTAATGTAAACTATAATTGACAATAAGAAAACAATATGATACAATCTTTCTGTAATGATAGCTATCAAAGTTTTAATAAGGAGTGTTTTTATGAATGAAAATATTCTGTTTCCGATTATCATCGCTGTTGTTTTTGTTTTGTTTGTCACAATAGTCCGATCAAAAAGGATTAAAAAAGCTGATTACGATGAACGCCAGCTTTTAGCGAGAAACACCGCATATAAAGTTGCGTTTTTCTTTTTGCTGATTTATTGTTTTGTCTGCGGATTACTGCACATTTTTGACTTTAAATGGGCTGATACAACCATACAAATGTTTCTGGGAATTATCATATCTTTTTCGTTATTTATCGCTTTATGTATCATCAAAGACGCATTTTTTTCTAACTCATCAAAGCAAAATAATTATTCTGTTATCTTTTTTTTCTCATACAGCATCGTGAGTGTTTTATATTTCCTGTCGGGTCTCGGTACCGGACAAACGTTTTGGGAAGAGGGAGAAATGTCAATACTCGTTTTGTATTTAGTTTCCGCTGTTTGCTTTTTGGCTTTGGGAATTCTCTCTGTCATTAAGATTATTTTGGAAAAACGCGGAGCGAGAAGTAAATGAAAAATTTGAAATTAAAAAGTGCGCGTGCTGCGCTTGATCTCTCACAACAGCAGCTCGCTAAGAGGGTGGGCGTAAGCCGCCAAACCATCAACGCCATTGAAAAAGGCGACTATAACCCTACTATCCGCTTGTGTACCGCTATCTGTAAGGCACTGGGAAAAACGCTGGATGATTTATTCTGGGACGAGGAAAAATAAATATAACTTAACTATTATCCCATAATCCCCATACTCACAAAGCAATGAAATTACTCTGCCAAGCCGATTTTGTTCTTTTGATTGGCACATAAACAGTCCTTCTTGAGGCCTCATAGTATTACATTTTTTTGTTCGCAATAAAAATATACGAATGATGTAAAATTCTATTGAAGACGGAGTAAAATGCAGTATAATAGCCGTAAATAAGGGCTTATCCAACACGGCTAAATTCCTACGCTGTTATATCAACGCACGTAACAATATGATAACAAGAGGGAATATAGGCAGGGGAATGTGGTAATATCAAATCTTTGAAAACACCACAGGTAGCATATACAAATAATTCATATGCAGATTTGTTTATGTGCTATCAAGCGGGAATAACGTACAAGAAGCCGAAAACCTGTTTTTATGCGGGTTTCCGTCATTTGTTTTATCAAATGGCTCTAGTTTGGCTCTATTTGTGGGTGGAGTAATGACTTTCGTAAATCAATATATTGCTTTGCTAGGTTGATTAGGAGAAAAGATGACAGATAATGAAAAGAGATTTATAAAAAGTATATTTTCGGGAGACAGTAGTGGTCATGACTATTATCATACAATACGAGTATATAAACTGGCTACTAAAATCGCAAAACAGGAAAATGCAGATGTTAAAATAGTGCAGTTGGCGGCTCTTTTACATGATGTGGACGATATTAAGCTTTCTCCGGACACTTATGTTACCAAGAAAAATGCAGTTGATTTTATGACAATTAACAAAATAGATGGTAAAAGGATAGAGGCGGTATGCAAAATTATAGATGAGGTTTCATTTGCAGGAACTGATTCAGTCGTACCTGATACCATAGAAGGAAAATGTGTGCAGGATGCAGACCGACTTGATGCTATAGGAGCTATTGGAATTGCCAGAACAATCGCATATGGTGGTAGTAGGGGAAGAAAGATTTATGATCCGGAAATAAAACCTAAAATGGGAATGAATAAAGAAGAGTATCGGAATAATCAAGATTCTACAAGCATTAATCATTTCTATGAAAAGTTGCTTTTGTTGAAAGACATGATGAATACGACTGAGGGAAAGAAACTGGCAGAACATAGACAGGTTGTAATGCAGGAATTTCTGAATGAGTTTATGCTGGAATGGGAAGGAAAAATGTGATGGAAGTAAAATTTTATGATACAGTTAATGATGAACTATTGAAATTTGCAGTAATTATCTCACAGAGTAACGGCAAGTGGGTATTTTGCAAACATAAAGAAAGAGATACATATGAAGTGCCGGGAGGGCATAGAGAAGCTGGGGAGGATATTTTTGAAACAGCTAAAAGGGAGTTGCAGGAAGAGACTGGAGCTATCAAATTTGAGATAAAACCAATATGCGTATATTCGGTGACAGGTAAAACTAGAGTAAATGATACCGGTGAAGAAACGTTTGGACTGCTTTGTTTTGCAGAGATAACTGAATTTGCGAAAGAATTACATAGCGAAATGGAGAAAGTTGTGCTTATGGATGAGTTGCCTGAGAACTGGACATATCCGTTGATACAGCCGAAATTGATAGAGAAGTATTTACAGGTAAAAAATAATTCTATAATTGGAGCAACAGTAACCGTCACAGTCGATAGACCATTAGGAAGTTATCATCATGAATATAAGGATATGTATTATCCAATAAATTATGGCGACATTGAAGGCACGAAGAAGGGTCGCTGTCTGATTCGTCCGAAATTTGCTCAATGGAATTA
>FR891309.1 GCA_000435335.1 Clostridium sp. CAG:964
TCGTCCTTGTTAAGTGCCTCTGCCTTGGCAATGGCATTGTCAACCTCTGTGTAGTCGGCAGGCAAATAGGTCATTGTGATTCTTTCTGTTTGGACTATCGGTTCGCCTGTAATTGTTATATCTCTGCTATATGTTTCGCAGTTATCGGCTGTTACTTCAAGCGGATAGGTGCCGACCGGCAAATAGTCTGGGTTATTTACCACCTGACCATTTACCTTGATAACCACATTTGTCAGTCCGTATGGCTCTATAGTAAAGGAAACCGGATAGGCAGCCTTTGTTATAAAATGAACATTTTTATAAAGTGCGAAGTGTTGTGTGCCGCTGGAAAGCAGGTCAATTTCTTCTTCATCAGAATCTACAGCTTTTGCATAAGCCAGCTTATAACCATCGGCAATTATAGGCACATCTAAAATTGCCGGAATATTGACACTGCTTGTATTCTTTGCGTCAACCTCTGCTTCTTCTACGGTAAAAGTGCCGTCAAATCCCATCGGGTATTTACCCTCAGTCGTTACTTTGGCACCGCCTTTAATCAAAATATCGCCTCTTGCCCATATTGCACTGTCTGCGGTAGAGATGCATTTCACCTCTCCTCCGTTAATCGTCAGCTTACCTTCGGCATACAGACCGGGAGAAAAGCTTGTTGCTTTGACTTTGGATGCAATAAGCTCTATATTGCCACCGTTTCCTTCACTGTTTTTATTGATAAATGCTCCGTTGCACCCATCGTAGGTTGCCATAAGTGTGACATTGGCACCGTTTGTAATCTTCAACCCATTGGCGTCAATTCCGGCATACTTACCTGTAGAATTTACGGTTGCATTGTCAATCTCAACCATGCCTTCGGCCGATATACCCAATCCGCCTTTAGAGTTTATTTCAACCGTTGCTTCTTCGGAAATCTTGAGGTCAGTATCTACACAAATTCCGTCATAGGTATCTCCTTCAACATCGATTGCCAATGTTCCGTCACCACTGATTTCTACAGCGTTAGCGGAGCGTATTCCGGCTCCTCCGCCGATATCGGTTCGGATAATAGTATTTTCTCCGACCAGCCTTATCTTCAGCGTGTCGGGGATAGATGTTTTGATAGCGTAATTTGCCATTGTATCGTTATCGATGGTCGCATTGTTAAGTGTGAGAGTCTTTGTATCCGGATTATAGACTGCTGTTCCTTCTCCGCAAGCAATGGAGAGCTTTTCGCTTGTGAACTGCTCACCGTCTACATACAAATCCAATTTCACTGCAGGCAGCAAAGTTCCTCCAAACCGGCTTACAGTTCCGCTGCCGTTTGATACATTAACCTTCATCGTCACCGGCTCACTGCAAAAGTCGGTATAGTAATCACCGTTGGCCTCCTCTGAAAAAATTTTCAGTGTGTAGTCACCGTTTGCCACTCCTTCAAGGGGAACAAGCAGCTTCCCTTTTGGAGTCTTCGAACTGTCGGCCAGCTTTCCATAATATTTCACCGCTCCGCTATTGTCCGTTAAAACGCATGAAATGTATTGATTATTACCGGTTGTTGCACCGTCATAGCTAAATGCAAGCGTTTTGCCTGTTTGTGTGCTCTGTGAAGTGGTTGCCTCCAGCTTTAGTTTCTGCTTTCCGTTCTTCATCGTGAACTTTACTGTTCCCGACGGTGCTTCTGCAGCAACAAGGTTTCCTCCCGCAGCCGCAGTAGATTTACCGCCCTCAGCAGCAGATGTAAACAAAACAGACGACAGGTTTAGACTTAAAGCAGGTCTAACCTCTTCGTCATGGTGTATAACATTATTGGTAAAATGTCCAACTGACATATTTACCCTTGACTCGTAGCCGCATTTTGGATTAGGAGAACGCAGCCACCATATAGCCCCATAGGGGCCATAAGTACGGATGGAATTATCACCTAAGGTATTCCATTCCGCTTCCGACAGTGGCCAAAGCTTTTGTCCGCTTACTCCCGGCCCGGCAATTCCGTCTGTGCTGGGCTTGTCATAGGTTCCGCCACCGACAAAATTTCTTTCACGGATAAGCTCGCGTTCTTTGGCCGGAATTCTCTCTGAAATTGAGGTTATTTGGCGATGCAGGTTGCTCCCTGCATACTCATTCGGAGTCTTCCATTGGCTTCCGTCCGGGTTATCGGCATAGTAGTATGCAACAGAACCATACTGAGAATACTTCTTACTATAGCCCTCTCCCTTATTCTTTTGCCCGCTTCTAAATGTTGTTTTAGGAAAATCCGGTTTTGCAGACAGCAGTGTAATATGACCGGCCTGCGGATAAACACCGCTTGCTCCGTCGCCAATTACCCACCATTCATAGCCCGCAAAAGCAACCTTACTCTGATTTACTGTCAAGGTCGGCCGACCGCTTTTTATTCCAGCCGCCAAGGCTGAGATTGGCAAAAGCTGTGCAAGCATAACAAAACCGAGCAAAATTGAAAATATCTTCTTCATCGTCACTCCTCCTTTCTGTTTTAATTCATCTGATCATTTTTTGACCATTTCCTCCTAGGACAGCGTGTACGCCTATGGAAGAGACGGCTTAACCAAAAAACATTTGCTGTTTTTGGTAAAAGCATCAACATAAATCTATCTTTATTATGACGCTTTTGTGTTGCCCAGAAGATAGAGTAAGGGGATTCTGTTCAGTTTATCACCTCATTTCACCCTATAATATACTTTTTTTAAATGCTTTTCCGCTTATATTATAATAAACTTAACCATTGGTGTCGGAATTTTGCACATAAAATATTTTTATAGGCACCATAATAACATTAATAATATTGATTGTCAATATTATTTTGTTGCTTTTTTATAATTTATACCTTCGTTTACAATCGCAGGGCAAAGCCTTTTTGTGCTATACTGACAAAAAAGCGGCTAAAGCATTTAACTGCTTTAGCCGCTCAAGCTGAATTTAATTACAATGCAGATATGCTCCGCCAAAACGCCCCGTTTAATCCATTTTTAACAATGAGCCGTATAATGTTTTTACCTCCTGATTAATGTAATGCTTGCGGTCAACCTCTATAGAGGTGTGTCCCATAAGTGCAATCAGATCCGTTTCACTTGCCCCCGAAGCGGAAAAGCGTGTACTAAAGGTTCTTCGGCAGCTGTGAGGAGTAAAACTGCTTGAAAGCCCCAGCTGCTTTATATTTTTATCAAAATAATAGCGGAACTTGTTGTAGGTAAGGGGGTTTCTGTTGTTTTTATCGCAAAAAACCGTTTCACCGCCGTTGGCAAGACATTCTTTTACTATACCCAGTATTTTAGGGTGAACAGGCACTATACGGTCGGTACCCGCCTTTGTTTTCATACCTGCTATAAAGTAAGGTATATCGTCATCGCTTACATAAAACTGCTGCGGCTTAAGGGTTAGAAACTCTGTTACTCTGAAATTCAGGTAGCACATTGCTATTATATAATCAACATAGTTGCCGTGCTTGGGCTTGTCGTTAATATGCTCAAACAAATAAGCAAGCTGTTCATCGCTAAAGCAGGACATATTCGACGGCAGCTCTTTTTTCACACTGCCATAGCTGATATAAGCTGAGTAATCTCTGATAACCCAGTCGTTGGCAAGTGCCTCCTTGTATATCTTGCCCAGCAGTATTGCCATCTGTTTTATTGTTCCCTTAGATAAAGGCGGCACTATTTTGGGTACACCTGTATTTTCGGTAGTTTTTCTGCCGTTTCTGCCTATATAAACAGGCTTTCCCTCCAAAGTAATCTGCTGGTGCTCCTGTGCGTACACATCAATAACCTCTTGTATATTTTCCGTTTTTATGTCGGCTATTTTCATTTTGTGCAGCGGTGCAAGCCTGTGCCATGCCAAAAGGTAGTTTTTTTGCGATGAAGGGCTTAATTCTTCTATTTTAGGGGCAACAAATTTATAGTAAACATATTGCAGAGTAATTAAGCCGTAGCCAACATCAATGCTGTTATATTTTTTTTCGTACTCTGCCAAAGCTGCCAGCGCCTGCTGTTTTGTCTTAAAAGTGCCCAGAGATACCCTCTCGCCCGTAAGCGTGCTGGAGGCTGTATACGGTTTTGCTTTGTTGTCTTTTCTTTTGTATACACTGCCTGTGCCGTTAGCTCTTTTCGGAGTATGCCCCCTGCTTTCCTGTCCCTTGCCGCAGTAAGGGCAAAACCTGTAGTCACCAATTTCCTTATTGCACCTTTTGTTTATACAACGCATACAGCACCCCTCTTCCCTGCACTACTTTTATTTATATCATTTGCATATGCATTTTTACACACATACATTATACACATACATTATGCACATACACAATAAGTATATGCTATTCTTCATTACCTCTTACATTGTGCCTTGCTACATCCTCCAAAATCTGGTGGACAAAATCATTAAAGGAAAGCCCTCTCTCCTGTGCCAGCTGTTTAATTTGGCTGTGCAGCTTTGGCTGCATTAAAAGCTGTACCCTTTTACTTTTGGTTGCAACCTCTTTTCTTTTAGGGAGCATATACGACTGCGGCAGCTTTTCTTCATCATATGCCACCGGTGGCTCCTGCCTCGTATTTTCAGATGCCTTTACCGGCTGTGCGGGCGGCTGTGTATCGGAATCTATTTTGTCGCTTGTCTCCTTTAGACTGTTGTCAGCTGCTTCTTCAATAATTACCTTTGCTGCGTCCTCCGTTTTGTCCGTAAAATCAGCTAAAGACGGAGCCCCCTTTTCCGACGCTGTGCTTACTATCTCCTCTTCCTCCTCAATTGGGCGGGTTAAAAACTGTAAAGCCGGTGCTTTTGAAAATGATTTCTTTGCCATTATTTCTCCTCCTTGAGCAATTCGTCTATAAGCCTTGAATAATCCTCTGTTACCTTTGCCTTTGGTGCGTATGTAAACAGGCTTTGCTGACTAATTTGGCTTTCCTTTATGCATACAGCCTCTCTTATTTTGCTTTCAAAAACCTTTGTGTTCATACTCTCCGCCAGCTGCTGTGCCATTTCTGTAACCTCTCGGCTCAAAATTGAACGGGCACTGTATCTTGTAAGCAAAATTCCTTCAATTTTAAGGCTTGGGTTACAATATTTTCTTATTACATTAATGTTTTCCTCAAGCTGCTTTATTCCCTGCAGACTGTATATATCTGCCTGAGCCGGTATAATTACGCTGTCGCACGCCGCCAGAGCGTTTACCGTTAAAATTCCGAGAGCCGGCGGTGTATCTATAATTACATAGTCGTAATTATCCTTTATTGTATCCAACGCTTCTTTTAACTTGTACTCCTTGCCTACTGTATTAAGCACGGTATCAATTGCAGCTAGAGCTTTGTCTGCAATAATTACATCGCCAATATCCGTTTTATTAACTGCCGCTTCTATGCTTACATTACCTGTAAGAACATCGTAAATACTTTTGTCAGCGTTCACATTAATTGTGAATGTAAAATTCTCCTGCTGGTCTAGGTCTATAGACAAGGTTTTATAGCCTCTTAAATGAAGTCCTGTTGCTACAGTATAAGCCGTGGTGGTTTTTCCTACTCCGCCCTTTTGATTTATCACTGCTATTACTTTCATTAGTTTTCCTCCCTAAATTTCAATAATATATACACATACATCTACACATAAATATAATCATAAGTATAATTATAATCATATCTATACATATATTTGTGCATATACATATGCATATACTTAGTATGTATACTTGTACTCAGCTATATTTATATATGCATAAATGTGTGTATACACACAGCATATTATTTTGAATATACATATTCCATATACACATACAGCATATACATACTTGCTTATAATGTGTATATATTTGTGTGCAAAGCCCGCACACCTACTATCAGTTATTATATTATAAAGATTTCTATTTTTCAATACCATATACACAATATTTATCATTCCACATACAGCATATATTCATACAGATGTTTATGTGCATTTATATACATATAGATATACACATTCATATACACATATTTACAAGAATATTAATCTCCTTAGCCGCACAGCCGCAGTGCGGCTTGACTGAAGGGCTTTATATATAAACCGCTGCAAGATGCAGCTATAGCAAAACATACATAAGCAAATAAGAGCGTGGCAGACTGCAAAAACTTAAAATGCTTTTGACAAGCCGAATGACTTAATTCTTATAATATGCAGTTGTATAAGGCAGTGCAATGGCTTCATTATTAAATTCTTATACCGCTATAAATATACTTATACAAATAAGTATATTTATATTGATTAGTATGTGTATGCTAATGCAGTGATGCATACAGTTGCATATCATTATAAGCATACACATTAGCACAATTATAAGCATAACAATGTGTATACATCTATATATACAGTTGAGTATACACAATAAATGTATATGCTGATTTATATATTGTGAGTATGTGTATACATATATTTATAAGTATAATGGTGTGCATACATCTGCGGTTATATATATTCTTTATTACTTATCGGGGGAGTTTGTATTTGTATTTGTATTTGTATTTGTATTTATACTTATATTTATACTTATATTTATGTTTATACACATACATATACATCTTAATATATGTGCAAATAAAAAAGCCCGACAAAAGTCGGGCTTTTCAGTCTAAGTCTATTATAAATATGTATAAAAAGTATAGATTGTTTCCATTTATGCAGATGCTTCAAGTATCTTTTTCAGGTATCCGAATCTGCTGGTAATTTTTCTTTTAGAAGCCTGCATATTAAGCACAGCGTACTTTTCAGCAAGAAAATTATATCGGGAAAACTCAATGCCGTTAGGGTTATCCGGAAGCTTCAATCTTGTAAGTATATTAAAAATAACCTGCATTTCCTCGTCGGAAAACTCATTTTCGCAGGCATCAGCAAGAAATTCTAAGCATTCGTTGCTATACTTAGGCACTTCATCAAGGTACTCCTCAGAGGAGCCGGGCCCTATAAGCTTAGTTTCTATTACCTCGTGAGGCAAATGAACCTCATCACGAACCAAATTAAACCTAATATGAGAAACCCTTCGGCCGGTTCGTTCGGTTGTATAAGAAAAGGTTAAATCTGTTTTATCGTTTACCTCTTTTAACGCCTTTTTTAAAACATCGGTGTTAAATCGCTTAAAATCCTTATAAAAGTCAGTCACACAATGAAGTACATTCTCCCTTAATTCCTCCAGGGAAATGCTCCAGCTGGAACGGTAACGATTATCAAGCAAATAAAGATATAGCTGAATACTGTATTTACTGGTAAGAGGCAAAACATTCTTTAGCTGATAGCGTATATAGCCGATGCCGTCAAGGTTAAAAAAGAGCTTTTTTGCCTTATTTGTACAGGACAAATCTATCCACCATTGACCGCTTGGATCCTGAAAGCACTCAGCCTCCTCAAAAAGGGTATACATTTTCCATCCGCCTTGAGAATCGGGATCCGGCACAGTTACGGTTTGTCCCATTAAAGATTTAACATATTTTTCAAGTCGGGAAGGATGCATACGCTCGATATTCATAAGAGCCTCATACTCTTCTTTACTAAACCTCACTTTAGTTCCGTTGGGATCTCTTGCATTTATTCTGCTTAAATATGTATCTAAAACCTTTAATTCTCCTAACGAAAAGGGAACGGTTTTCATTAGCATTAAAGGACGGCTTTTCTCAACAATATATGAGCCATCCAATCCATTTACAATAACATCTTTTGCTTTCAAAGGCTCCACCCCCAATATCTTGTATTTTACAAAAAAAGACGGATTAAGTCAAGCGTAATCCGTCTTTTTTATAAATTAAACTACAGTTACTTATTATCCCTCAAGATTTATCAGCATTTTGCTGATAAAAAAGCAAGCAAAAGCATCATAAAGCAATCTCAGTAAGCAAATGTAAATTTTTTATTAACCGTATGCAATGTTGCTTATTTTTGTACAACATACCGTCCTTTTCTTACTGCGAAAAATTAAAGGACGGTACGGTGTACATCAAATTTATGCCTGTTCGTCAAAAGGTCTTGCCGGTGTACATTGTTGCATATTTGTGTACATCATTCCGTCCTTTAGCCCTGCCAAATTTTATATTCAATAATATAGATGGCCTAAAATTTGGCTTATTTATGCGGTTTTTGGGACTAATATCAAGCAACCGGCATATTCTCACGCACCCAATTACCTCTTTGTACACCATACCGTCCTTTAGATAAAAATTCTCCCTTTTTAAACAAACGCAGAAAAAAATTGCACATATTTTTTTGAATTTTTCTACATATGTGCCTATTATACAGCAACGGCTGCATACTAGAGTACATTGATGTACACCATACCGTCCTTTTGGTAATTTGCAATATATTTCAAAAGAAAAAAACAGCCTTTAAAGGGCTGAAAAAACTGTTTCTATAAAAATCAACTTATATACCAATAATTAAAAAGTCTTATAGAAAATTTAACTCAAAGAGTAATAACTATAGAAAAAAGTCTTTAAATAAATATACTTATAGAGATAAATTTAATTCTATCTCACTATTATTTAGACAAAATGCGTGTACAACATACCGTCTTTTTATGTACAACACACCGTCCTTTTGTGTACATCGCACCGTCCTTTTATGTACACCACACCGACCAACGGCGTACAGCGTACCGTCTTTCTATGTACACCACACCGTCCTTTTATGTACAGCATACCGTCCTATAATATCGATAATTCCCATAGCCAAGGCAAATAACAGCACCAGTAAACAAGTAGGTAAACAAGTAAATAAACAAGCATATAAACAAGTAAACAAATAATATTAAACAAGTATCAAACAAGCATACAAACATAAACACATATAAGACCGTCGGACAGACTGCTTATATAGATATATTATATTTAAAACATTAATTAATATTCATAAATAATATACTTTTTATATTATTGACAGTACAAATTCAGAGGAGTATGTCATCATAGAAGATGTAAGAGCTATTTATACTTTATACATAAAGCTGTTTGATGTCAATACAATTTTATGTTATAATTACAATAGGTTTTTCTATATATAAAATTTAGGAGGTGTTTATATGCCAAACATACTGGATTATATTCAGTGGAGAGGAGACCTAAGCTTTGAAAAAGACCAACTTAACCATGTAGACGCACTTATTTTCTCGAGAATATCCTATTTACCCTTTGAAAATATTCCTGATAAAATATCAGACAACGGAATAAAGCTTTCAAAGGCATGTAAAATGCTGACTCAGCAGGAGAATTACAGAGAAAAGCTTTTGTGGAAGGAGGACGATAATTTAATAAATTATTGTGCCGAGAGTATACGCTTTGGCGATGTAAAATTAATGTGCTGTACAAATATTATTAATGAAGAAGAAAAGGAGCAATTTTCGGCTATTGTACTAATGCTTAAGCCTGGACATTATTTTATTGTTTTTAGAGGCACTGACCATTCCTTTGTAGGCTGGCATGAGGACTTTAATATGTTTTGCAGGTTTCCCATAGGCTCACAGCAAAGGGCGGTTGAGTTTATTGAGGATACTGCACAAAGGCTTAGGGGTGATTTTTATGTAGGGGGACACTCCAAGGGCGGCAATCTTGCAGTGTATGGTTCAGCTTTTTGTAAAGACAGAGTACGCAAAAGAATAATTGCCGTTTATAATCATGACGGTCCGGGCTTTGACAGCAAAACAGTAAATATGAAAAGCTTTGATGTTATCAAGGAAAAAATACATACATATGTACCTCAATCATCTGTTGTTGGAATGATGTTTGAGCATAGAGAGGATTACACAATAATAAAAAGCTCCCAAAAGGGTATAATGCAGCATGATATATATTCGTGGCAGCTAATCGGCAAGGAACTGATTTGTTTAAGCAGCAGAACAAATTCAAGCCTGTTTTTTGACAAAACCTTTACAGAATTTGCAGATAATATGTCGGTTGACCAGCGTGCCGCATTCATTGATGCACTTTTTTCACTTACTGATAATTTAGAGGAAAAAAACTTTGATGATCTCAGCCAAAACCTGATTAAAAACCCTGTTGCTATCTTTAAAAACCTAAAAAATATCGACAGTAAAACGAGGGAGATTATAATCAGAAGTATTATGGAGTTTTTAAGATGTGCCAAAAACAATTTTTCCGAAATCTACATAAAAGAGCGAGCTTCCGATAAAAAAGCTCGTGCTTGCCAAGAAATGAATTAGATATTTAAAAAAGCCGTAATAAGTGTTTGCTTTTTAATACTTTCTGTGTTAATTAATATTAAATTGCCGGTGAGGTACAATATTGATATTATTGAGAGCTGTATGTTGCGTAAGCCGTAATTTATGAATTTTAAATAAAATCACCTGTGAGGTTAACCTCACAGGTGATTTTGTATGCCGCAGAGCAGCCTATGGCATGTGCCAAAAGAAAATTTATTAAAAATTAAAACTCGTTTTTGAGCTTAGCAGCATTGAGATACAAATTTTTTAAAGATTAATTGACTGCTTTGGCTGGATTTATAAGAAAACTCCGGGTGCCACTGTACAGCCCACAAAAATTTTTTACCCTTCATATATACTGCCTCCACAAGACCGTCCGGAGAATATGCCATTGCCGACAGGGGAGGGGCAAGGTCTTTTATGGCTTGGTGGTGGTAGCTGTTTACCTCGAGCTGTTCTGCTCCCAGCAGGCTGTATAATGGGCTTCTGGTATCCAGTGTAACGGTATGTATGGGGATGTCATAAGGAGGGCTTTGGTGGTGCTCTGTATTTGAACTGTACTGTGCAGGCAAGTCCTGATACAGCGTACCTCCTAAAACGGCATTTATAAGCTGTATACCCCGGCATATGCCAAGCACAGGCTTATTTAGCTCTAGGGCTTTTTTCAAAAGTAGTTTTTCCATATTGTC
This sequence comes from Clostridium sp. CAG:964, assembly GCA_000435335.1. GTDB lineage: Bacteria > Bacillota > Clostridia > Oscillospirales > Acutalibacteraceae > CAG-964. The sequence continues at coordinate 10,831 of FR891309.1, forward strand.
ACGAAGCAGAACACTTTCTCCGCATTGAGCTATGGGCTTTTCACCGTACAATTCGGGCGAAACATCATGACCGCCGGTAAAAAGGAATCCGTCTGTTCCTTCTGCCAGCTGATTAATCAGCTGCGGATTGTCGGAAAGAGGCAGCATCACAGGCAGTCCGCCGGCCTGAATAATCCCCTCCATATAGCCCGGCAGCATCCAGTAGCTCTCTTTTTCGGTATCTACCAAAGGCAGCAGACCGATAATAGGGCGTTTAGCCTGATTTTGTAGAGTTTGTACGCACTCTGAGGATTTTTGGGGCTTTAGCTTTTTAAATGAATTCATATGCTTTCCTCCCTGCAAAAAATAAAGAGGCCGGTTAATCACCGACCTCCTTGTCATATAGCGATTATATCATTGCAGGTTAATTTATGCAAGCTTTAAGGCTGCACTGAAAATTATACAGTGCCTTATGTCAATGTAAAATGCTTTTTTGTTGGTTTGTTAGAGCTATTGTTTATAAAAATATACCGATAATAAAGTGTATTGGATTACAGAACTTTTAAGGGCAGGTTTTACATACAACCGTTATTTTTCTCAAGCTTTTCCAGCAATATACGCATTTCTGAAATTCCCTTACGCTGTGACTGTATTATTGCCTGTAAAATAGGAATAAGCCTGTTACAAATGTCGAATTTTAGGGCGCTCTGTGACATTCTTATGGCACCCTCGTGGTGGGGAATCATTTCTTTAATAAAATTAATATTAACATTATTGCAGACAGGTGTGTTTTTCATTTTTGTAAACATTATTAATGCAATTTTGGAATATTCCTGTTGGTATTGCTGCATATCTCTGTTTGTGTTTTTTACGGTTTTGCAGTGACGCAAAATCTTTTCCATATTGCGTATGCTTTTTGTCTGCTCCTTTATAATATTTTCCGCTATTTTCCTAAGGGGAGCATAGTTTGAAAAATTCAATAGGTTATTACTCATTTCTATTGCTGCCCTGTGGTGGGGTATCATACGAACAATAAAGTTGTTAGATATACTGTCGGTAGGTCTTTGTGATGTCATTCTTTCAATCATAGTATCAAGTATACTATAGTAGTTATCCATATATATTTGAGTATTACAGCTTAGTTTGGTATGGTTATTCATAAAAATCCCCCTTTGTATAATTTTATGTTTCCCTCTTAATTTTAGTGCCAAACTACAGCCAATTAAGTGTACAGAAAAGGATAAACTGTAAAAACAATGTTCTGTTAACCTAATTTTTCAACTCTGTAAACACAGAGCAAAGTACAATAACGCAGGTACTACTGTTTTTGATGTGTACCTGCGTTATATTTTGTAGTAAATTTAGAATATTTAGTGATTTATATTGAAATTTCATTAACCATACATTATAATATGGCTAAGGTGAACAAATTGTATGAAGAAATACAATTTATTGCAATTGACTAATTTAGAGCAGTAATGATAGAAAAAATAACAATGATATTAAAATTATGTCCGCCTTGCGGTTCAAGTTTTTTTACATAGGGGAAGATTATAGAATATGTAAATATTGCAAAATATCTATTTAAAAAGAAAGCTAAAATAAAAATATCATTGTAAAGTAGTATAGATAACTTGTTGCAAAAATGTAAGTGCAATCTCTCCAAAGCGTATAAATATGCCGATTTAATTTTGAATATTGACCCTGCTAATAAAGAGGCAAAAAAGTATTTACAAGTAATTATGGCAAGATGGCAAAAAAGAAATATTTAAAAATTTAAGAACCTCTAAATTTTAAAAATGAGTAAAATGTAGAAAAATAAAAATTAAAGTGGGTGTAGTGTGGGATGTTTATTGGACACCATATATTTTATAATATAGGTTAGAAAGTGCTGAATTGTCAAAGTGAAGTTACGATTTTTGAGGTAAAAAGCAGAATAAACCCTAAGCTCACCTTGACAAAAGAGCATGGTATATATAGATATTTCAAGCTTTTCAGAGCTTGAGTAGGCTGCCACCGACAAAGTCGGCTTGAAACTGATGGATTGCTGATAAAAATGCTACAATGCCGCAAAGGTCAATTGTAATATTTGTGTTATGGGAGATTGTGGCTATAGTGAAGAAAAGGGAGAATAATTCTATAAGGTTATTTTTTATTTAATTAAATTAAAATGGAGGCACATATTATGAACAAAATGTATTTTACAATTACAGGCTGTAGTCACTACTTTGGAAATGATTTTATGAAAAAGGGTATGAAGGTCAAGCTTGTAAAAGAGCCGGACAACGAGTATGACGGCGAGGCAATACAGGTTAAAATAAAAGGAATTGGTAAATGTGGCTATGTAGCCAACAGTCCAAACACTATAAAAGGCGAATCGATGACTGCCGGCAGACTGTACGACAAGCTTGGAAATAAAGCCAAAGGAAAAATAATTTTCGTAATCGGCAGCGGTGCAGTTTGCAAGATTACAGATACAGGTATTCACAAAAAGAAAAAGTAAGCACATTATTTTGCTTCAAAGCCATATATTTGTGTTTTTGTAATATCAAAATTATGGGGGCAGTAAGATGGAAATTAAAAGTTATAATAAATTGGTGCGTGATAAAATTCCGGAAATTATTAAATCCAAAGGGGATGAATGCACTTTGGAAATTTTAAGTGATGGTCCTGTGTCAAGATTTAGCACAAAATAAAATGAGAAGTTCTGCTAACTAAGCTGCCGGCAGAGAAGATACCCTCTCAAACAATTTTTCAAAATCATTAGGAGACATATAGTCGCAGTGGCTGTGAATCCTAACGGTATTATAAAAGGTTTCAATATACTCAAATACAAGCCTATAGGCATGTTTGTAGTTAATGATATGAAATCTGTTAAGCCAATCTCTTTTGATTAAGGAATGGAAAGATTCGATGCAGGCATTATCGTAAGGATAACCACTATGAGAATAGCTTTGCTGCATCTTTTCAGTGGCTTCACGCCACGCATTTGAAATATACTGGCTGCCACGATCTAAATGGATAATAAGTGGTAAATCAGTATTACGACAGGCTTTTGCCTTGTTGATTGTTTCGATAACTGTTGATATTTCCATAGTGTCTGCAAGAGTCCAGGCAATGATTTTTCTGGCATACAAGTCCATAACGCAGTTAAGGTATACAAAACCATCCTGCGTCCAGATATAAGTTATATCTGTACACCGGACAGCGTTAGGACGTTCAGGATTAAACTGTTCGTTGAGAATGCCGATGGCTTTTTTTAACACATCAAGTGC
>FR891310.1 GCA_000435335.1 Clostridium sp. CAG:964
TCTGTCGGAGCTGTCGGCTCTGTCGGAACTGTTGGCTCTGTCGGACTTGTCGGCTCTGTCGGAGCTGTTGGCTCTGTTGGGATTTCTGCTGACTTTGGAGTCATCGTCAAATCGGTTTCGAGCCACATGCTTTGCATATCGTCGTCATCGCCTACACGCTTATAATTCACATACTGACCGTTGATTTTCAGCTTGGCGTCAGGTGAGAAATTGCCGTAATATGCAGTCACATACACCCCATAATGATAGGTCTTTCCGGCTTCAAAGGCAGTAATTTTATTTTTATAAATTCCGCCTCCCCACTCCGGCTCAGTAGAAATTAAACCGGTATTTTCGTCCAGACTCCACCACTCGCATCGGAATGCGTAGTCTTCATTATCGGGTACATTGCCGGTAAAGACAGGCTTGTCACCATCTTTAAAGGTTATGGTTGCGTTAATGATTTCCACAAGATCAATTTCCTTTGGCTGAATAGGCTTAGTCGGAGTTATTACTTTAACTATCGGCATAAACAAGCCGTCTTGAGTTTTTACTACATTTGTCGGATCCACCATAGTGTTATTAACCATTACCGGACAATTATCAACAAAAGCATAGCCGTCCTTTGCTCTCAGCTCAATGGAGTACATATAGCTTTTGCCTTCTTCAAACTGCGTAATTCTTTTCATTGAAGAATTATATTTGCTTTCATCGGAATACCAGAACGCAACCGGATTTCCGTTTTCCATTTCTTCCCAGCATTCATATGCAATTTCATATTTGTCAGAATCCTCCGGCAGGAATATTTCGGCTGACTCTTGTGGAGCGTCCCCCGGCTGATAGTCAAATTTAACATCTGAAATTGCTGCCTCATTAATTCTGCTGTCACCCGTTCCTGCACTGAACATTACCGGTATATCGCTTCTTTTTTGAACATGTGACTCATCAGCACCGGTTTCTATCATACCTTCACCAAGAACAACATTATCTGCTTTTAGAACGGTATTTCCGGCATAGCCGGTGTTTAATATAGTTGTTCCGCCGTTAAAAGTAGCGGCAGATCCCTCCTGACTTATTTTAACTAAAGGCGTTGGGTTGCCGTTCTCATCTGCCGGTACTACAGCAGGCGTGTACTCTCCCCAGCTCCAGGCTGCATCCAGCACACCGCTGTTCACATTAAGGCTTTTACACCAAATTACAGGGTCTCCATACAAATAGTTGCCGAATTTTTGCACCGCCTCACGAACTGTTAGCGAAGCATCAGACAAATTCAGCTCATCGACTATTATGCTTTTGGTCTGCACCGTGCCGCCCGAGATATTTAACTTTTTATCTCCATATATTAAACCTGCTGTTACAGAACCGCCTGTAACAGTAAAGAGCCCGTGATTTTCCTCTGATTTGTATGTATATATAGATATGCTTACGTCTGCAGCTTCCAGCGTGCCGTTGCTTACTTCAATGTTTCCGGCATTTTCAGTATTACTCGTAAGAATTGATGTACTAACACAGATAGAACCACTCTCACGCCATTCTCTGGTACCGTTGCATATAAGCTTACCGCCTGTAAGCTTTACACCTCCGCCGCTGACATTAATACAAGTGGTGCCGACAGCGGTAACCTCGCCCTTATTAGAAACAAGCAGATCACCTACTGAAATATCAATGGCATAGACAAGACCTTCACCATCCATAGCAGGGTCGCATTTAGCTATAAGCTTTCCATCGCCTGTAACGGAAACACTACCCCTATATATATCCACGCCACGCGAAAAGGATTTTATTTGCTTCTCCGGATTTTCCATGTCAAAGGTTTCTCCGCCAATGGCTGTAAGCGAACCGCCGATTACAGACAAGAACTTGTTGCGTTTATCACTGTCCATTCTGACACCGGCAGAAAAAGCACAATCGCCTGAGTACGCCTTGCCGCCCTGTGCCGTTATATGACCACCCCAAACGGTGAAGTCTCCGTCTACACTGATGGCCGAGGTCTCAGTCCATGCGTCGCCGGTATTCTCATATGTGCCGGAGGTAACGGACAGGGTGCCTGTGCCTTTCATACCGCCCCTGACGGTTAGGTTGCCCAAAGCCTCCAATGCAGTTGAAAATATCTTATTTTTGTACTCTCCGTTTTCTGCTGCCACAGCGTCACCGCCGACAATTGTATTTGTAGTGTCGTCAGCCAGTACTACAGTGGTACCTGCCGGTAGTTTTACGGCTGTAGTTGCAGCAGTATTAAAATTAATACCCTTCAGCGTCAAGGTTTTGCTTCCACTGTTCCAAACGGAATCTGCAGCACCGGTGCTCTTATGCTGATTCAGCAGTGCCAGTGCCGCTGCTCCGCCGTCGGCTGCGGTAAAGTCTGCCGTTTCTGTTGCCTCTGTCGTTGCAAATGCCGAAAGCGGCAACAGCGACGCCGCCATACAAAGCGTAAGCCCCACAGATAATATTTTCCCCATAAATAATTTAGTTTTCATAAAATCTGACCTCCTTTTTTGGAATAAGACCGTTGCCGGTCTATGTAATACTATTTATCCGTCTTATTATTTATTATAATTTTTCACCGCAGCTCGCACAAAAAGCACTTCCGTCAATAATATCTGCACCACATTTAGGGCATTTATTGTTAAGCCTTGTTCCGCAATAGCTGCAAAACCTTGATCCGCCCGGAATTTGTGTGTGGCAGTTAGGGCACAGCATCATTCCCGGTGTCACAGCTGTTCCGGCACCGTTAACAACAACAGGCTGACCACCTGTCATAATGCAGTTTTCAATTACCTGAAATATCTCCGCCGGCAGCTTTTTCTGTTTAAAAGCACCCATACCTGCTGTTATAGCCAACGGCCATGCGATAAACAGTCCTATAGCACCGGCACCTATTTTATCCGACCATTGTCCCTCTCCCACTGTTACATTCAAGTGGTTTTCCATAACCGCCATCTGTACAGTAACAGCCAGCCGCATTCCTGTTAAGGTTTTCCAGCCGTCCTTTGGCTGGCTTGCCTGCATAACATACCCGTCTGTAGTTTGCGAGCTTTGCACCTCCATTCCCTTTTCGGAACGGAAAAAGTTTTCCAGTCTTGCGGCAACAGCCTGCACTGTAATTCCGTTTAATACGAAAACTCTTGACTCTGACATTCTTTAATACCTCCGTTTTTCATAGATACTTTCACAAAATAATATGTGATAAAAATTATTCCAACCTTGCAGTCATTATCCGACTTAGAAAGCAAGGAAGCTGACTGCAGTTATAATTTACATAAACATTATATCATATATGCAGCTTGCTTTAAGCTAAATTTCCAAAAAGTCAAATGCCAATTCGGAAATTTTTATCTAAAATGTAAATCAGTTGTAAATTAGCCGTAAAAATCCTATATTCGACAGCCTTTTAGGACGGTTTTTTACAGGTAAATCACAGTTATGCCACTGCCGTCAAAGCAAGCAGCCGTCAATAACATAAAAAATGCGAATTTCACGCCGGTATTTGGGACGGACATATATGCAGTCACATCTGCTCGGCGTGCAGCAGCTGTTAAAATTTATTTACTATTCTGTGTTGACAAAGGCAAAAAGTTTATTTATAATAGCCCTAAAGGCTGTGAGCAAATGAAGTAGTGGCAGATAATGCAGCAAAGAGAGGCTGTGGTTGGTGAAAACAGCGGTGCACCTGCTACGAAGTTACCTTTGTGAGCTGTGTTGCCGAACCCTTGGTGCGGTTTTTCTTGCACTTTTTAAGTAGGCAATGTCGGGTAAGCCCGTTACAGCGGTGAGTATTGTTGCTCTCTAAGGCTGCACAGGCAGTAAATAGAGGTGGTACCACGGATTAGTCAATTCGTCCTCTGTGTGTTATGCACAGAGGACTTTTTATTTTTTATAACAGGAGGACTTTATAATGGGAGTTTATGAGGAGCTTGTTGCAAGAGGCTTAATTGCACAGGTAACTGACGAAAAAGAAATAAGAGAGCTTGTAAATAACGGTAAGGCTATATTTTATATTGGCTTTGACCCTACAGCAGACAGCCTGCATGTTGGTCACTTTATGGCACTTTGCCTTATGAAAAGACTGCAAATGGCAGGCAACAAGCCTATTGCACTTATCGGCGGCGGTACCGCTATGGTAGGCGATCCGTCCGGCAGAACAGACATGCGTCAAATGATGACGCCTGAAACCATTCAGCACAATGTTGACTGCTTTAAAAAGCAAATGAGCCGTTTTATCGACTTTTCAGATGGCAAGGCTCTTATGGTGAACAACGCCGACTGGCTGATGGACCTTAATTATGTTGAGGTACTGCGTGAAATCGGTGCTCATTTCAGCGTAAACCGTATGCTTACAGCCGAATGCTACAAGCAAAGAATGGAAAAGGGCTTGAGCTTCTTGGAGTTTAACTATATGATAATGCAGTCCTATGACTTTTACGCATTGTACAAAAAATACGGCTGTAATATGCAGTTTGGCGGTGACGACCAGTGGAGCAATATGCTGGGCGGCACAGAGCTGATAAGAAGGAAGCTTGGCAAAAACGCCTACGCTATGACAATAAACCTGCTGCTTAATTCAGAGGGTAAAAAAATGGGCAAAACACAGTCCGGTGCTGTTTGGCTGTCTGCCGAAAAAACATCTCCGTACGATTTCTACCAATACTGGAGAAATGTTGACGACGGCGATGTTATTAAGTGCCTAAAAATGCTTACATTCCTATCTTTGGAGGAAATTGACGAGCTTGCAAGGCTTGAGGGCAGTGAGCTTAACAAAGCTAAGGAAGTGCTTGCCTACGAAGTAACAAAGCTTATACACGGTGAAGAAGAAGCAACAAAGGCACAGGAAACAGCAAAGGCACTGTTTGGCAACAAAGCTAACCTTGACAATATGCCTACTACCGTACTAAACGACAGCGACTTTACAGACAACGGCATAGGCGTGCTTGCTCTTTTGTGTAAGCTTGGTCTTACAGCCTCTAACGGTGAAGCAAGAAGACTTGTAACACAGGGCGGTATTTCCGTAAACGATGTAAAGATTACAGACCCTAAGGCGGTAATTTCAAAGGACGAGATTGCACAGGGTGCTATTGTTAAAAAGGGCAAAAAGGTATTCCACAAGGCTACTCTTTAACACCTTTGTAAAAGCAGAAATTTTAGCACACATTTGCCAAAGGAGATATACCTCTTGAAAAAGTTTTTGAACGAATTTAAGGAATTTATTATGCGTGGCAATGTCCTTGACTTGGCCGTTGCCGTACTGGTTGGTGCGGCCTTTCAGTCCATTGTCACCTCGCTTACAGACAATATTATTTCACCTGTAATCGGACTTTTTACAAGAATGAATTTTGACCAACTGTCTGTACAAATACCATACACTGATGTTATAATTAAGTATGGGGCTTTTATAACCTCTGTAATCAACTTCTTAATTATGGCGTTGATTATATTCCTGATAGTAAAGGTTATTAACAAAATAATGACCTTTGGAAGAAAAAAGGAAGAACAGACACAGGAAGAAACAACAAAGGAATGTCCGTACTGCAAAAGTGAAATTTCCATTGATGCTACCAGATGTCCGCACTGCACCTCAAAGCTGGAGGGTTATGACGGACAGGACTGAGTAGTAAATTGTCGGGGAGATGATTTTATTGTCTAAAAAACGCCTTATAAAAAATAAACAGCCTATATATATTGCGGCTGCGTTTTTCATTTATATAACCGCAGCTGTATTTATATTTGTTTTTGCCGCCAATACAGGCCCGATAATGGCACACAACAGCTCTGTTTTAAAATCGCTGCCTAATATTACAAAGCCTGATATAAAAAAGGACTTTATAGTTACAGAGGTTGACAACAGCAAGCTGTACACCGGCCCCTTGGTACTGGTAAACAACAATTATTCCTGTAGGTTTGACGGTGATAATCTGGTGTCGGTGCTAAGCAACGCAGGCAAAAGCTACACTGCCTCCGACTATGATGTTAAGGTAAATAAAATTGCTATGAACGCCCTTAACAGTATGATGCAGGATTTTTACAGCAACACCCAAAATAAAAATGTTATGGTAAGCAGTGCCTACCGCAGCAAGGAGCTTCAGCAGGAGCTTTACGATGAGGACAAGAGCAACGCCAATTCCGACAGCAAAAAAAGCGGAGAGGAGTTTGTAGCTATACCCGGCTACAGCGAACACCAAACAGGCTATGCTGTTGACCTGTCAGTCTTAAATGACGGTATAATATCTGTATTTGACAACAAGGGCGACTACAGCTGGGTTTTGGAAAACTGCTCTAACTATGGCTTCGTGTTAAGATACCCAGAGGATAAAACCGCTATAACAGAAATAGGCTACGAAACCTGGCACTATAGATATGTAGGCACACCACATGCAGCCTATATGGCACAAAACAACCTGTGTCTTGAGGAATACATAGAGCAGGTAAAGAGCTACTCCGTTGACAATCCTCTTTACATAACAGACAATTCCCTAAACAGCTGGATGGTATACTTTGTAAAAGCGGAAAACGGCTCTAAAACCTCCGTTACAGTTCCAAAGGACTGTGAATACCAAATAAACGGCAACAATAACGACGGCTTCGTTATTTCGGTACAGCTAACCTAAGCTGTCAAAAAATATATATTTGTTCAATAAAAAAGCACAAGGCAGACTGCAACAGTCTGCCTTGTGCTTTTTATATAATTTTGTTTACAGCTTTTCTAAAACCACCGCATTTTTTCCCATTTGGGCGTATCTTGTGTCAAAAACACTCCGATCATATTCTACCATATACTCGCTTAGCGGGTCGTTTAAATAGTAATATTCATCGTCATAGCCTACAAGCACCATACAATGCTCATTTGCAAGCCACTTACAGGTATCGCCGTCTTTATATGAGGAATAGCTTTTCGCACCCTTTACCTTCCATTCATATGTAACCGCCGGCTCCTGCATCCACATAGTTGCCCATATTAATACAGGTTGGTTGTTGACTATATACCGGTTGAGCAAAAGCTCTGTTGACGAGCCGCTGACATCTACGGCTCTATAGCCTTTTCCCTTTAGATACGAGTTCATTGCGGTACATATTGCCGGTGGAAAGCACCCCAGTGCGTCTTCGGAATACGGACTTCCTATAAACACAGATTCCGTATCAGGGCCTGTCATTCCCGTTGTTGATTCTAAATCAAAATAGCCCTTAGGCAGGTAGTCGTCAATAAAGTCATCCACCGTTATTTTATACCCATAATATCTAAGCAGCATTACAGAGCTTACAGACTCACAGCCCGACGGATACCTTGTGCCCTGCTGCAGCAAGGTTACATCCTTAATGGTGTAGCTTTTTTTTGATTTAACTGTTACCGGCACTACAGCATAAGCCCCTGTGTCTGCTACTGCGGTTATACTGGTTGTTCCTGTAGACACACCCTTAATTTTCCCTTTTTTATCAACCGTTGCAACATTTATATTGTTTGAAGAATATGTAATACCGGGGCTTGTTTTAAGCTTGCCGTATTTAGGCGGCGTATAAACACAGCTTGCCGATACTGTTTTCCCTACGGTAAGCGTGTATTTACTCCTATTGAATTGCAGACCTTCTCCTGTAACAGGCGAGGCCTGCACAGTGGCTGTTTCTTCTGAATCGGCAGCCTGTGCGTCACTGCTCTGCTCTCCGAGCAGACAAAACGCCAACACTGACAAAGCCGCAGCAGCAACTGCGACAGCAAGCACACCCTTAAAGCACTTGCCCTTTAGCACACTTTTCAGTACGCTTATTGGGGAATTCTTTAATTCAGCTTCACCGGTTTTATTAGGCTCGTTATTCTCAATATTACTGCGGGCATCATTTATACCGTCTATACCGTCAGCCTCTTTAACATACGCTTTTTCTTTGTCTAATACTTCCTTAGCCATTGTTACTCCTTGTTGCTACGCCTAAGCTGTCGGCCTAACCGACAACAAACCTTTTAAATTTATAATACGGCTTTAACCGCACCAAAGTGCATTTACCCTGCTTATAAATTAAATATAAGTATAGCACAAGTATAACATAAAAATATGTTGCATTCAAACAATATATATTGCTATAAATTAAGAATAAATTGGGTGTTAATGTAAAAATATGTATAGTTATAATAAAATTTGCAGAAAAAAAGCCCTCCGCTAAAAGCAGAGGGCAGTCAAAGACAAATTAATAATATAAATTATGCCTTGTTTACTGAGCCGAACAGCTCCATCTTCTCTTTTACTGTAGCCTTAATAGCCTCAAAGCCCGGAGCAAGAAGCTTTCTTGGGTCAAAGCCCTTACCCTGCTGGTCTTTACCTGCTTCAATGTACTTTCTTGTAGCGTCAGCAAAAGCAAGCTGGCACTCTGTATTTACATTAATCTTAGAAACGCCCAGGTCAATAGCCTTCTTAATCATATCGCTTGGAATACCTGTACCACCGTGAAGAACCAGAGGCATTTTACCTGTCAGCTCCTGGATAGCAGCAAGAACATCAAAGTTAAGTCCTGTCCAGTTAGCCGGGTACTTACCGTGAATATTACCAATACCTGCAGCAAGCATTGTAACGCCTAGGTCAGCAATCATCTTACACTCCTTAGGGTCAGCACACTCGCCGGCACCTATAACGCCGTCTTCTTCGCCGCCGATTGAACCAACCTCAGCCTCCAGTGAAAGGCCCTTTTGGCTGCAAATGCCGATAAGCTCTTTTGTCTTTTCAACATTTTCTTCGATTGGGTAGTGAGAACCGTCAAACATAATTGAGCTGAAGCCTGCCTCGATACAAGCCTTAGCGCCTTCGTATGAACCGTGGTCAAGGTGAAGAGCAACAGGAACAGTAATGTTAAGCTCCTCAAGCATACCGTTTACCATACCAACTACTGTCTTGTAGCCGCACATATATTTACCGGCACCCTCGGAAACACCCAAAATAACAGGTGAGTTTAGCTCCTGAGCTGTCAGTAGAATAGCCTTTGTCCACTCCAAATTGTTGATGTTAAACTGACCAACTGCGTAGTGGCCCTCTTTTGCCTTTGTCAGCATTTCCTTTGCATTTACCAATGCCATTTGAAATCACTCCATCTTTAAAAATCTCTTACTATGCACACGCATAGTAGACTAAGGTTATTATACATTATTATCAGGCAAATATAAAGGGGGAAAAGAAAAAAATTTGTAAAAACTACTTTAGTTTTTTTACTTGTTTTATATATAATATTGTAGTAAAGTATAGTTATAATACTTAGGAGGAAAATAATATGCCATTTATTAGTACAACAACCAACACCGAAATTACAAAAGATAACGAACTTGCACTAAAATCAAGGTACGCAAAGGCACTTAGCCTTATAGGAAAAAGCGAGAGCTATATTATGCTTGATTTTGTGCCAAACCACAGTATGTACTTTGGCGGAAAAAGCGACAGCCCTATTGCATTTGTAGAGGTTAAGTACTTTGGCAAAGCAGGCAGCGGCAGTCTGAACAGCCTTACAGCAGAAATTTGCAGTGCCGTATCGCAGGAGTTGGGAATAGCTCAGGATAAAATTTATGTTAAATACGAGGCTGTAGAAAGCTGGGGCTGGAACGGAAGTAATTTTTAAAAAGGGGGAAGCTGCACAATGAAATCTTACAGAAAAGAGCTTTTTTTTAATATTCCGGAACGAAGAGGTATTGTAAACATTACAAGGCAGGTGCAAGCCGCAGTAAATGAAAGCGGTATAAAGGAGGGACTTGTGCTTGTAAACGCTATGAACATTACCGCCAGCGTTTTTATAAACGATGACGAGCCGGGGCTTCACAATGACTTTGAAAACTGGCTTGAAAAGCTTGCCCCTGAACAGCCATACAGTCAGTATGCCCACAATGGCTTTGAAAACAATGCCGACGCCCACCTAAAAAGAACCATAATGGGCAGAGAGGTTGTGTGTGCCGTTACAAAGGGCAGACTTGACTTTGGCACATGGGAACAAATATTTTACTACGAGCTTGACGGAAAAAGAAAGAAGCACGCACTTATTAAAATAATAGGTGAATAACACTGAGCTTCCACTCGACTGCGGCTTTAGCACCTGTTTCAGCATCGGCATCGTTCTTTGCATTAATGCCCTTGCTTGTTTGTGTTTCTAATGCATATTTACAGCTGCGCAACCACCGGTTGCATACCCGCAAACCAAAATGTATGGTCGGCAACCGGTAAATATTGTAAACTGTTAATACTACTTAAACCACAGTCAATACCGCAAGGAGGTTTACTATGAATATTGAAATTGCAAACAGATTATGTAAGCTTAGAAAAGAACACAACCTTTCACAGGAGCAGCTGGCAGAAAAAATAGGCGTAAGCAGGCAGGCTGTTTCAAAGTGGGAAAGAGCCGAGGCCTCACCCGACACAGACAATTTAATTGCATTGGCAAAAATATACGGCGTAACTGTAGACCAACTGCTTACAGGCAGCGACTCCTGCAAGCAGGAGAACGCCGCTCGGGAACAAGCCGACAGTCAGACATACCGCAGTGAGAAAAAGCAAGAACAAAGCACTGATGAAAGCAGCAGTCAAAAGAAAAGCAAGGTTTCCTTTAAAAACGGAATACATATTGATGACAACGGTGATAATGTACATATAGGCTTTGACGGAATTCATGTAAATGACAGAAACGGAACAAAGGTATCTGTAGATAACAACGGCGTTTTTGTAGAGGAAAACGGCGAGACTAAGGCATACACCGACGAAGACGGACACATTCACTTTTCCGACGATGTAAAGCACAACGGCAAGGGTTCAAAATCAAGTGCCGTTAAGAAAATCCTCTATTCTGCCATTCCGCTTGTAACAGTGGCGGCGTTTCTTGTTATGGGCTGTACCCTTAAGCTATGGGGAATTGCGTGGGTAGTATTCTTGGCTATTCCTATTATTCTGTCTATTCCTGAGGCAATCAGAAAAAGAAGGCCGTCCAAATTCTGCTTTCCCGTGCTTGTGGTAGCAGTTTACATAGTATTGGGCTTGTGCTGTAATTTATGGCACCCGGGCTGGATAATCTTTTTAACTATTCCTATCTACTATGCAATTTGCAGCGTAATAGAGGGAAAATAATTTTTGCTGCAGGCTGCCCAAATAACTGCCGTATAAGAGGCGGAAATAAGGCATAAAAATCGAGTAGGAGACTACCCATTAGTTGAGT
>FR891311.1:0-43233 GCA_000435335.1 Clostridium sp. CAG:964
AGAAAAATCTACAGCAAATGAACAGAACAGCGTTGCTGTTGATGAGACTGTTGAAAGCAAGCCTGTAGATATAGAGACAAGCGAAAACAGCCCTGTAGAGAAGCATAAGCCGCTTAGCGGCAGCTTTACTTTGGAAGAACCGCCTAAGACTGTTGTGGAGGTTGACACAAGGGATATTGATGTTCCTCTTAACGGCAGCTTTGGCATTAAGATAAAAGATATTAATAAAATTGAGAAGCCAACTTCAAAAACAGAAGAGTCTACTACATCATTTAGTGATAATGTTAAAATTGATGCTGATGACAATAAAATTTTGGAAGCAGCCAAGAAAATTATCATTGATTACATAGCTACAGAGGAATTTGCTAATAAGCTAAAGGAAATTCTAAAATAAGACAATTTAATTTAGAAGGTCATTTTCAAAAAGTCCGTTGCCAAAAGCAACGGACTTTTGTTTTAATAAAACCGCCTAAAATAAGATAATAGCTGCAATGTTTGATTATTTTTGCTCGTTTTTATAAATACAAGGGTGAAAGAAATCATTATACATAAAAACAGCACCGGTTTGGATTTCCGGTGCTGTTTCACATTTTAAATTAAAAGTTATTATAATTTATTCTGTTTTATTTGTATCTACTCTGCCGTACAAAGAGAAATTGCCACCCTCATTTTTAGGTGCTCTCTCTGTCTTTGGTGCCGAGCCCTCGGCAGACTTATTGTAATTATTATTATAGCTTCTGTTTCTGCTGTAGCTATTGTTATAATTTCTTCTGCCGTTATTATTTCTGTTGTTATTATAATTATTATTATAGTTGTTTCTGCGATACGGTCTCTTATATTCAGGATCAAGTCCAATTACTACGTGACGGTTTGTAACCTCACCCTCTGACCAAGAAATAGCACCGTTTACCTTTTGAACAGATGTATGAATAATTCTTCTTTCATAAGGGTTCATAGGCTCAAGAGAAACATTTTTACCTGTTTTCAATACCTTAAATGCAAGCTTTCTTCCAAGAATTTCAAGAGTTTTTTCTCTCTTTTCTCTATAGTTGCCTGTATTAATTGTTATTCTAAAGTAAGAATTTCCGGTATGATTTGCTACCAAGCCGGCTAGATACTGCAAAGCGTCAAGAGTTTCTCCTCGTCTTCCTATTACAGCACCAACCTGATCGCCTGACAATGTAAGCTCGGCAGACTCATCTTCTTCCTTCATATCAACTGTAATTTTAGATAATCCCATAGCTGCCAAAACATTTTCAACATACTTCTTTGCCTCTTTAGCAGGTGAATAATCAGCCGGCAACGGCTTTTTAACCTCTTCTGTTTTAACGCTGCTTACAGGCTCGCTTGCAACATCAGCATTTGTATTTGCTTCTACAGCCTTTTGTGGCTTTAAATCTTCACCGTTTGCGATAGCGTCGTCAGACACCTCGCATATTGCCTTTACTTTAGCAGGACTTCCGCCAAATATACCAAACTTCTTTTTTTCTGCTCTTTTTAAAATCTCAAAAGTTACTCCGTCTTCACTGCTTAAGCCAAGCTGATTTAGTGCGTCAGCCTTTGCAAGCTCCTCTGTTTCTCCTATACCAATTGCTTCTCTTGTCATTTTTTACACCTCTAGTTTTACTTTTACTTTTTCTTCTTTTTGTTACTGTTATTATTGTTTTCGTTAATTCTCTTACGAGGATTATAAGAATACGCTACATTTGCTTCCTGTAATTTTAAAAGCTCTACTCTTTGTGCTTCTTGCTTTGCCGTCATATGATTTGCACTGTAGAAATTTTGTAATACTAATGTTTGTACAAAGCTTACTACTGTTGAAATAATCCAGTAAAAACCAACCGCAGCCGGTACCGAATAAGCAATATATGCACTAAATGCAGGCAGTGCAAGCAGCATAACTACCATACAACCCTGCTGTTGCTTAAGTGTACCCTGGATTTTCATTGTAACTACCTGGCTTAAAACCGATGTTACAAAACAAAGTGCAGGAATCAGCCACAAAATTGAGAATCCGTCGCTTGGCTTTCCCAAAAGATTTATGCCCAAAAAATTGAAGCTGTTGCCGTAATTTGCTATAGCGGTAATATCTGCCGCACTAAAGAACTGGCTTAAAAAAGCTTCGCCGTTTGCCTGTGTAGCAATATTTACAATTTCAAGCTGACCGTATATTGTAGTAAACTGATTGCCTATACCCGGCATTACAGTCAGGTTATTTAATGCACTTGTTACGACCGAAGTATCCATATGCATTGTATTAATAAGAGGACTTACTACTGCATAATAAACGCCCATAAGAATAAGCAAAGGTACAAACATAGATACACAGCCCATATTCTGCATACCCTCTTTATCATACAGCTTTTGCATTTCTTCATTCATTTTTTTCTGGTCGCCGGCGTATTTTTTCTTTATCTCCTGCTGCTTCTGCGACATTGCAGCATTTTTAGCCATTGACTTTTGCTGGTGTATAGACATAGGGAACAACACCAGCTTTACAACTATTGTAAAGCAAATAATTGCCAGACCGTAGTTATTAAATATAGAATAGAAGAACCACAATACATAGCCAAATAAACTGCCTATGGCGTCAAATATAAACATTTCAATTTTCGCTTCCTCTCATATTATGATAGCTACACAGAATATGCAGCATTATTTTTTGCTTTTCTTTTGAGGAACAGGGTCATACCCACCTTTAGAAAAGGGGTTACATCTCAATATTCTCCACAAAGTCATAAAACCGCCCTTAAATGCTCCAAATCTTTCTATAGCCTCCAGCCCATACTGTGAGCAGGTAGGTGTAAATTTACAGCTTGGCGGTGTTTTAGGTGAAATATATTTTCTGTAAAACTTAATCAGCCAAATTAGCGGACGCTTCATTTAATAACACCCGCTTTTTTCAGCTGTTCTTTCATACAACGCATAACATCGGTACTTTTTACATACGGCGTGCGTCCTCTGGCTACAAAAACAAAATCGTAACCCATATTTTCAAATTTGGGATACAGCTCTCTGTAAGCCGCCATAACCACACGCCTTGCTCTGTTACGCTGTACTGCTTTGCCTATTTTTTTACTTGTTGTAATACCTACTCTTGGCTTGTTGTATCTTTGTTTCAATACATATGTGACCAGAACAGGAGAAACATAGGATTTTCCCTTAGAATAAATCTTGCGAAAATCTCTATTTTCTTTTATGGTAGTTAATGTCATAATAAATTCATTCCTATAAAAACAGCAAAGCATGGTCATTGTTCTAAACATAAAAACAAAGACCACCTTTCAGTGGCCTTAATTTTTAGTAAGACAACCTTTTTCTACCCTTAGCTCTTCTGCGAGCAAGCACTTTTCGTCCATTTCTGTCAGACATTCTCTTTCTGAAGCCATGCTCCTTTTTTCTGTGTAGCTTCTTAGGCTGATATGTTCTAAGCATCGAAAATCCTCCTTTCGGATATTAACCTTGCAATTTAGCATTATATCTTAAATTTCTTAGTTCGTCAATAATAATTTTCTAAATTTTTTTCACATTTAAAAATATATTTTTTAGTAAAAAAACTTACAATTACTATATGTTGTGTATAAGCATAAATATCTTACATAATGCTGTATAAATTATCTATTATTTCTTACAGCTCTCCCTTTTGAACAAAAATAAAAAATATTTGAAAATTGTCGTAAAATATGATACAATAAATCAGATACATTGTAAGAAAGAAATTATAAAAAGAGGTGGAACTTTTGGATACGTTCAATGAGGCGTGGGATGTTATTTGTGACTACCTTAAAAACAAAAGAGAGAATAACAAAAAGGTAATATCGGATGTAGCTTATAATGCTTGGATAAAAAAAATTAAGCCCGTATCTATAGACTTTAATACAAAGCGTATTGTTCTTTCTGTACCTAATAACTTTAATAAAACAGTTATAGAAAACAGCTACCTGGGTATTTTAAAGATAGCATCAGAAGAAGTGTTTGGAGATGAATTTAACTTTGTAATCGAAATCGACAACGATGAAGGAACTCACCCTGTCGAAGAAAGCACAGCCTCTAGTAAAGAAGACTCAAATAAAAGCAACAGGTACGGTGACGAATACACCTTTGATACCTTTGTTGTAGGTAAATCTAATGAGCTTGCATACAAGGCCTCATTAGCGGTAGCAAAGGATCCGGCAGGACTTGAGGTACAAAACCCTCTATTCATATACGGTAACTCAGGCTTAGGTAAAACACACCTATTATACGCTATAAAAAATGTAATTTCAAAGAATTATCCTGAAAAAAAGATAATTTATGTTAAAGGCGAAAATTTTGCCAACGAGCTTATAGAATCATTAAGTAGAAAAACCACCGACAAGTTTCGTGACAAATACAGAACCATTGATGTGCTTTTGGTGGACGATATTCAGTTTATAGCCGGCAAAGAGGCGACTCAGGAGGAATTTTTCCATACCTTTAATACTCTTTATGAAGCCAGAAAACAAATTGTATTTACCTCAGACGTACTGCCAAAGGAAATGAAAACGCTGGAAAACAGACTTCGCTCAAGGTTTGAATCGGGACTGCTGGTTGATGTACAGCCGCCGGATATAGAAACAAGAATTACAATTATAAATAAAAAAGCAGAGCAGCTGAACATTGAAATACCTTACAACATAAGTGAGCTGTTGGCAACAAAAATAAAAAGCAACATAAGAAAGCTGGAGGGAGCAGTAAAGAAGCTTCACGCCAAGAATTTGCTCAATCACGAAAAAATCAGCATAAAGATGGCCCATGAGGTTATTGCAGAGCTTCAAAGCGAAGATGTGCCGGCGGAAATTTCTCTAGACAGTATTATAGAAGAGGTTGCACGAACCTTTAATGTAACGGTAGATGAAATAAAATCGTCAAACAGGCGGGCCACACTGTCAAAGGCAAGGCAGATAGCAATTTACCTGGTAAAGGATATTACAGATATGTCAATGGAGCAGATAGGTATGGCATTTAACGGAAGACACCATTCTACTATAGTGTATACCTGCCAGCAGGTTGAAAAAAACATTGAAACAGATCCAAAGGTAAAGGAAATTATACAGGATATAAGAAAAAATTTGCAAAACGGTTAATTAAAGCTTTCAACATAATTTTGCACATATTATTAACACAATTAAACATTGATGTTAAATTGTGGAAGAGTGTTAAAAGTTATTAAATTTTATTAACCAAAAATAAACAGCCCTTTTATAATAACTTTTTAAGTATAAATCGGGGCTAAAGGGGTAAACTAACAAATTAACACCCCCTACTACTACTACTAAAATTAAATATATTAAACTATCTATAAAAGGGATTGATAAAGCAATGAAATTTTCATGCAGTCAAAAAGACTTTTCATCTGCTGTAACTAATGTTCAAAGAGCTGTTTCGGCTAAAACAAGCACGCCTGCTTTAGAGGGTATTCTAATAAAAGCAAGCGACAGCTGCGTTGAGCTTTGCGGTTATGATTTGGAAATAGGCATTACGACCTTTATAAGCTGCAATGTTGCCAAGAAAGGTGAAATTGTAGTAAGTGCCAAGCTTTTAGGCGATATAGTAAGGCGGCTGCCGGAAAATACCGTAGACATTGAAACAGATGACAAAATGATAATCTACATAAAAAGCGGTCAAGCACAGTACCAGCTGGTAGGAATTTCCTCAGAGGAGTACCCTGAGCTGCCAAAGGTAGAAAAAATGGACGAAATTAAAATTAAAAGCGGCTTGCTAAAGAATATGATAAAGCAAACTATTTTTGCTATATCAGATAATTTTTCAAAGCCTATTTATACCGGATCGCTTTTTGATATAGAAAACAATATTCTAAAGATAATTTCGGTGGACGGCTACAGAATGGCTATTCGTCAAGAGGCAATAGAGTGTGGTACAACCAATAAATTTGTTATACCGGGCAAAACTTTAAGCGAAATTCTAAAGCTTACCTGCGACGATGAAAATAATATCGAAATTATTATAGGTCAGCGTCACGCTATATTCAAAATAGAAAATTACTCGATTATTTCAAGATTAATCGAGGGTAATTTTATCGACTACAAAACTACCATACCGCCTGAAAATAAAACAGAAATAATAATTAATACAAGAGGACTTATAGCTGCGGTAGAAAGAATGTCGCTGCTTACCTCTGAAAAAATACAAAGTCCTATACGGTGTATGGTAGAGGATACTCAGGTAAAGCTGTTTTGTTCAACATCTATCGGCAGAGCAAACGACGCTATATCGGCAGATGTAAAAGGCGAAAATGTAGAAATAGGGCTTAACAGCAAATATTTGCTTGACGCACTCAAAAATTCCGAAACAGACGAAATTAAATTACAATTAAACGGTTCGTTAACGCCTATGAAGATTATACCGGTTCAGGGCGACGCATTTTTATATTTGGTTGTTCCAATGAGGTTTAAACAATGAAAGAAGTAAAAAGAGTTTTTATAGACACAGATTTTATTAAGCTTGATAACCTGCTGAAGCTTGGAGGCATTGTGCAAACAGGCGGACAGGCAAAGGTAATGATTCAAAACGGTGAGGTTACATTAAACGGCTACACCTGTGAAATGAGAAATAAAAAAATAAAAAACGGTGATAAGGTAGAAACACCTAATCATATCATTGAGGTATATTATAAGTGATTATAAAAGAGCTGAAATTTAAAAATTTCAGAAATTTGCAGGATAATCACATAAAACCCGGCGAAAAAATGAATGTAATTGTTGGAGACAACGGTCAAGGCAAAACCAATCTTCTTGAGTGCATTTGGATGTTTAACGGTGTAAAATCCTTTAGAGGCTCAAAAGACCGTGAGCTGGTGCGTTTTAACGAAAAATTTTCCAAAATAGAGGTAGATTTTTTTAGTGAAGAACGGCTTCAAAGTGCAAGGCTGGAGTTTGTAAACGGCCGCAGAGAGGCTTATTTAAACGATGTAAAAAAGCCTGCTCCATCGCATTTAATGGGAAAAATAACATCAATAGTTTTTTCGCCCGAGCATTTGTCACTTGTAAAGGGCGGGCCAAGTGTAAGAAGAAAATTTATAGACAGTGCCATTTGCCAGGTTAAGCCCAAATATTCGGCTTATTTAGTCAGATATAATAAAATTCTTAATCAAAGAAATGCACTGCTAAAGGATATATCCTACTATTCAGAGCTTGCCGATACCCTGGAAATTTGGGACAAGGAGCTTGCCTTGACCGGCAGTGTAATTATAAGTGAAAGATTAAAATATATATCTGAGCTTTCTGCTGTTGCCGGTGAGTATCATAGGGGAATTTCAGAAAGCAAGGAAGCACTGCAGCTTGCTTATACGGGCAAATATAGCGGCAGTGAGGATACATCGTGTATTTATGATGAATTTTGTAATACTCTTGATAAGTCCAGAAATGAGGATATTTCATTAAAATATACTACAAAAGGCCCGCATAGACATGATGTAGATATAATAATTAATAACAGAAGTGCCAAAATGTATGCTTCTCAGGGGCAGCAAAGGTCTGCCGTACTTTCCTTAAAGCTTGCCGAGGCGACATTAGTTGACCAAATAACAGGCAGAAAGCCTGTTATACTGTTAGACGATGTTTTAAGTGAGCTTGACAAGGAAAGACAGAGCTTTCTTTTAAATAAAATAAAAGGCAGGCAGGTATTTATAACCTGCTGTGACTGTTCTACAGAAAATCTTTTTGAAGCCGGTAAGGTATTTTTAGTAAATAACGGACAAATATCAGAAAAAAGCATATAAAAAAGCTATATAAGGGATAGAATTATGTATTTACATTTAGGCAATAATACTGTGGTAAACAGCAATGAGATTATAGGTATATTTGATATGGATAATACTACTGTGTCTAAGCATACCAGAAAATACCTTGCACAAAGAACAAAAAACGGAGAGGTAGTTAATGTTTCTTTAGAGCTTCCAAAATCTTTTGTGGTGTGCAGCAGTAATAATAAAAAAACGGTATATATCAGCCAGCTGTCACCAAAGACATTGCTGAAGAGAAAAAATTTTTTAAAGTATTTGTAACTTTACAGAAGGGACTGGCTATAAATTATGAAAACAAGATGCCCGTATTGCGGAAAAAAGCTTGGCTATTTTCAAGCCTTTATTGAGAAAAAAAGAGGAGAGCATACCTGCAGTCATTGTGGAAGAAACTCTACGATATTTTTTTCTACAACATACAAGGTACTAATTGTTTTGGCAATATTGCTGGCAGTTGCTTTAGTTATAATTTCAATTAATCCATATTTTATATTTGGCTTATGGGGAATGCTGTGGGTAGCTGTACCATTTATTATTTTGTACATAATTACGCCTTTTTTTCTTAAGCTGGTTCCTATAAAGAAAAAATCAGTGGTTGATGTTGAGAAGATTGAAGCAGAATCGGAGCTTGAAGGCTACTCCACCAGGGCTATTGATAAGCTTGACGAAAAGAGCTATAAAAAAGGAAGCAGCTCAATAGATACCCAAAGCGAAAATGATGATTTTTTGGATATATCTGAGTTAAAGCTGTGATTTAGGAAGTGTAAATTTGAAATTTTTAAAGCTGCCTGTCTGTCCGCACTGCAACGCAGTTTACAGATACAACGAAGTAAAAAATATGACTATGTATAAGCACATTGAATGCAGAAACTGCAAAAAGGTGTTTACTGTATACAAGGCAAAGGGACGGGCAATATTTTTATCAATAGATATTATTGTATTTATCCTATTAAATATTTTACTTTTTCATTTTTGCAATTTTAATTTAATAGGATTATTACTATTTACATTAATATTTTTTGGATTATCATTGTTAATTTTACCTTTTACTGTTCGATTTAAAAAATATACCGAAGCAACGAAAAATAGTAAAACTAATAATATAAAAAATAAAGTTGGGAAATAAATTCGAGAGAAAAATTAAAACGGAGGGTTTTTAATTGGATAATCTTGATATTACAAAGGTTGAAAATGAATATGGTGCCAATGAAATACAGGTACTGGAGGGCTTGGAGGCTGTCAGAAAAAGACCGGGTATGTACATTGGTTCTACAGGTCCTGCCGGACTTCACCATCTTGTTTATGAAATTGTAGATAACTCAATAGACGAGGCACTTGCAGGCTACTGCACTAAAATTGATGTAGAAATTTTGCCTGAGAATATAATAAGAGTTAAAGACAACGGCAGAGGTATTCCTGTAGGCATAAATGAAAAAATGGGCATACCTGCAGTTACTGTTGTATTTACCATACTGCACGCAGGCGGTAAGTTTGGCGGCGGCGGATATAAGGTATCCGGCGGACTGCACGGCGTAGGTGCGTCTGTTGTAAATGCACTTTCAGAGTGGCTTGAGGTTACCATATGCGACGGTGAAAAGGTATATAAGCAAAGATATGAGCGTGGAAACATAGTATCTGACCTACAGGTAGTTGGAGAAAGCACAGAAAAAGGCACAGAGGTAATTTTTAAGGCTGATTCTGAAATATTTAAAGAAACTACAGTTTATGAGTTTGATATTCTGGAAAGAAGACTTCGTGAGCAGGCATTCCTTAATGCGGGAGTAAATATTGAGCTTAAGGACTTGCGTGACAGTGAAAATATTCTTAATGAAAACTTTAAGTATGACGGAGGTATTGTCAGCTTTGTAGAGTACATTCATAAAAAGCGTGAGTTAGATGTAATACACCCTGATATTATGTATTTTACTGCTACCGCACCCGACGATTCATCGTCTGTAGAGGTTGCTATGCAGTATAATGAAAGCTATAACGAAATAATGCTTTCATTTGCAAACAACATTCATACAGTAGACGGAGGAACAGCAGAAGACGGCTTTAAGCGTGGCTTAACCAGAGTTATGAATGATTATGCCAGAAAGTTTAATATATTAAAGGACAACGATAAAAATCTGACAGGCGAGGACTTGCGAGAGGGTCTTACAGTTGTAATAAGCGTAAAGCTGAAAGAAGCACAGTTTGAAGGACAAACAAAAACTAAGCTTGGCAATACCGAAATAAGAACAATGGTAGAAAAGCTTATGAACGATAAGCTGAAGGTCTATCTTGAAGAAAATCCAAGCTCCGCAAAGCTTATATTTGAAAAAGCACTTGCAGCGTCAAGAGCAAGAGAGGCCGCAAGAAAGGCAAAAGACCTTGTAAGAAGAAAATCAGCTATGGAGAATGCCTCTCTGCCGGGTAAGCTTGCCGACTGTCAGTCAAGAGATGCAAACGAAACAGAAATATATATAGTAGAGGGTGACTCTGCGGGCGGTTCTGCAAAGGGCGGTCGTGACAGAAGGTATCAGGCTATTCTTCCTTTGTGGGGCAAAATGCTTAATGTAGAAAAGGCAAGACTTGATCGTGTATACGGAAATGACAAGCTTATGCCTGTTATTACTGCTTTGGGTACCGGTATAGGCGAGGATTTTGACATTGAAAAGCTAAGATACGGCAAGGTTATAATTATGGCTGATGCCGATGTTGACGGATCTCATATCAGAACACTTTTGCTTACATTTTTCTTTAGATTTATGCGTCCTTTAGTTGAGCAGGGACATGTTTATATAGCACAGCCGCCTCTTTACAGAATTACCAAGAATAAGGAGCACAGGTATGCTTATTCTGATGAAGAAAGAGACGCTATACTACAGCAAATTGAAGGAAAATCTGATATACAGCGTTATAAAGGTCTTGGTGAAATGGACTCAGAGCAGCTGTGGGAAACTACTATGAACCCTAAAACCAGAATTATGCTTAGGGTAGACCTGGCTGATGCCGAGGCGGCAGATGAAATTTTTACAATTCTTATGGGCGACAAGGTTGAGCCAAGAAGAGAATTTATTGAGAAAAATGCTAAGTATGTACAAAATCTTGATATTTAACAGGTGAATGGTATTGGATAGTAATTTTGAAAGCGTAAATAGCACTGATAATATAAAGGAAATTCTTGATGAGGTGCATTATTCAGAAAATATTAACGAGTGCCGAAAAAAAGAGATTCTTATATATGAAAATGAGTATATAATAAGTAAAAATGAAGCGTATGAGGGACTTAAAAATTCCGGAATGATTAAAACCGCCGGCACAAGAATTGTAATATACACTGTTATTTTACTGCTTGCCATAGCAGGTTTTATAGCTGCATATGTTATAAGAAATAATATTAATGATTTAATATTTTCCTTTATTTCTTTGGCAGTACTTGTAATTATATGGCTTATTCCTCATTTTTCTTTAGATAAGCTTGCAAAAGTAAATGCAAACGGCAATGTTATTAAATTTAAAGTATATGACAGAAGTTTGCAAATTTTCTGCAACAATAACAGCTGGTATATTCCTCTTGATAATTCAAACAGAATGAAGCTGTGTAAAAATGTAATTATTATAAAAAGAATTAAGGATAATCAATTATTTGTAATACCTCTACGGGCTATTGAGGACGATAAAACAGAAGCTGTTTTAGAGGTTTTAAAAAAGGGTACACTGACATTGGGAAATAATTAAATATATATGTTAATGTGCATTTTATAATATAAAATAAGGTGATATTTTGACAACAAAAACATTTATTACAGCAAGATACGGCGAAACAGATATGATGGGCATTGTGCATCATTCTGTATATGCACTTTACTACGAGCAGGCCAGAGTGGATTTTATTGGCAGCTTTGGTGTAAGCTATTTGCAGTTGGAAAAGGACGGTTTAATGCTGCCGCTGATAAGCTTAGGCTGCAGTTATAAAAAGCCGCTGCATTTTGCAGATGAATTTGTAGTAGAAACCTCAGTTGAAAATATTAAGCCTGCTAAAATCAGATTTAAGTATGAGGTTTATAACAGCAGTAACGAGCTTGTAAATGTTGGATTTACAGAGCATGGTTTTGTAGACAGCAGTACATTTAGACCTGTTAATGCAAAAAAGTTATTTCCTGATATATATAATATGCTTAGTGAAAGTATAGAAAGCTAGTTTTTGAATAAAATTTGAAAGACACTTAATTTATAAAAAGAGGGTGCAATCCTGTGGAAAATAAAGAAATAAGTAATACCGGAAAAATAATTGATGTTGACCTGCGTAAAGAAATGCAAACTTCATTTATGGCATATTCAATGTCTGTTATTGTTTCAAGAGCATTACCGGATGTTCGTGACGGCTTGAAGCCTGTACATAGAAGAATATTATATACTATGAACGAAAATAATCTTACACCGGAGAAGCCTTACAGAAAATGTGCTGATACTGTAGGTTCTGTGTTAGGTAGGTATCATCCACACGGTGACGCCTCTGTATATGATGCTCTTGTAAGACTTGCACAGGATTTTTCAATGAGATATCCTCTTGTAGACGGTCATGGTAACTTTGGTTCGGTAGACGGTGATCCGCCTGCTGCTTACAGATATACAGAGTCAAAAATGACGAAAATGTCTGTTGAAATGCTTACGGATATAGACAAAGAAACAGTTGACTTTACCCCTAACTTTGATGACAGACTTATGGAGCCTACTGTTTTGCCTTCTCGTTTCCCTAATTTATTGGTAAACGGCTCAAGCGGTATTGCCGTAGGTATGGCTACAAATATTCCTCCTCATAACCTTGGCGAGGTTATAGACGCAATGTGCTATCTTATTGATAACCCTGACGCAGAGCTTCCACAGCTTATGGAGTATATTCAGGGCCCTGACTTTCCTACAAGCGCATTAATAATGGGTAGGTCAGGTATTAGGGCTGCATATGCGACAGGCAGAGGAAAAATTATAGTTCGTGCTAAGGCTGAAATTGCAGAGGGTAAAAACGGCAGATATAAAATTATAGTTACCGAGCTGCCGTATCAGGTAAACAAAGCACGCCTTGTTGAAAGCATTGCAGAGCTTTGCAAGGACAAGCGTATTGACGGTATAACTAATATTGAAGACCATTCAGACAGAAATGGTATGCATATTGAGATAGATATAAGACGAGATGTTTCTCCGCAAATTGTGCTTAACAAGCTGTATTCACTGTCACAAATGCAGGTTACATTTGGTGTAATTATGCTTGCTATTGTAAACGGTGAACCCAAAATACTTACTCTAAAGCAAATTTTGCAGCATTATATTGACTTTCAGGTTGATGTAATTCGCAGAAGAACAATATTTGACCTAAAAAAAGCCGAAGAAAGAGCACATATTTTAGAGGGCTTAAAGATTGCACTCGACTTTATTGATGAGGTTATTGCAATTATAAGAAGCTCAAAAGACCAGTCAACAGCTAAAAAGAGATTGTCTGAAAGATTTGGGCTTGACGATATACAAACACAAGCCATTGTACAAATGCGTCTTGGACAGCTGACAGGCCTGGAAAGAAATAAAATTGAGGCTGAATTACAGCAGCTGGTCGAGAAAATTAAGGACTACAAAGATATTATAGAAAGCCACCTGCGTCAGCTGGAAATTGTTAAAACCGAGGCTATGGAAATAAGAAGAAAATTTGCTGACCCAAGAAGAACAGAGATATTGTCTGTTAGCGGTGAGGTGGATATTGAAGACCTTATTCCGCAGGAGGAATGCGTGCTTACTATGACACGCTTTGGCTATGTTAAAAGACTGTCGGTAGACACCTACCATACACAAAAGCGTGGCGGCAAAGGTGTGTCCGGTATGAGCAGACGAGAAGAAGATGTAGCGTCTGATATGTTTGTTATTAACAGTCACGACTATGTTTTATTCTTTACAAATTTTGGCAGAGTATACAGACTAAAATGTTACGAAATTCCGGAGGGCAGCCGAACCTCTAAGGGTATGAATATTGC
This sequence comes from Clostridium sp. CAG:964, assembly GCA_000435335.1. Taxonomy (GTDB): domain Bacteria; phylum Bacillota; class Clostridia; order Oscillospirales; family Acutalibacteraceae; genus CAG-964. The sequence continues at coordinate 13,786 of FR891311.1, forward strand.
AAATTTGCTGCCTATTGCACCGGAGGAAAAGGTTACATCTGTAATTAAGGTACCAAAGTTTGACGATGAAAAGTATCTTATTATGGTTACTAAGCAGGGACTTGTTAAGAGAATTAAGCTAAGTGCATATAACACCAACAGAAAGGGTGGTGTGGTTGCACTGGAGCTTAACGAGGGTGACGAGCTTGCTTGGGTAAGAATGACCGACGGCAGCAGTCAGGTAGTAGTTGCAACAAGGCTTGGTAAGGCTATTCGTTTTGATGAAAACGATGTTCGTCCAATGGGAAGAACCGCAAGGGGCGTAAAGGCTCTTACTTTGCTGGGTGATGACTATGTAATCGGTATGACAACCGTAAACGAAGACGATATGATACTTACAGTATCAGAAGCAGGATATGGCAGACTGTCTAATGTAAGCGACTACAGACTGCAGTCCAGAGGCGGTAAGGGTATTATTAACTATCATACAGAGAAATACGGCAATGTTGCCGCTATAAGTGCTGTTGATGTTGATAATGACGATATTATTATTATTTCCTCTGACGGTGTTATTATAAGAATTGAAGCAAGCTCTATCAGAATTTGCTCAAGACCTAGTAAGGGTGTAACCGTAATGAGAGTAAATGACGAAAATAAGGTTGTTACTCTTGCTGTTGCTCCTCACGAGGAAGAAGAGGTTGACCAGCCTGTTGAAAATACAGAGGATAATTTATCGGAAGAAATTCCGGAGGATACTTCTGCTGACGACACTCAGGAATAATTATAGTATTTTATGTTTGTGGGCGACCAATGGTCGCCCGTAGCTTTATTTTGAATAAAATTAATAATATTTAATATTAATGTATTATATAATATAAAATTAGGTGAAAAAATATGAATAACAGTACAATAACAGCTATTTCTACCGCTAATGGGCCGGGTGGTATTGGTGTTATAAGAATATCCGGAGATGATGCTTTTACCATAGGTGACAAAATATTTAAGGGTGTAAACGGTAAAAAAATTACTGATATGCAGGGATATACTGCCGCATATGGGTTTGTATATGACGGTGATGAAAAGCTTGACGAGGTAGTTGTAACTGTTTTTAAAGCACCACACAGCTATACAGGCGAAAATGTTCTTGAAATATCATGTCACGGCGGTATGTATATAACAAAGCAGGTACTGCGTGCAGTAATTAACAGCGGTGCTGTTGCAGCACAGGCAGGTGAATTTACCCAAAGAGCATTTTTAAACGGCAAAATGGATTTGGCAGAGGCAGAGGCTGTTATGGATATTATCTCTGCAAAGGGCAAAACTCAGGCCAGAGCTGCCCTTGCTTGCCGTGAGGGTAAAATAAGCAGGGAAATATTTAAAGTGAACGATATATTGGTAGGCTGTGCCGCACACTTGTCTGCATGGGCCGACTACCCCGAGGAGGATATTCCGGAGGTTGAAAGCAGTACTTTAAGCAAAGATTTAAACAATGCAAAGAAAATTGTTGAAAACTTGCTAAAAAATTATGATGCAGGTATGGTGCTTAAAAATGGTGTAGATACCATAATAGTAGGCAAACCAAATGTCGGAAAGTCTACCCTTATGAATCAGCTGACAGGCTACGAAAAATCTATAGTAACCGACATTCCAGGTACTACAAGAGATATTATAGAAGAAACTGTTGTTCTTGGTGATATTACCTTAAATTTATCCGATACTGCGGGGCTTCGTGATACTGACAATATAGTAGAGCAAATAGGAGTTGACCGTGCAAGGAAAAAGCTTGAAACCGGAGGACTTATACTGGCTGTGTTTGATGCTACCGATGAATTAAATGATGAAGATGTTAATTTGTTGAAAACTATAAGCTCTTTACCTTCTGTAGCAATAATTAATAAAACAGACCAAACCTCTGTTATTGATGTTGAGTTTATTAAGTCTTTAGTAAAAAATGTAGTGTTTATTTCCGCAAAAAACGGTGAGGGCATCGGCGAATTAATAGGTATAATTGAGAAGATTACAGGTACAGCAAGCTTTGACCCGTCAGTAGCTACATTGGCTACCGAAAGACAGCGTGATTGTGCAGTAAAGGCACTTGACGCAATAAATGAAGCAATAAATGCATTAGAAATCGGAATGACGCTTGACGCTGTAACCGTTTCTATTGAAGACGCAGTACAAAGTATACTTGAAATTACCGGAGAGCGTGCCGGTGAAGTAATAGTACACAGTGTTTTTTCAAAATTCTGTGTTGGTAAATAATTATTTGCTGTGTGCATAGGTTAAGGAGTTTTATAAAGAAAGTGGTGGCAGACAATGAGTTTTTTGGCAGGAGAATTTGATGTTGCGGTTATCGGGGCAGGTCACGCAGGTATAGAGGCGGCACTTGCCTCTGCAAGGCTTGGCTGTAATACTGTAGCCTTTACAATAAATATGGATGCAGTTGGCAACTGCCCTTGCAATCCGTCAATAGGAGGTACGGCAAAAGGACATTTAGTAAGAGAAATAGACGCCATAGGCGGTGAAATGGGAAAAACAGCTGACGAGAGTATGCTGCAAATGCGTATGCTTAACAGAGGAAAAGGTCCGGCTGTACATTCACTAAGGGCACAGATTGACAGAAGAAAATACAGCGAAATTATGAAGCACAAAATGGAGCTTCAAGAAAATTTACAGGTATTGCAGGCTGAAATAACCGATATTTGCAAAGAAAACGATTATTGGATTTTAGAAACAAGACTAAAAGCACAGTTTAAATGCAAAGCGGTTGTTATTGCTACCGGTACTTTCTTAGGTGGCAGAGTATATGTAGGCGATGTTTCTTATGAAAGCGGACCGGACGGTATTTTTCCGGCATCGTTTTTGGGTGGCTCTCTTAAAAAGCTTGGCTTATCTATTAGAAGATTTAAAACCGGTACGCCGGCCAGAGTATTAAAAAGAAGCATAGATTTTTCAGACCTTGAAGAACAGTGTGGTGATGAACCTGTTACTCCTTTTTCCTATGATACCTTAGAGCCGCCTAAAAATAAAATAAAATGCCATATTAGTTGGACAAACGAAAAAACGAAAAAAATTATACTGGATAATATTCACCGCTCCCCTTTATATGGAGGACTTATTGAGGGTGTTGGGCCAAGATATTGCCCAAGCATTGAGGATAAAATAGTAAGATTTGCCGATAAAAAAAGACATCAGCTGTTTATTGAGCCGTGTGGAATCAATACGGAGGAAATGTACTTACAGGGAATGTCCTCATCATTGCCGGAGGATGTACAGCTTGAATTTTATCATTCTATAAAGGGCTTAGAAAATGCTGTAGTAATGCGTCCGGCTTATGCCATAGAGTATGATTGCGTTGACCCAACTATGATGAAAAGCACTCTGGAATTTGAAAATTTTCCAAGCTTATATGGTGCAGGTCAATTTAACGGCAGTTCAGGATATGAAGAGGCGGCAGCACAGGGGCTTATAGCCGGTATTAATGCCGCACTAAAGGTACAAGGCAGAGAGCCGTTTATTTTGGACAGAGCGTCTTCATATATAGGAACATTAATAGACGATTTAATTACAAAGGGTGCAGATGATCCGTACAGAATGATGACCTCTCGCTCCGAATACAGGCTTGTTTTAAGACAAGACAACGCAGATGAAAGACTTACACCGCTTGGCAGAAAAATAGGCTTAATCTCTGACGACAGGTGGAACAGGTTTACTGCAAAGCAGCAGCAAAAAAAGGACGAAATTAAAAGGCTGAAAAATACTGTTATACCACCAACGGAGGAGGTAAATGCTATACTTGTTTCACGTGAAACAACACCTATAACTACGGGGGTAAGGTTAATTGACTTAATGAAGCGTCCCCAAATAAATTATGCCGCATTAGAGCCAGTAGATACTACGAGACCACAGCTTGATGTAAATGTACAGGAGCAGGTGGAAATAGATGTGAAGTATGAGGGCTATATAAAAAGACAGGCTGAACAAATTGCAAAAATGAGAAGGCTTGAGGAAAAGCGACTGCCTAAAATTGACTTTAACCAAATTGTAGGCTTAAGATTGGAGGCTATTGAAAAGCTTAATAAGGTTAAGCCTGAAAACATTGGACAAGCCTCCAGAATAAGCGGTGTAAGTCCGGCGGATATTTCCGTATTGCTGATATGGCTTGCACAGCAGTCACATAAAAATCAAAAGGATAATTAAGCTTATGAGTGAATTTAATGATGTTTTGCAGTCAGGAATGGCTAAATTTAATATTATCTTAACTGAAAAACAGCTTTGGCAGTTTAATGAGTATTATAAACTCCTTACCCTATGGAACAATAAAATGAACTTAACAGCTATAACAGAGCCGACAGAGGTGGCCCTTAAGCATTTTGTCGATAGCTGTAGTATTTTGAATTATATAAATGTTAAAGAAAATGCTAAGATAATTGACATTGGTACAGGTGCAGGCTTTCCGGGAATTCCCCTAAAAATAGTAAGAGATGATATTAATTTAACATTGCTCGACAGCTTAAACAAAAGACTTTTATTTTTAAATGAAGCTGCTAAAGAAATAGGCATTACAGCTAACACCATACACGGCAGAGCCGAAGATTACGGGAAAGACATCACATACCGTGAAAAATTTGATATGGCTGTATCTCGTGCGGTTGCACCGCTAAATGTACTAAGTGAATACTGTATTCCTTTTGTAAAAAAAGGCGGTATATTTGTTTCAATGAAGGGGCCAAATATACAGGAAGAAGTAAACGCAGGCAAAAGTTCAATTAAATTGCTGGGTGGAAAAATTAATAATGTAAAGCAATTTAGCTTAGGTGATAACAGCAGAAGTATTATTATTGTTGAAAAGGTTAATAATACACCTGCCGCATACCCAAGGCATGGATCAAAAATTTCTAAAAAGCCTCTTTAAGCTTGTGCGGTAATTTATAGAATAAAAAAATGTTCCCCGATAATAATTTCACTGTTATTATCGGGGATGTTTTTTTGCTAAAAAATAAATCTGTTTTTCGACCTGTTTATTAATAATAATGTAAAACCTTTTATTTTGTATTTACTTCCTTTGACAAAATTGTTTTTACAGTTGTGTTATTATATTATTGTCAACAAGAGGAGAGGAAGTTTAAAAAGAAGAGGTGCTATACTATGAAGTTGATTTTACGAGATGACAACAAGCTAACAGATATACCTGTAATTTACATAATGCCAAACAAGTCTCAGCCAAGAAAGATTTTTAATAAAGACGAGCTTGACGCACTTTCCCAAAGCATTTTAAAAAACGGTATTTTACAGCCCCTAACGGTTAGAAAGCACTCCCCTGTGGAATATGAGCTTATAGCCGGAGAAAGACGACTGCGTGCAGCTATAATGGCAGGCTTTGCAAAGGTGCCGTGTATTGTAATGAAGTGTACTGACAACCAATCAGCTATATTTGCGTTAATTGAAAATCTGCAGCGGACTGACCTTAATATGTTTGAAGAAGCATTTGGCATAAAAAAGCTTATAACGGAATGTAATATGACTCAGGAGCAAATTGCTAAGCAAATAGGTAAAAATCAGTCAACCGTCGCCAATAAGCTAAGACTGTTAAGATTAACACCTGAGGAACAAAAAATTATACTTAATAATAAATTAACCGAAAGACATGCCAGAGTGGTGTTAAAGCTTGGTGAAGAAAAGAGATTGGCGGCACTTAAAAAAATTGCCGAAGACTCTTTAAATGTAGCTAAAAGCGAAAAGCTAGTTAATGAAATGCTTGGCGATTGCCCTGTTAAAAAGAAAAAGTCAATAAATCAAAAATTTATTATAAAGGATGTAAGAATTTTTATAAATACATTTATGAAAGCCTATGACACAATGAAGTCCAGCGGTATTAATGCTGTAAGCAACAAGGTTGAAAGTGACGAATATATTGAATACAGCGTAAGAATACCAAAACGCTCTGCTTACAGCAGCTAATTTAAAGTACAAGAGTATAAGTTTCCACTCATACCAATTTCCTTATCTGAAACCCCCGCAGGAGCCGTACAGTTTTACATTGTACGGCTCCTGCACCTTTTGTAAAAAATAATGCTTGAATAATTTATTGCTGTGTTTTAAATAATCACACACCCTTATGAGGCAATAATAAACTAATCCTCCCCATTGTTTCACGTGAAACATATATTATTTTTATTAAATATATCTTTAAAATTAATTATAATAGTGGTATAATTTATATGTTAAATTCAAGAAAAAGAGAGGTGTATTTATGGCTAAGGTCATTGCAGTGGCAAACCAAAAGGGTGGCGTAGGCAAAACAACTACCGCCGTTAATTTAGCAGCCGCCTTGGGCATTAATAATAAAAAAACTCTTCTTATTGATATAGATCCGCAAGGAAATTCCACAAGTGGTGTCGGTATAGACAAGCGTACATTAGACTATACTACATATGATTTATTGGTTGATAATATTAAGGCAGAACAGGCACTTTTGCATACAAAGTTTCAATGTTTGGACATTTTGCCTGCCAGTATAAATTTGGCGGCCGCCGAGCTTGAAATAGCCGAAAAAAGTAAACGAGAGTCTTTACTTAAAAACGCCGTTACACCTGTTCGTGGCAATTATGACTACATAATTATAGACTGTCCCCCATCATTAGGACTCATAACAACAAACGCACTTTGCTTTAGTGACACCATACTTGTACCGATTCAATGCGAATATTATGCACTTGAGGGCTTGTCGCAGCTAATGAATACGGTTAGAAGAGTAAAAAGACAATATAACAGTAAGCTTGAAATGGAGGGCGTTCTGCTTACTATGTATGACGGAAGACTTAACCTTACACAACAGGTTGTAGACGAGGTTAAAAGATATTTTCCAAGAAAGGTTTTTGCAACGGTAATACCAAGAGGCGTAAGACTTTCAGAAGCACCAAGCTTTGGTATGCCGGTTGTGTATTTTGATAAATCCTGCAAGGGCAGTGCCGCATATTTAGCGTTGGCACAGGAAATAATTAATAATTATTAATTGATGTAGATGAAAGGAGTGTAGAAATTGGCTGTAAAAAAAAGAGGCGGGCTAGGCAAAGGGCTAGACGCTATTTTTATAGAAAATGAGCCGGAGGAAAGCAGCAGCAATGTTATGCTGAAAATATCCGAAATAGAGCCGAACAAAAATCAGCCACGGCGAGAATTTGACGATAACGCTTTGGCAGAGCTTGCAGAATCTATTTCTCAGCACGGTGTACTGCAGCCACTGCTTGTAAGACCTATAGCCGACGGCGGTTATCAAATAGTTGCCGGCGAGAGAAGATGGCGTGCAAGCCGTATGGCAGGCTTAACCGAGGTTCCTGTAGTTATAAGAGAGCTTTCAGACAGTGAAACAACGGAGCTTGCTCTTATTGAAAATTTGCAGAGAGAAGACCTTTCTCCTGTTGAAGAGGCTTTGGGCTACAAACAGCTTATGGAAGAATACGATATGTCACAGGATCAGGTATCTAAAACGGTTGGCAAGTCAAGGCCGGCTATTGCAAATGCACTTAGATTACTTAATTTACCTGATGAAATTTTAAATTTAGTGAATACCGCAAAAATAAGTGCAGGTCACGGCAGAACACTGTTATCCTTTAAAAATCCTGATGATATGCTGGTATGGGCTAAAAAGTGTGTAACAGATGATATTTCTGTAAGAGAGCTTGAGCGTATAGCAAAAAAATCAAATCAAGAGTTTGAAAGCAGAGGCAAGGAGAATAAGACGACTAAAAAGGTTAAAAGATTGCCTTATTATGACGAAGTGGAGTTATCCCTTAACGAGCACTTAGGCAGAAAGGTATCTGTGTCGGGTGATGCAGAAAACAAGGGCGTGCTTGAAATTGAATTTTACAGCAAGGATGACCTTTTTGAGCTTGCACAAATTCTGGGCAAAAACTCAATGTAAAGTTTATTATTATTTTATATATAAAGTAATTCAGAGGAAAGGAAATTTAATTTATGCTAGATATTAAATTTTTGAGAGAAAATCCTGAAATAGTTAAACAGAACATTAGAAATAAATTTCAGGACAGCAAGCTTGTACTTGTAGACGAGGTAATTGAGCTTGATAAAAAAAGCAGACAGACTCAGCAGGAGGCTGACGCTTTGCGTGCCGACAGAAATAAATTTTCTAAGCAAATTGGTGCATTAATGGCACAGGGTAAAAAAGACGAAGCAGAGGAAATGAAAGCCAGGGTAACCCAGCAGGCTGACAAACTGGCTAAGCTTCAGGAGGAAGAGGCTGAGCTGCAAAAGAAAATACTTGAAAGAATGATGGTTATACCAAATATTATAGACCCGTCTGTTCCTATAGGTAAAGATGACTCTGAAAATGTTGAGATTGAAAAGTTTGGCGAGCCTGTAGTGCCGGATTTTGAAATTCCTTACCATACAGAAATAATGGAGAGGTTTAACGGTATTGACCTTGACAGTGCAAGAAATGTAGCCGGCAACGGTTTTTATTACTTAATGGGCGACATTGCAAGGCTGCATTCCGCTGTAATTTCATATGCCCGTGATTTTATGATTGACAGGGGCTTTACCTACTGTATACCTCCTTATATGATTAGAAGTAATGTGGTAACAGGTGTTATGAGCTTTGCTGAAATGGATTCTATGATGTATAAAATTGAGGGTGAAGACCTATATCTTATAGGTACAAGTGAACACTCAATGATTGGTAAATTTATTGACACCATGAACAACGAGGAGGCTCTGCCATATACACTTACAAGCTATTCACCTTGCTTCCGTAAGGAAAAAGGTGCACATGGCATAGAAGAGCGTGGCGTATACAGAATTCATCAGTTTGAAAAGCAAGAAATGATTGTTGTCTGCAAGCCTGACGAAAGCAAAATGTGGTTTGACAAGCTTTGGAAAAATACGGTAGACCTTTTCCGCTCTTTAGACATACCTGTAAGAACACTTGAGTGCTGCTCCGGTGATTTGGCAGACCTAAAGGTTAAATCAATAGATGTAGAAGCATGGTCACCTCGTCAGAAAAAGTATTTTGAGGTAGGCAGCTGTTCTAACCTAGGCGATGCACAGGCAAGAAGACTAAAAATAAGAGTTAAGGGAAAGAACGGTAAATATTTTGCACATACCCTTAACAATACCGTAGTTGCCCCGCCAAGAATGCTTATAGCGTTCCTTGAAAACAATCTAAACGCCGACGGCACTGTAAATATTCCTGTCGCTTTAAGACCATATATGGGCGGCAAGGAGCTTATTAAATAATTGACCTCTTATATTGACAAATTATTTATATAGAGATATAATCGATATAATAACCTAAAACCAGTAGCTATAAAATACTGAATAAGAATAAGGAGGAAGAAAGGCAATGATAAACAAAAATTATCAAGAAAAATTCTGCAAAGAAGCTCTGACATTTGATGATGTTCTGCTGATTCCGGGCGAGTCTTTTGTAGAACCTGCTAATGTTAATATTGGAGCACAACTAACTAAGAAGATTAGGCTGAATACACCGCTTATTACAGCTGCTATGGACACTGTAACAGAGGCTAAAATGGCTATTGCCATTGCCAGAGAGGGCGGCATAGGCATTATTCACAAGAATATGACTATTGAACAGCAGGCAGACCAAGTTGACAGAGTAAAGAGATCAGAAAACGGTGTTATAGCTAATCCGTTCTTCCTATCACCGGAACATACTGTAAACGACGCAAACCAGCTTATGGCTAAGTATAAAATATCCGGTGTGCCAATATGCGAGGGTGAAAAGCTTGTTGGTATTATTACAAATCGTGATATGCGTTTTATGACAGAAGAAGACTACAGCCAGCAGATTAAAAATGTTATGACAGCTGAAAAGCTTGTAACAGCTCCGGTTGGAACAAGTATGGAGCAGGCTCAGGAAATTTTAAGAGAGCATAAAATTGAGAAGCTGCCTCTTGTAGATAAAGACGGCAAGCTAATGGGACTTATTACAATAAAAGATATTGAAAAGTCAATGCAGTATCCTAACTCTGCAAGAGATGAAAAGGGCAGACTGCTTTGTGGTGCGGCTATTGGTGCTACAGCAGATGTACTTGAAAGAGTAGCAGAACTTGTAAAGGCACAGGTAGATGTGCTTGTACTTGATTCAGCTCACGGTCACAACAGAAATGTTATTGCAGCGGTTAAGCGTGTAAAAGAGGCATTCCCTAATGTTCAGCTTATTGCAGGCAATGTTGCAACAGCCGCAGCTACAAGAGCATTAATAGAAGCAGGTGCCGATGCAGTAAAGGTTGGCATTGGACCGGGCTCTATATGTACTACCCGTGTGGTAGCAGGTATTGGCGTACCTCAGATTACAGCTATTTACGACGCCGCTTGTGCAGCAGCAGAGTATGGCATACCAATAATTGCAGACGGCGGCGTTAAGTATTCCGGCGATATTGTTAAGGCTTTGGCAGCCGGCGGTAACGCTGTTATGATTGGTTCACTTGTTGCAGGCTGTGAGGAATCACCTGGCGACAGCGAAATTTATCAGGGCAGACAGTTTAAGGTATACCGTGGTATGGGCAGTCTTGGTGCTATGGGCAAAGGCAGTCAGGACAGATATTTCCAAAGCGGATTTAAAAAATTCGTACCGGAGGGTGTTGAAGGCAGAGTACCTTATAAGGGCTATCTGTCAGAAACAGTATACCAAATGGTTGGCGGTCTTCGTGCAGGTATGGGATATACAGGCTGTGAAACTATAGAAGAGCTTCACGAAAAAGCACAGTTTGTACGCATTACCGGTGCTGGCTTAAAGGAGAGCCACCCGCACGACATAAGCATCACTAAAGAAGCTCCTAATTATTCTTATAACGGTTAATATATTTATAATTCACTTATAAAAGGTCAGCTTGTCTGTTTTTAATGACAAGCTGACCTTTTTAATTTATAATAGCCTATATTTATGTTGCTTTAAAATAATATATTAGTTTTTTGCATAAATAAAAAGGGTATGCAAATTATCGAACTTACTGCATACCCTTTAATATTATCTTTTATAATTTGCTTTACTTATCGCCAAAATATCTCTTTAGCAAACCGTTAAAGCCTGCACCGTGGCGTGCTTCGTCCTTTGCCATTTCATGTACTGTGTCGTGAATAGCGTCAAGGTCGGCTGCCTTTGCTCTCTTAGCTAGGTCAAATTTACCCTCACAAGCACCTGTTTCGGCAGCTACTCTTAGCTCCAAGTTTTTCTTTGTGCTGTTTGTTACAACCTCACCAAGCAGCTCGGCAAACTTTGCAGCGTGCTCTGCCTCTTCAAAAGCATACTTTGTAAATGCAGCAGAAATTTCAGGGTAGCCCTCTCTGTCTGCAACTCTTGCCATAGCAAGATACATACCAACCTCACTGCATTCACCGTTAAAGTTAGCAACTAGATCGTCGTGAATGTCCTGTGAAACACCCTTTGCAACGCCTACCTCGTGTACAGTAGCAAAGCTTATGTCGCCTGCAGCAGCCTCAGTAAATTTTGAACCAGGCACGCCGCACTGTGGGCACTTTTCAGGTGGTGTATCTCCTTCGTGAACATATCCGCATACAGGGCAAATCCATTTTTTCATTGTAATTTCCTCCAAATCTAATAATGTAATGAATATAATAATACCGCTTGCTGTCTTACAGCAAAATTAAATAAATGATTTTTCGACGCACCTTCTACACTTGCCGTGGAAAAAAACAGAGTGGTTTTTAACGCTATGACCTGTATTAAGTGCTACCGAATCATCAAGCTCTCTGTCATAAGGCAAATAGTCAAGGTCAATTACAGCCTCGCACTCGTCACATATAAAGTGTGCGTGTAAGGAGGTGTCAGCGTCAAAGCGTTCTCTGCCGTTTACTGTGCCGATAGAAACTATCAGCCCCTGCTCTACAAACATAGCCATATTTCTGTAAACCGTACCAAGACTAATGTTAGGGTATTTATCCTTTAATTGTTGATAAACCCATTCTGCAGAAGGGTGAGTTTTAGTATTTCTAATAAGGCTGTAAATAGCCTCTCTTTTTTCGCTAAAATTTTTCCTTGCCATATTTCCTCCAACTTGATAACGATAACGATAATGATTATCGTTTAAATATATAATATCACAAATAAACTCACTTGTAAAGGGGTTTATTTTAATTAATCTGTAATTTTTTTAGTAATTATTTGTAAAATTTTCATAAAAGCAAAAAAATCCCATATATATTTTATGAAGTGGGTGTATGCTATGTATTTGAATTTTAGGGTATCTAAATATTCGGTTGTTGCTGTCGTTTTAATAATCACCGTAATATGCTTTTCTGTAATATATTCGGGTTTTTATCCCGGTAGTTCTCAAAGTACAGCAAGCATAAGCAGTAAATCGGACACAAGAGGTGTAGAGCTGCCTATAGTTATGTACCACAGTATGCTAAAGGATACAAAGCTTCAGGGACAGTTTGTAATAGATCCGGCTAAGTTTGAGGAGGATTTAAAATATTTAAAGGATAACGGCTACACAACAATTACAGCTTCTGACCTTATAGACTATGTATATAATAACAAGGAGCTGCCTAAAAAGCCTATTATGCTTACATTTGACGACGGCTACTATAACAATTATTTATATGCATATCCACTGCTGAAGAAATACAAATGCAAGGCGGTTATATCCCCTATCGTTTATTATAGTGACCTCTATTCAAAAAGCACAGATGCCCCTTCGCCGTCCTACTCACACTGCACCTGGAAGCAGTTAAAGGAAATGCAAAACAGCGGCTGTGTTGAAATTCAAAATCACAGCTATAATATGCATTCTCAAAACGGAAGACTCGGTATAAAACAAAAGAAGGGCGAAAGCAGTGAAGAATATAAAGAAGTTATTACGCAGGATATTTCCAAAGCACAAAACCGATTTAAGGAAAAGCTGGAATATACGCCACAGGCTTTTGTATATCCCTTTGGAGCACTAAGCGATAGCTCTGAGGAGGCTATAAAGGCCCTATCGTTCAAAGCATCATTTACTTGTGAAGAAAAAATAAATATTATTGCAAAGGATAAGAATTCGCTGTATTTGTTAGGAAGATTTATTCGCACAAACAAAATGACTACCAAAGAATTATTTAATAAATTTCAGTAAGTAAAGGAGAAAACCACTATGCCGGCAGTTTTTGTCAGTCCATCCTTACAGGAGTACAATCCGTATGTAGACGGAGGCAACGAGGAATACTATATGAATCTTATTGCCGATGAGCTAATACCCTATTTAATAGCAAGCGGCATTACCGTAGGAAGAAACAGTCCGGAGCAAACCCTTTCACAGGCAATAGCTCAGTCAAATCAAGAAAGCTACGACCTGCATTTAGCTCTTCACTCCAATGCCGCACCGCCAAATCTGGCAGGAAAGCTAAAGGGTGCAGATGTTTATTACCATACTCAAAGTGCTCAAGGAAAAAAAGCGGCTTCTATTATAGCTGACAATTACAAGGCACTTTATCCCGACCCTAATAATGTACAGCTTATTCCTACTACATCTTTGGCAGAGCTTAACCGAACCATTGCTCCGGCGGTGCTTATAGAGGTTGCATACCATGACAATCCACAAGACGCCCAGTGGATAAGAGATAACATAGGCAATATTGCCCGTAATTTGGCCCTTTCGGTAACTGAATACTTGGGTGTACCGTTTAAAGAGCCGTAAGCTAATTGCTTACACGGCTTTTAATAATCTTATAAATACAATTTATAGAAATGCCTCTCTAAACAGATTTAAAAATTCTGCTTAGAGAGGCATAGTTTATATTTATGTGTTTACTTTCCCTTAATTTTCTCCCAATAGGCTTTAAATGCCTGCTCGTTTTTATTATCGCCGTATTTATAATACTCTCTGTCCTTTACTACATTAGGCAAATATTGCTGTTTAACATAGTGGTTAGGGTAGTCGTGAGGATATAAGTAAAATTGCCCTTTGTTTTGGTTGTCCTCACCGTCATAGTGCATATTTTGCAGCTGTCTTGGAATGTCACCTACTAATCCCTTGTTTATATCTGCTGTGGCGGCATTTATGGCATTGTATGCAGAGTTGCTTTTGGGTGCATTGCATACCATTATAACAGCGTCTGCAAGGGGAATTCGTGCCTCAGGCATACCAACCTGCAATGCTATGTCAACGCAGGACTTAACTATAGGAATAATTTGCGGATATGCCAGTCCTACATCTTCACAGGCACATACAAGCAGTCGCCGACAGGCAGACGGCAGGTCGCCGCCCTCTAACAGCCTTGCCAAATAATATACAGCTGCATTTGCGTCAGAGCCACGCATAGACTTTTGCAATGCGGACATTGCGTCGTAATGCTGGTCACCGTCCTTGTCGTATCTCATAGCACTGCGTTGTGTAAGCTGCTTTGCTGTTTCAAGAGTAATATTTCTTACGCCGTCTGTAGGCATAGTTGCTATTGTACAAAGCTCTACCGCATTTAATGCTTTTCGTACATCTCCTCCGCAGGCTGTTGAAATATATTTTACCGCATCGTCATCAGCATTTATTTTTATCTGTTCATCGTCAGCAATAAGCTCAAATCCACGCCGTACAGCCTTTTCAACCTCGCCGCTGTCAACGGTTTTAAATTCAAAAACAGTGCAACGGCTTAGTATAGCGTTATATACATAAAAGTAAGGATTTTCTGTAGTAGAAGCTATAAGGGTTATACTTCCGTTTTCCAAGTATTCCAACAGTGTTTGCTGTTGCTTTTTGTTAAAATACTGAATTTCGTCCAGATACAGCAGTATTCCGTTCATTCCGCCAAAGGTGTCAAGCTCCGACACCAGCTGTTTAATATCTGCTGTAGAGGCTGTAGTGCCGTTTAGCTTTTTTAACAGCTTATTTGTGCGTTTAGCTATGTACGACGCCACAGTGCTTTTGCCTACACCCGAGGGGCCGTAGAATATCATATTTGGCACATCTTCTGCATTTTCAATTATATTCCGCAGTGGCCTGCCTGCTGCCAGCAGATGCTTTTGCCCTACAATTTCGTCAAGTGACTGTGGGCGTATTCTGTCAGCCAACGGCTTTTTCATAGCAATTCTCCTTTATTTAGAAAGAAAAGAGGTAAACACAGCCGTGCCTACCTCTGAGCTTTTTATTTAATAAATAAGACTTATTCGTACAGAGGATATTTTTTGCAAATTGCTGTAACGCCTGCACGAACAGCCTCAGCATTTCCTTCAAAGTCGTTAATAACCATTGAAATATACTCTGCTACCTTGTCTAAATCCTCTTCAACAAGACCTCTTGTTGTAACTGCCGCTGTACCCATACGAATACCGCTTGTAACAAATGGGCTGCGTGGTTCGTTTGGAACAGTGTTTTTATTAACTGTTATATAAACCTCGTCAAGCATATGCTCAAGCTCCTTGCCGGTTAGCTCTGTGTCACGCAGGTCAAGCAGCATAACATGGTTGTCTGTGCCGCCGCTTACAAGCTTGTGGCCTCTCTTAAGCAGACCGTCAGCCAATGCCTTGCAGTTTTTAACAATCTGCTGACCATAAGCCTTAAACTCCGGCTTTAGTGCCTCACCAAAGCAAACAGCCTTAGCGGCTATTGTGTGCATCAAAGGGCCGCCCTGTGTGCCCGGGAATATAGCCTTGTCTATTTGCTTAGCATATTCCTCATTGCAAAGAATAAGTCCGCCTCTAGGTCCTCTTAGTGTTTTATGGGTAGTTGTTGTTACAAACTGTGCATACTCAACAGGATTAGGGTGAACACCTGCGGCTACCAAACCGGCTATGTGTGCCATATCTACCATTAGATAAGCACCAACCTCGTCTGCAATTTCTCTGAATTTCTTAAAATCAATAATTCTAGGATAAGCACTCGCACCGCAAACAATCATTTTCGGCTTGCATTCCTTTGCAATTTCAAGAACCTTGTCATAGTTAATAAGGTGTGTTTCAGGGTCAACTCCGTAAGGTACAAAGTTAAAGTAGCTGCCTGACATATTTACAGGTGAACCGTGTGTAAGATGACCGCCTTCGTTAAGGTTCATACCCATTACAGTATCGCCCGGCTTTAGCATTGCAAAGTAAACGGCCATATTAGCCTGAGCACCTGAGTGAGGCTGTACATTTGCGTGTTCGGCACCAAAAAGCTCGCAGGCTCTTTTTCTTGCAATTTCTTCTACAACATCTACACACTGGCAGCCGCCGTAGTAACGCTTGCCCGGGTAGCCCTCGGCATATTTATTTGTAAGAACACTTCCCATTGCCGCCATAACAGCAGGTGAAACTATATTTTCAGAAGCAATCAGCTCCAGATTTCTTCTTTGTCTTTTTAACTCATCGTTCATTGCGTCAGCAACGGCCTTGTCATATTCGCCTACAAAGCCTATTGTATCCAGCATATCCTTGTACATAGTCAACTTCTCCTTAAAATAATCTTGAGCCAAAACTCAACTTTAACTCTATTATATAGTAAAGTGCTAAATAATTCAAGTTTATTTTAGGCACTTATTTACTGTTGTTAAAAAAATATGGAAAATTTTTTGTAATAAACGCCGCTAATGCTGTGTAAATTTGAAAGAACACTCCAAATTCTGAAGAGTGTTGTAGGCTAAACCAATTTTCTTTTAATACTCTGTATAATTTTTTATAATTTATTTTGTAGGCTCGTTCCCTTACTCTACTTTTATTATAGAGCCTATATAAAAACAGGCAACAGTAGACTACTGTTGCCTGTAAAAAGTTTAGAGGTTAAATTTGAAAACTAACAGCTTACTTTGCTGAATTTACAACCTTCATAACATCATCTTTTCTTTTAGCGTTAGTGCTGTCGTCCTCTTTGCCTGTTGTAGACTTAGGGTCAGGGTAAATTAAAAGATACTTGCCGTTGTCTGACATATAGCAGTATGAAACCGTTCTGCCAAACAGGTCAAATGTGCCATTCTTCTTTACGCTGTCAATAACATTCTTTGCTGTGTCAGAGTCTGTGTCCTCATATTGGTAAACCTCAAGTGAAAAGCTGGAGCCGTTTACCTCTACCTTGTCAACTCTGTAACCTTCTTTTGCACCAATAAGCTCTGCATTTGTTTTTACACAGTTGTTTGCGTTATCCTCGGAAATGTATTTTTTGCTTAAAAGCTCCTTTAAAATTTTCTGTACGCCTGAGTCGCCTTTAAACTCGCTTACCTTTACCTTGTTTTCGTTTGGAACTGTTGCTGTTTGCATACCGCAGCCGGCAAATGAAACTACCGCAACAACAGCCAGGGTAAGTGCTGTAAGCTTTTTAAGTAAGTTTTTCATATATAAAAACCTCGCTTCTTAAATTCTTTTCTTTACCATAAGTGCTATTATACCCTATTTATGTAATCAATTCAAGTAACTGCAAGGAATAATTCATAAAAACAAAAATCCCTCTGTTTTAGTATGACAGAGGGGAAAATTCTTATTCTGTGCAGTATTTTTTAGGCTCGGTTTCGTATATATTGTTGCCCTTGCAGTCTATAACAACTATGCACGGGAAATCCTCAACAGTATATCTTCTTATCGACTCGGTGCCCAGGTCGTCATAGCATATAAGCTCGTCTGACCTTATGCTTTTTGATATAAGTGCCGCCGCACCGCCTATAGCCGCAAAGTAAATGCTGTGATTTCTGACTATTGCGTCTATAACCTCTTGGCTTCTTGCACCCTTGCCTATCATACCTTTTAATCCCATATCAAGCAGAGTAGGTGTATACTTATCCATTCTGTAGCTGGAGGTAGGCCCTGCCGGCCCTACGGCGTGTCCCGGCTTTGCCGGTGCCGGCCCTACATAATATATAATTTCGCCATTTATATCAACAGGGAAATCCTCACCTTTTTGTGCAAGCTCATATAGTCTTTTGTGTGCGGCATCTCTGCCGGTTATCATAGTACCTGTCAGCAGTACGCTGTCTCCTGCCTTAAGATTTTCTATATCCTCGTCTGTAATGGGTAAATTTATTTTCTTCATAGCTTTCTCCTTATTATATAGCGGCTGTTTTGTGCCTTGCAGCGTGACAGCAAATGTTTACTGCTACAGGCATACCGGCAATGTGGGTAGGGTATGTTTCTATGTTTACCCCCAGTGCAGTAGTAGTACCGCCCAGTCCGGCAGGTCCAAAGCCCATTTTATTAATTCTGTCCAACAGCTGCTGTTCCATTTCAGCGTATCTTGGGTCAGGGTTGCTGGTTTCTATTGACCTAAAGGTAGCCTTCTTAGCCAGTTGCGCCGCCTTTTCAAATGTACCGCCTATTCCTACGCCAACTACCATTGGCGGGCAAGGGTTAGGTCCGGCCTTTCTTACGGTGTCCAGTACAAAATCTATAACGCCCTCGGCACCGTATGACGGTGTAAGCATTTTAATTGCAGACATATTTTCACTGCCAAAGCCCTTGCCGCCGGCTGTAATTACAATTCGCTCACCCGGTACTATTTCTGTATGGATAATTGCAGGTGTATTGTCCTTTGTGTTAATTCTGTCAAAAACCGGATCATTTACAACCGATTTTCTTAGGTAGCCCTCCTTATAGGCCTGCCTTACACCCTCGGTAACGGCATTCTTAAAGCTGCCGCCGTCTATAACCACTTTGTCGCCGTACTGCACAAAAAGTACAGCCATACCGGTGTCCTGACAAAGCGGAATCTGTTCATCGTGCGCTATTTTATTATTTTCAATAAGCTGACACAGTACCTGCCTGCCTACCTCCGATTTTTCGGTCTCTTTTGCTTTTTCCAAGGCATTTGTAATATCGCTACCTATATTATAGTTGCAGTCTGTTAAAAGCTCTTTTACTGTTTCCGTAATTTTTTCTGCCTTAATTACTCTAAAGTCCATCCCTTTGCCCTCTTTATAAAAATATCTATTATTAGTAATTATAGTTTATAAACGGTTATATTTCAAGTAAGCAAGTGAATAATTGGAAACTTTATGTCAAAGATATACAGTACCGAAATGCTGCTTCACATTTTTTAAAGAATGTTAAGGCCGTTACAAGAACAAATAAATCAGCTGCTGTATTCATACGCTTTTGTGCTTGAATTATGGGGGGGATTAAATACAGTGCAGGATATATGGCGAAAATGCTGTTTTAAATATTATAATTAGTCCTGTTAATGCAAAACAGCCCTTAAATTTTTATATGAATATCTTTTAATACAGGTTTGTAACATTTGTAACTACTGTGTAATCAGGTTTTTACACATTGCACAGTTTTTTAATCCTTGAACAAATGTTTTAGAGGCGAGAATTGGCTATTTAAAGGGATTTTTTAAAGATATTCCCCTATTTACAAATATTTGTTCGGCGTTTTGCACAAAAAAATAATTTCAAATTATTTGACATATCTAAGGATGCTGTTATAATGCAACCTAAGGAACCAAAATAGCAGACTTATATTCCTAAGCAGATAAAATTTAATTTTATTATGTTGCACTTGGGAATAAATTCAAAACAGATAAGGAGTTCTTTAATTTATGTTTATTACCGCTATAGGCAGCGAAAGTAAGTCTAAATCGGTTTTTAGAAGAGGCGTACTGCTTATTCTTATGAGCGTGATTTTTCTTACATCGGCATTTTCAGTAGCAGCGTTAAACAGAACAGCAGTCATTAATGTTGACGGAAAGACAGTTCGTGTAAGTGTTACGGGAACTGATAAATATGATATTTTAGCTGACGCCGGCGTAGAGCTTAGTCAGTACGATGTTGCAGAGGCTAGCAACGAAAACGGTGTTATTACTATTGATGTTACCAGATACTTCCCTGTATATGTTAAAACAGACAACAAGTCTAAAGACAGATATATGGTAAGCGGCGGTACAGTTTCTGATTTGCTTAAGCAGGCAAATGTTAAGGTAACTGACAACCATATTGTTACACCTCAGAAGGACACAAGGCTGACAGAGGGCTTAACCGTAGAGGTTAAAGAGTACAAAACAGTTAAGGTCAGCGTTGACGGCAAGGACAAAACGGTTAAGGTACCTGTAGGTACGGTAAAGGACGCACTTGCTTACGCCGGCATTAAGCTTGGCAAGTACGACACAGTCAGCTGTAAGCTAACTGATGATGTTACTGAAAATATGGAAATTTCAATAACAAGAATTGAATACAAAAATGTGAAAACAGTTGAAAAGGTTCCTTATGAAACAGTTGAAACCTATTCTGACAAACTTGCAGAGGGCAAAACTAAGGTAACAAAAAAGGGCGTTGACGGTGAATATACCGTAGTAACGAAGCAAACTCTTGTAAACGGCGAGGTTACAGACGAAGAGATAGTAAGCAGTGAGCTTACTAAGGAGCCTGTAAATAAAGAGGTTACAATCGGTACAAAGAAGTCAGTCGCTAAAAAGGCAGACACAGACAGTGCCACAGCTTCTGAGTCCGGTGTACCTGTAAGCGAAGAAAACGGAGTTTTGTATGATTCAGAAGGCAACCAGGTTTCATATTCAAATGTTTTACACGGCTCAGGCACTGCATATTATGCTCCGGCAGGCTCACTTACAGCTTCAGGTCAAGAAGTTTATGTAGGTGGTGTTGCCGTAAACCCTGACATTATACCTTTGGGAACAAAGCTGTATATTGTAGCAGACGACGGTTTCGTTTACGGATATGCAACGGCTATAGACACAGGCGGTGCATTGTATGACGGCTCGGCTATAGTAGATGTGTTCTACTACACATATGATGAATGTGCCGAGTTTGGCAGAAGAGATGTAAGCGTGTATATTCTTGACTAAATCATAAAGATTAAAAATCTCCTGTACATTTACTTATGATGTACAGGAGATTTATTTTTGCAAAATATAAAAAACAGCAGACAGGCAGGTAGCGGCTATGCGGCTTTACCCGCCTGTCTGCTGTATTATACGGTTGTTTATTTGCTTGTTTACAGCTCAATACTGTCAAGCTGCTGCTGCCACAGTGCCGCCGAAGCGTCGCTAGGCATACGGAAGTCGCCCCTTGGCGAAAGTGTAACGGAGCCTACCTTAGGGCCGTCAGGCAGACAGGAGCGTTTAAACTGCTGCATAAAGAAACGCCTGACAAATACCTTTAGCCACTTTAATATAGTTTGCGGTGTATATGCACCCTCAAAGGTTTGCTGTGCCATATAGAATATTTTTACCGGTGTAAAGCCAAAGCGAACAAAATAATAAAGGAAAAAGTCGTGCAGCTCATACGGGCCTACAAGGTCTTCTGTTTTTTGCGATATTTCACCGTTAGTCGGCGGAAGCAGCTCAGGGCTTACCGGTGTGTCTAAAACATCCTGCAAAACTTTTTTCAGCTCTCCGTCAGAGCTTTCTGCTTCATATGCGGTTAAATACCGTACCAATGTTTTTGGAACAGAGGCGTTTACAGCATACATACTCATATGGTCACCGTTATATGTTGCCCAGCCCAGGGCAAGCTCGCTTAGGTCGCCTGTACCTATTACAAGACCGTTTTTTTGGTTTGCTATATCCATAAGCACCTGTGTACGCTCACGAGCCTGAGAATTTTCGTAGGTTACATCGGTTACACTGCTGTTGTGGTCAATGTCGGCAAAATGCCGTTTTACCGCCTCGGTTATATTAACCTCTTTAAAGCTTACGCCATATGCTTCGGCAAGCTTTTCTGCGTTTGACTTTGTTCTTTTTGTAGTACCAAAGCAAGGCATAGTTACAGCTGTAATGCCATTGCGGTCCAGTTTAAGACGGTCAAAGGCGTGTACCGTAACAATTAAAGCAAGTGTAGAGTCAAGTCCGCCCGACAAGCCAATAACCGCATTTTTAATGCCCGTATGCTTTAGTCTGGTAGCTAAGCCCACAGACTGTATTGCAAGTATATCTTGGCAGCGCTGTGAAATGTCGGCCTTACTGCTTGGAACAAAAGGTGTTTTTGGAAAGCTTCTGCTTAGCTTGAATTCCTTTGCCCCTACGGAAAAGCTGTATTTTCTGCAGCCTGTGTGCGTTGTGTAGGTGGTCATTCTTCTGCGTTCACCCGAAAGCTTTTCTACATCTATGTCACCGTAAATAACGCCTGTAGTGTAGCGTTGTGCCTGCTGCAGCGTTACGCCGTTTTCTGCTATTAGGTTATTTCCGGAGAAAACCATATCTGTTGTCGATTCTCCCAAGCCTGCGTCAGCAAAAACATAGCCGCAAATTAATGAGGCAGAGGTTATTTCTATAAGAGATTTACGGTATGCCGGCTTGCCTATTACCTCGTCGCTTGCCGACAAATTAGCTATGATGTTAGCACCGCCGGTTGTCAAATTAGCCGACGGTGAGCTGCTTACCCACAAATCCTCGCAAATTTCCACACCAAATGTAAAGTCGGAAAATTTTGTACTTTGGAAAACAACATCGGTAGCCAGATCAACCTCGCCCAGCTCGCCAAAGCCTACCCTTTGGCACATATTGTTTTCTGCCGGTGTAAAATGACGCATTTCGTAAAATTCGGAATAGTTCGGTATGTTTATTTTCGGTACCAGGCATATAATTTTGCCCTTGCATATAACAGCACCGCAGTTGTACAGGCTGCCTCCGACTGCCACGGGCAGACCTACTACAGACACTATGTCTAAATCGGCGGTTGCTTTTACAATATCTGTTACAGCCTGCTTTGCACCCTCTGCAAGTGTTTTTTGCAAAAACAAATCTCCGCAGGTGTAGCCGGTTATGCACAGCTCCGGAAATACAACCAGTGACGCACCGTTTTCGTTTGCTTCCTTTATTAGCCTTATAATTTCGTTTTTATTGTGTTGACAGTCTGCTACACATATTTCCGGTGTAGCGGCGGCAACTCTTACAAAACCTAAATTCATTTCAACCTCTCCATAAATAATATGCTGTTATTATACCCTATACAGGTAATTTTTACAACTTTGTTAATTAACAAAATGAAAGAATATTAACTTTTCGTTAAGAATAGAATCTTAAAGTGTTTTCAATATTTTTTCAAGGTTGACGGAATAATATGTAGTCATTCCAAAGGAGCAACGAAAAAACCTAAAAGAAAAATCCGAAAGAATTTAAAAACTTCAATAAAACTTCAAGGAACATTAGTTATTATGTAGCTATCCTAAGAGAAAAGAAGAATAACGGTTTTTAATATAATAAAATATATTAAAAATTAAAATGCTTTCAATGTTTCTTCAAGGAATATACAGTATTATGAAACCATAGAAACTAACAATAGCTTTGAAAGGATGAATGTTATGAACAACAATTTCAATGACAAGTATGGCAATCCATATGGTACAAACAGCGGAAATAACAACTTTGAAAATAACAATACAAGCTATAATACACAAAATCAGACCGCATACGGCTCTCAGCAGTACACCAACCCATATACTGCCGGAGCTAATCATGAAAATACAGCTGCACATTCTACAGAGGAATATAACAGCAATATCTATTCTCAAAGCACACCCGAGCAGAATATGAACAGCAGCTTTAACGACGGCTACAACACAAACACTTCTAAAAAGCCAAAGGAAAAGAAAAAGGGCGGCAAGTGGCTGGCAAAGGTTATTGCAGCTGCACTGTGTTTCGGAATTATTGCAGGCGGCACAATGTTTGGTGTAAACTACGCAGGCACACAGCTGCTTGGCGATTCATCAAACACATCAAGCCAAGACTCAAGCAGCAAAACAGCGTCTACTGTTAAAAGCTCCGGCAATACAGTTAGTACTACCTACGATGTTTCTTCTGTAGTATCAAATGTAATGCCGTCAATGGTGTCAATTAACACTATCAGCACACAGTCTGTTCAAAACCCATACAGCCAGTACTTTGGTTACGGCTACGGCTACGGCGACGAATCACAGCAGCAGGTACAGGGCAGCGGTTCAGGTATACTTATTTCTGAAACGAGCTCAGAGCTTATGATGGTTACTAACTACCATGTTATAGAAAATTCAGATAAAATCAGCGTAACCTTCTCTGACGGCTCCTCTTGCGAGGCAGACATAAAGGGAACAGACTCCGACCACGATTTGGCTGTTATCACAGTTAAAAAGTCAGATGTTTCGGCTGATACCCTAAAGGCTATTAAGGTAGCTACACTCGGAGATTCTGCAGACCTGCAGCTTGGTCAGCCTGTAGTTGCCATAGGCAACGCACTTGGTTATGGTCAGTCTGTAACAGCAGGCTACATCAGTGCACTTGAGCGTGAGGTTCAGATGACAGACAAAACCATGACGCTTATTCAAACAGATGCAGCTATTAACCCCGGCAACAGCGGCGGTGCTTTGTTGGATATGAACGGCAATGTTGTAGGCATTAACTCTGCTAAGTACAGCGACACCGATGTTGAGGGTATGGGCTACGCTATTCCAATATCTACCGCAAGCCCTATTATAGACAGCCTAATAAACAACACAACCGTATCGGAGGATCAGCAGGCTTACCTGGGTATTTCAGGTAAAGACATTACCGCAAGCTACTCACAGTCACTTGGCTTGCCTACAGGCGTATATGTTGCTCAGGTAAATACAAGCTCACCGGCTGCTAAGGCAGGCATACAGGCAGGCGATATTATTACAGGCTTTGACGGTGCAAATGTAAGCACTATGGAGGGTCTGCAGTCAAGAATTGAGAGCAAAAAGGTCGGCGATAAGGTAAAAATTACCCTAAAGCGTCAGCAGACAAACGGCGACTTTAAAGAAGAGTCTGTTACAGTAACCCTTGGTGCAAGGTCGGACTACCAAACCTCTGATTCTTCAAGTAAGTCAGACAGCCAAGACAACTCAAGCCAAAGCCGACAGAACAACGCCTATGACTATAACAACGGCAGCAATTCCGGCTCAGGCAGCGGCTCTATATATGACCAAATATTTGGCTGATAATTATTAATTTAATTAATTGCTAATAACTTATTAAATATACCTTCTGTTATCCGTATGGATAATAATATGTGGCTGCGGCAAACCCCTCTCCTTTTTGTTACAACCCAAGCTGCAGCCGCATCTCCCAAATTTCAGCGTACAACTCTTTCATCATAATTTACCCAATTATACGGCTGTGGATTCTCTCCCCCCTCTTTAGTCTGCAGCCAAACGAGAATAACTTTTTTACATATACTTCTAATTTATTTATATCTTTAAAGATATAATTCCCCCTTTTTGCTGCGGTGGTCTTCTCTTTGTTATTACCTCTTTTTTATGCATAAAGCCACCGCAGCCCCAATCACGAAAACAACTAATCTTAACATAAATTTTTTTCTCTTCTCTCTTTTAAAACGAAGGGCAAGTACACTTAAACGGTGTATTTGCCCTTTGCAGTGTTAGTGTGGCAGTGCCTCATCAGGCATTGATAAAATATTTTTTATATTTTTTGCAAAAACATTTGAAATTGTATTTATTATATGATATTATATACAAGGCTTGTAAATAAGCTGATATAGCTCAGTAGGCAGAGCGCAGTCTTGGTAAGGCTGAGGTCACGGGTTCGACTCCCGTTATCAGCTCCACAAAACCCGCATTGGAAAGCTGTTTTTCCAATGCGGGTTTTGTTTTTTTTCCTTTTTTAAATATGCTTTGAATTAATTATGATTGGCTAGAAATATTTTATTATTTTTAATTAAGCAGTGTTTACATATTTTTAACTGTTTATGAATAGGCGTTTAAAGTATATTATATTTAAAGTTATTAAATATAATCCCTGTTGATATGTTAAATTGTGATAACATACTGTTGCGCATCGGAGGGCAGATGGTCATAACTATCATTGCCGGATAAGATGCCAAGTGTGCTTGGTTTTCTTGTTCGGCTTTTGTATACAGCAAAGGCTTTGCAGGTGTTTAGCTCTGCAAAGCCTTTGTTATTTTTAATATTTAATTATTCGCCTTTTTCAGGGTCATACTTACCCTCAAAGTAAATTTCATACCATACAAGGAAAATATAAATTGTCCATACCTTACGGCTGTTGTCCTCCTTGCCGCTGAAATGCTCGTCCAAAAATCCGGTAATAATTTCAGGGTTAAAGAACTTCTTAGCTGTTTCAGAGTTAAACATATCCCTTACAACATTGTAGTAACGCTCATCTCTCAGCCATACTCTTGTAGGCACAGGAAAACCAAGCTTTTTCTTTTCGGCCGTTTCAGGCGGTAAATGACGAAGTGCCGCCTTACGCATAGCGTACTTTGTGTTGTGCTTGTTTACTCGCAGGCTTGTAGGTATCTTAGAAGCTACCTTAAATACCTCTTTGTCAAGGAAAGGTACTCTAAGCTCCAGTGAGTTAGCCATACTCATTCTGTCAGCCTTTAACAAAATGTCGCCAACCATCCACATATTAATGTCAAGGTACTGCATCTTTGTAACATCGTCATAATCAGGTACACGGCTGTAATAAGGCTTGCACTTGTCCTGCGGACGGGTTGCAATAGATGGGTCTTTTAAAATCCTTTTCTTTTCATCAAGGTCATACATAAAGGCGTTGCCTATGAACCTGTCCTCTAACGGGTGTGTTGCTCTTATTAAATAGTCACGGCCCTTAATGTCAGGCAGCTTTTTCATTAGGCTGCATATTCCCTTACGCAGACCGTAAGGCACAAGCTTTTGATAAACCTTGAATACTCTCGGGTCGTTGTAGCAGGTGTAGCCGCCAAACAGCTCGTCTGCACCCTCGCCCGAAAGCACAACCTTTACATGCTCGCTTGCAATTTTAGAAACAAAGTAAAGTGCTATACAGGACGGGTCAGCCAAAGGCTGGTCCATATGGTACTGTACCTTTTTTATACTGCCCCAAAATTCCTCTGATTTTATCAGCTTGTAGTGGTGGTCAACACCTATTTTCTTTGACAGACGCTGTGCCCAACTGATTTCGTTATACTTTTCGCCAAAGTCAAAGCCTACCGTAAAGGTTTTTTGGTCTGCAAAATATGTTGATACATAGCTTGAGTCAACGCCGCTTGACAAGAAACAGCCAACCTCAACATCACTTATTTTGTGTGCGTTTACAGAGTTCTCAAAAACCTTTTCAATTTCGTCTATTGCCTGCTCCTCTGTAAGGCTTTCGTCAGGCTCAAACCTTGCCTCCCAGTATCTGGTGGTGGTTACCTTGCCGTCCTTGTACCACAGGTAATGTCCCGGCATTAAGCAGTACACACCCTCAAAGAATGTTTCAGGCGGTACGGCATACTGGAAAGAAAGATAGTTGTCTAATGTTCTGTAGTTAAACTTCTTTTCAAATCCCGGGAATTCAAGAATACTCTTAATTTCAGAGCCGTAAACAAAATTATCGCCAACCTGTGCATAGTGCATCGGCTTTATTCCGAAAAAGTCACGGGCAATAAACAGTGAATTATCCTTTAGGTTGTATATAGCAAAGCCAAACATACCTCTTAGTCTGTCCAAAAGCTTCTCCTGCCACTGCTCAAAGCCGTGTATAAGCACCTCCGAATCAGACTCGGTGTAAAAAGTATGTCCCAGCTCTATAAGCTCCTTACGCAGGTCACGGTAGTTATAAATCTCACCGTTAAAGGTAAGCACCATAGACCTGTCCTCGTTATATATAGGCTGATGACCGGCGTCCAGGTCAATAATACTCAGTCTTCTGAAGCCCATTGTTATTTTACTGTCGGGTTCTTTGTAGAAGCCACTGCTGTCAGGGCCACGGTGAGTAATAACCTTGGTCATTCTCTCTATGGTGTCGTCACGGCTTATAACCTCTCCTGTAAAACCACAAATACCACACATATTGGCAATCTCCTTTACATTTTCGTATATAAATAATAACTACATAATACCTCTGTAAAAGGTGTACTATATCTAAACACAATTTACAGATAATTTTAACATAAAAGCATACTTCTTTCAAGTAAATGCGCTGCCCCAAATATTAAAATAATGCTGTGGCGGAATAATGATTTTTAGTTATTATTTTTTAAAAATTCAAAAAATTCGGTTTATAACCGACGAAATTGTCATAAATATTAAAGCATAGTACAGTGTCTTGCAGCTTTACATATATTTTACTTTTCTTTACGAAAGGTTTACTGAAATAAATATTTAGATTTCACAATATTGTTTTATACTCCTGAATGTACCCGAGAGAGAGAAAAAAATTAACGGGGGTTAACCTATTTTAAAAGGAGATTATTAAAATGAAAACAAAGAAGATTTTAGCAACAGCAGCAGCCGGTTTAATTGTAATGGCTTCACTTGCAGGATGCGGCAGCACAGGCAGCAGTTCAAGCGCAAGCGGCTTTGACACAAAATCTAACATTTCGGTAATAACAAGAGAAGACGGTTCAGGTACCCGTTCAGCCTTTATTGAGCTGACAGGCGTACAGGAGGAAAAGGACGGAACAAAAACCGACAACACACTTTCAACGGCTATTGTACAAAGCAGCACACAGGCTGTTCTGACAGGCGTTGCAGGCGATCCGACAGCCATAGGCTACATTTCACTCGGCTCACTTAATGATACTGTAAAGGCGGCAAAAATTGACGGTGTTGAACCAACATCAGAAACAGTAAAGGACGGCTCTTACAAAATTTCAAGACCGTTTAACATTGCCACAAAGGATAATATAAGCGAGGCAGCTCAAAACTTTATTGATTATATTCTAAGTAAAGAGGGACAGAAGATTGTCAATAAGGACTATGTAGAGGCTGTAGACAACGCAAAGCCTTTTGCGGGAGCTAAGGGCAAGGGCAAGGTAAAGGTTGGCGGCTCAACTTCCGTATCACCTGCAATGGAAAAGCTTGCAGAGGCTTATCAGAAGGTAAACAAGGATGTTACAGTTGAGGTAAATACGAGCGACTCCTCAACAGGTATGTCACAGGCAGCTGAGGGAACAGTTGATATCGGTATGGCTTCAAGAGAGCTAAAAGACAGCGAAACAGCAAAGGGCATTAAGGGTACTGTTATAGCAAAGGACGGTATTGCAGTAATTATTAATAAGTCAAATACAGTTGAAGACATTAAGCTTGACCAGCTAAAGGGTATATACACAGGCAGCACAACAACCTGGGAGCTTGGCTAAAAAACAGGCCTTAACAAAATAAATCAGCAGGGCAGCCGGTGCTGCCCTGTATTTGCAAGAAAGGGAAAAACTAATGCGTAAATATAAAGAAAAAATAATGCAAGTGGTTTTCTTGTGTGCGGCTCTTGTTTCAATAGCGGCAGTTTTGTTAATATGCTTGTTTTTATTTGTAAACGGGATTCCGGCAATGGCGAAAATAGGAGTATTTGACTTTTTGTTAGGTACCAAGTGGGCACCAAACAACGAGCCTGCCAGCTACGGAATATGGCCTATGATTTTAGGCAGCATATATATAACGGCCGGTGCAGTGGTGCTGGGTGTTCCCATAGGCATTATGACGGCTATATGTCTTTCAAGATTTTGCCCGAGAAGGCTGTACAAAATAATTAAGCCGGCAATTGACTTGCTTGCAGGCATACCGTCTGTTGTATACGGATTTTTTGGTATGGTAGTGCTTGTACCGTTTATACGCAATACCTTTGGCGGCAGCGGCTACGGAATTTTAAC
>FR891311.1:43242-62170 GCA_000435335.1 Clostridium sp. CAG:964
CGGCTACGGAATTTTAACAGCCTCTGTTTTGCTTGCCATAATGATACTTCCAACAATAGTAAGCGTGTCCGAAAGTGCAATTAACGCCGTGCCGAATTCCTACTACGAGGGCGCTTTGGCACTTGGCTCAACAAAAGAACGCAGTGTGTTCCGCACAGTAGTACCGGCAGCAAAGTCCGGTATTTTGGCAGGTGTTGTACTCGGCATAGGCAGAGCCATAGGTGAAACAATGGCAGTTATACTTGTTGCGGGCAACAGTACGGTAATACCAAACAGCATATTGTCAGGCGTGCGTACACTTACAACAAATATAGTGCTTGAAATGGGCTATGCAACCGATTTGCACCGTGAGGCGCTTATAGCTACAGGCGTTGTACTGTTTGTACTGATTCTTATAATCAATCTGCTGTTTGCGGTAATAAAGAATAAGGGGGCAAAATCGTAATGGCTGTCAAAGAAAAAACTGCTGTAAATGCAGAGAGCATACAGGCTGTTAATACTGTAACCTTTAAGCAAAAAATGCTCCAGTATAAGAACCACCCATCGTCACTTGTACTGTTAATATTGGTAATACTTTGCGCAGTAATTACAGTAGGCGCACTCTTATTTTTAATAGCGTACATTTTAGTTCAAGGTATTCCAAACCTTACACCGGAGCTGTTTTCACTTGAGTATAACTCCGAAAATGCTTCATTAATGCCGGCACTTTTAAATACAGTGCTTATAACAGCCATATCACTTGTTATTGCCGTACCTTTGGGAATTTTTGCAGCTATATATTTGGTAGAGTATGCAAAAAGGGGCAACAAGCTTGTGTCTATGGTAAGAATGACGGCAGAAACCCTTTCGGGTATACCGTCTATTGTCTACGGCTTGTTTGGTATGCTGTTTTTTGTAACTACACTGGGCTGGGGCAACTCGCTTATTGCAGGCTCCTGTACGCTGGCTATTATGATACTGCCGCTTATAATGCGTACTACAGAGGAGGCTCTTAACACAGTGCCGGATTCCTTTAGAGAGGGCAGCTTCGGTCTTGGCGCCGGTAAGCTTAGAACAGTGTTTAGGGTAATTCTTCCTACGGCTGTTCCGGGTATTCTGTCGGGCGTAATTCTTGCAATAGGAAGAATAGTCGGCGAGTCGGCCGCACTTATTTATACAGCAGGTACAATAGCACAGTACCCAAAGGATATTTTTTCATCAACAAGAACGCTGTCAGTGCATATGTACCTGTGTACTAACGAGGGCTTGCACACAAGCCAGGCTTACGGCACAGCGGTTGTTCTGCTTGTACTGGTGGTAATAATAAATGCCCTGTCATCCTTTGCGGCTAAAAAGCTGACAAAGAAAATGGGTTAAGACGGAGGAAAAATTAATGGAGAAATTTGAAATTTCCAATATGGAGCTTTACTACGGCAGCTTTAAAGCTCTGAAAAATATAAATCTAAAGCTTAGCGAAAAGGAAATTACTGCCTTTATAGGGCCTTCCGGCTGCGGTAAATCTACACTGCTAAAGTCCCTTAACAGAATGAACGACCTTGTAGAGGGCTGCAAAATAACAGGTAAAATTCTTCTTGACGGTAAGGATATATACGGTAACATAGACATTAACCGGCTAAGAAAAAGAGTAGGTATGGTTTTCCAAAAGCCAAACCCATTTCCTATGAGTATTTATGACAACATTGCGTACGGCCCCCGCACACACGGCATACGCAAAAAAGGTCAGCTTGACGAAATTGTAGAAAAGGCACTGCGTGACGCCGCAATTTGGGACGAGGTAAAGGACAGACTCAAGAAAAACGCTCTGGGTATGTCAGGTGGTCAGCAGCAAAGGCTTTGCATAGCCAGGGCGCTGGCAGTAGAGCCGGAGGTTTTGCTTATGGATGAGCCTACCTCTGCACTTGACCCTATTTCTACATCAAAAATTGAAGATTTGGCGTTGGAGCTAAAGAATAAATATACCATTATTATGGTTACACATAATATGCAGCAGGCGGCAAGAATTTCTGACAAAACAGCGTTTTTTCTGCTTGGCGAGGTAGTGGAGTTTAACCAAACGGCAAAAATATTTAATATGCCTCAGGACAAAAGAACAGAGGAGTATATTTCGGGGAGGTTCGGCTAATAATGAGAGATTTATATATGGCACAGCTTAACGGTATAAACAATGATGTTATTGATATGGGACTGGTATTGGGCAATGCCATCGAAAATTCTATTTTGTGCCTAAAGGATAACGACGGGAAGCAGGTAAAAGCGGCAAGAGAAATTGAGCTTGACATTGACAAAATGGAAAAAAACATTGAAAGCCAGTGCTTAAATGTTATTTTGCAGCAGCAGCCTGTAGCAAGCGACTTTCACTTTGTTTCGGCAGCATTGAAAATGATTACCGATATGGAGCGTATTGGCGACATTACCGATGATATTGCGTCGCTGTCTGTTATGATTAAGGTGTGCCGTGGAAGCAAGGTTTTAGAGGATATTATCGAAATGGGCAAAATTTCCATTGAAATGCTAAAGGGCAGCATAGACGCATATGTAAATCGTGATGTTAAGGCGGCACTGAATGTTTGCAAAACGGACGACCGTGTAGACGACTACTTCAACAAGGTAAAAGACCAGCTTATCAATATGATTAAAGCCGATGCAAAAGGAGCAGAGGAGGCACCTGACGCACTTATGATTGCAAAGTATTTTGAGCGTTTGGGCGACCATTGCGTAAACCTTGCAGAGTGGGTTATATATGCCTTTACAGGCAAGCACAAAGACCATCTCGACAGCCCGGAGGATATTGACGAGGCTATAAAGGATATTCTATAGCACGATTTTACGAATATTTTACACAACAAGTACACTTTTTTACACCGACTATGGTATAATCACCATAGTCGGTTTTATAATGTGAAAATATACTCAAAGTAATAATATACATACTGTATAAAAAATAAGAGGTGTTTAATGTGATTTACATTGTTGAGGATGATATAGATATTCGTGAGCTGGAGGGGTACGCTCTAAAAAACAGCGGCTATGAGGTTATGTCCTTTGGCGAAAGTCAGGCATTTTTTAAAGCCTGTAACGAAACCGTACCAAGCCTTGTACTGCTTGACATAATGCTGCCAAACGAGGACGGATTGTCTATACTTACAAAAATAAGAGCAGATGAAAGAATGCAAAAGGTGCCGGTAATTATGGTTACTGCAAAGGCCTCTGAAATTGATAAGGTAAAGGGCCTTGATATGGGTGCAGACGATTATATTTCAAAGCCCTTTGGCGTAATGGAGCTTGTATCAAGAGTAAGGGCACTGTTAAGACGCTGCGAGCAAAAGCAGGAGCTTACGGTTTTGGAGTATCATGGTATAACTGTAGACGATTTTAAGCATAAGGTTACGGCTAACGGCGAGTCCTGCGTGCTGACCTACAAGGAATATGAGCTTTTAAAATATTTACTTGCCAATAAGGACATAGTTTTAACCAGAGAAAAGCTTTTGGAAAAGGTATGGGGCTATGATTTTGGAGGCGAAAGCCGCACGGTAGACGCCCACATAAAAACATTAAGACAAAAGCTGGGCGACTGCGGCAGTGTTATAAAAACTGTTCGCCATGTAGGCTATAAGGTAGGAGAATAAGAATTGAAGCTGCGAACTACATTAACTAAAAGATTTGTTGTTGCCGCCGGTGTTGCCACATTGCTTACAGCTGTTTGCTGTTGCGTTGCCACTTGGTTTGCCTTTTCGGAGCAGGCACATAATGACCTTGCAAATTATAGCAGCTTTGTTGAAGAAGTGCTGGACGAAAACAACCAACAATATCCAAATATAAAACTTATGGACGACTACCGTATTACGGTAGTGGACAAAGACGGAAAGGTGCTGTATGAAAGTAACCCGGAGCTGGAAAAGGATGAAATGGGCAACCACAACGCCCGTCCCGAAATCCGGCAGGCTCTTGCCGAGGGCAAGGGTGAAAGCTCAAGGTATTCCAACTCTGTCAACAAGGTTACATACTACTACGCCGTAAAAATGGACAACGGCAATGTACTGCGTATAGGAAAAACCGTACAGAGTATTTTCAGCCTGTACGGCTGGATATTATTTATTGTGCTTTCCCTTGGAATATATGTTGTTCTCTTTAGCTTGCTTTTAGCGGGAAGACTATCCAAAAAGATTGTAGAGCCTTTTAGTAATATGAAATTTGACAATAAGGATTTTGTCTATGAGGAGCTTAAGCCCTTTGCGGATACCATTGCAAAGCAGCAAAGGAAAATCAAAAAGCAATTTGACGACCTGCAGGAGCAGCGTGACAGAATAACCACCCTAATTGCAAATATGCGAGAGGGCTTTATTATGCTTGATGTTGACAAGGTTATTTTGGTTGAAAACGGCAGTGCAAAGAAACTTTTAAAAACTAAGCACCACAATAATGAAGGCAAAAATATTTTGGAGGTTTACCAAAACGATACCCTGCTGGACAGTGTAAACAAGGCGTCTAAAGGTGAAAGTACGGTAAACGAGGTTAAGCTTAACAAAAAGACAGTAAAGCTGTATGTCAGCCCGGTATATACAAACGGGGAGGTTGTAGGTGTAATATGCCTGTTGTTGGATATTACGGCACAGAAAAAAACAGAAAAGCTGCGTCGTGAGTTTACAGCCAATGTTACACACGAGCTGAAAACTCCTCTTACCTCAATTTCCGGCTATGCGGAAATGATAGAAAACGGTATGGTAACAGAGCCGGAGGATATGCAAAAGTTTGCCGGAAGAATCCACAAGGAGGCAGGCAGACTTATATCCCTTATAGGCGATATAATGCGTCTTTCAAAAATGGACGACAAGGCATATCAAATAGAGGGTGTCAAAAGGGTAAATCTAAAGGATACTGTTGAGGAAGCAGTAGAAACCTTGGAAATGTCCACAAGAAAAAACAACATTACCATAGAAACCGATTTGCAGGATGTTACCGTAACCGGCAACGAAACGCAGCTTTTTGAGCTGGTGTACAACCTATGCGACAACGCTATACGGTACAACAAGCCTAACGGAAAGGTGTATATAACGCTTAAAACAGAAAATGAATCGCCTGTTCTGGTGGTAAAGGATACCGGTATAGGCATAGAAAAAAAGCATAAGGAGAGGATATTCGAGCGTTTTTACCGTGTTGATAAAAGCCGTTCCAAAGAAACGGGCGGTACGGGCCTTGGCTTGGCTATTGTAAAGCATATAGCGGAAATTCATAATGCAAAAATAAAGGTAGACAGTACTGTTGGCGAAGAAACAGAAATAACAGTTACCTTTTACCCAAAGGAAAATTAAACTCCAAGAGCAGAGCCTTGCTTTGAATTTGCAGGTTCTGCTCTTTTTAATAAAAAATGTGTTGAAATGTTCTTAATTATGTTATATAATAACAGCAATAGCATTGGTAAAATTGGGGACTGATATTTTTGGACGATACGGTTAAGGCGTTAATAATAATATTAATAATTATATTAGTGCTTGCGGCTATTGGGCTGGGCATATACTTTAAGGTAAAAAGCTTTACAAGAAGGGTTGCCCGCAATATGTTTGGCACAGACAGTCTTGTACAGGGCATAAAACAGCAGCAGGACATTATGTCAGAAACGCCGAAATCTCTTTCCGCTATGACGCCGGTGTATTTGCCTATGATAAATAAAGACTTTCCTGACTTTAATTATGATGAATTTAAGCGCAAGGCAGAAGGTCTTTTGCTTGAGTATTTTAATGCTGTCGAAACTCTTACCCCTATTACCAATATGAGTATTACAAACAATGTTCGTTTGCAGGTAAACGGCATAATAAATAAGCTTCGCAGCAACAACCAAAGAGAGTTTTATAAAAATGTAGTGCTGCATTCTACAGAAATAAGCCGTTATGTAAAAAGCCCGGGAATCTGTAAAATAATTTTGCAGACATCATTAGAGGATTTTAACTACATAGTTGACGGCACCGGAAGGATTATATTCGGAAGCAGCACGCAAAAGGAGCAGACTATATACGAAACAGAGCTTGTGTACGTACAGGACATAAAGCTGGCAAAGGACGGCGGACTTACAAGGGAAAGTGTTCTCAACTGTCCAAACTGTGGTGCGCCTATAACAAACCCAAGTGCAAAATACTGCGAGTTTTGCGGAACAGGAATTGTTCAGAAAAACTTGCTTGTATGGAGCTTTAACAGTATTAAAGAGGTATCGGGATTAGTTACCCACTAAAATACTGACAAAGAATATATAAGGAGAGGATTATAATGGGAATTATTAAAGTTTTGGCTGATTCTGTAAAGGGAGGCTTGGCGGATCAGTGGCTTGAGTCAGTAGAGCCGCCGGAGTCTATGGGCAACACCGTTGCATTTGCACCGGGCGTAAAGGTAAGACGAAACGACAGCAGAAACAGCAATGTAAAGGGCTCTGACAATACAGTAAGCGACGGCTCGCTTATTCATGTTTATCCTAATACTATGATGATTTTGGTAGACGGCGGTAAGATTATAGCCGCCTCCTGTGAAGAGGGCTACTATAAGGTAAGCAATACTACAATGCCTTCCATTTTTGCAGGAAATTTGGGCGGTTCGGTAAAGGAGACCTTTAACAGAATTAAGTTTGGCGGTACTACCCCTCGTACACAGCATGTTTACTACATAAATTTGCAGGAAATGCGTGGCATTACCTATGGTACCGACAATCCTCTGAACTATTTTGATTCTATGTACAGTGCAGAGCTGTTTATTCGTGCCCACGGTACATATTCAATGAAGATTGTTGATCCTCTTAAATTCTTCTCGGAATTTGTTGCTAAGGGCGATATGGTTGCAAATAATTCCATTGATATGTCAAAGATAGAGAATAAAAGACAGCTTAACGGCGAATTTTTAACGGCTCTTGGCGATTCATTGGGAAAAATGTCTGTTGACGGCTACCCTATTTATCAAATTCAGGGAAAAACAGCAGACCTTACAAGATATTTGTCAGACGCATTGGACGATACCTGGAACGGCCGCAGAGGCTTGGTTATTCTTGAAACAACCATCAGCGTTTCTTATGACGAGGATTCTAAAAAGCTTGTTATGTCACGCTCAGAGGGTATGATGTTTGGCAATCAGCAGGTGCAGTCGGGATATATGGCTAAAAATGTTGCCGAGGGCATTAAGGCGGCAGGCAGTAACCCGGGCGGTGCTATGAACTCATTTATCGGTATGGGTATGGGCATGAATATGGGCGGAAATATTATGCAGGGCTATCAGCAGCAGGCAAACCAACAGCCACAGGGCGGCTATCAGCCTCAGCAAGGCGGCTATCAGCCTCAGCAGGGCGGTTACGCTCAGGGGGCAGCAGCAGGCGTGGCGGCAGGCGTGGCAGGTGCTGCACAGCAGCCAAAGGCTGACAGCTGGAGGTGCGAATGCGGTGCTGAAAATTCCGGTAAGTTCTGCAACCAGTGCGGTAAGCCGAAGCCGGCACCGGCTGCCGAAACAAAAGCACAGGGCTGGACCTGTGAATGCGGCACCGTAAACACCGGCAGGTTCTGTCAGGAGTGCGGCAAGCCAAGGCCGGCAAAGCTAAAGTGTCCAAACTGCGGATTTGAACCGGATGACGGCAACAAGCCGAAGTTCTGTCCTGAATGTGGAACAAAAATGTAATTAAAACTTAAAAAGTAAGCTTGCAACGGGGCAGCTGTACCAAAATGTACGGTTGCCCCGTTTTGAAATTTTTAGTCCTGTTTAGTTACAATTTTTTAATTCTGATTTATAATTTAAAAGATATGTTTGTTTAATCACGGCTCCAATGCTTTGTCTGCCATAAAATCCTCCGCAAAATCCACTGCATTTTTTAAGGAAAGGTGCTTTACCTTAACGGTAATTTTTTTCTTGTCGCATACATATAATATTAAGTGGCATTTTTTAAATATTTGCTGCCAAGGACTTTGGCGTATTTCAATCCTTGCTGCCGAGCTTTTGTATATTATGGCAGACATAAGGTTTAGCCTGCTGTAGTAGTTTACCCTTATGGACTTGTTGCCGTAGGCTATGCCGCAGTGCTTGTAAGCCAAAAGCCTAAACCACAGCCAAAGCACTCCAAAGGGAACAAGAGCAACCGCCGTAAAGCTTGAAATAAAGTTGGTGTTAAAGCTTTCGCTAAGTCTAAGGCACACTGCAGCTGTTATCAACAAGAAAATCAGCGGTGCACACAGGTAGCTTTTTACAGCCTTTTTTTGTGGGCGTATTACATTGCAGGCTTTTTCAACAGGTACTATTGTTCCTACATAGCGGTTAAGTTTGTTTCCAAAGGTAAGCGGAATGTACACACCGCTGTTTTTATCCTCCTTAATGCCTGTATACAATACCGAAAGAGTATACAGGCCGGCAATGCACATAAGAAGCGACTGCTTAATAAGTACGCCGTTTATAAATTCTCGGTTTATGCATAATATACTTTTCTTTAGAACGCCCTTATAAACATACAAGTGCTTTTTGCTGTAAAGGCAGGTGAAGCCTGCATTTGAAATAATTTGGTTTATAAGCTCGAACAAAAAGCCGGCAAATATAGTTCCGGCTGCATATGCCAAGGCGGGCGGTACAAATCCGGCTAACAAATTTTGAAAAAAGCTTAAGCTGTCAGCCACCAGGTTTGACGCTCTTTCTCCAAGCAGTATACTAAGCCTGTTTAATATAACGGAAAGTGCAAGTGTGCCTGTTAAGGTGTTTGAGCGGGTAAGGGACATAAAAAACGGAGCCAAAAGTCTGCTTTTGTAAACCTGCTTTTTTTGAACAAGCCCTGTAGTAAGGTTAATGATTTTGCATGCCGCTGTGCTGCCTGTAAAAAGCTCCGCACGGTGTACCCTAAAGCAGGTGCTGCTGCCGATATACACCCTGTTGCAGTGTACCAGCCAAAGAATTATACTTCGTGTAACGCTTATAACGGTTATTTCCCGTATAGGAAGAAAAATTTCGTTGTGGCGAAAGAAGCCTTTTTTGCAGACAATACGGTCTGTGTGCTGAATATACGAAATCTGCTTATATTCCAGACATATTACAACACCTATAAATACAATAAGCAGAGTGTTGAGTACGGTGTAGGCTATTCTTTGCCATATGCTTTCCGGGTTAAGAAATATTTGCTGCAAAAACGGGAAAATCAAAAGAAAAAATACCCTTGAAAATATGTGGTAAAAAGTAAATATGTGCGGCTTTACCGTAAGGTGCTTTTTACTCATAAATAAAAACCTCTAGCTGCGGCGGTATTTTACTTATGTTGGCTACAACCAGCCGACCGCTTTTTGTA
Source organism: Clostridium sp. CAG:964 (assembly GCA_000435335.1). Lineage (GTDB taxonomy): Bacteria > Bacillota > Clostridia > Oscillospirales > Acutalibacteraceae > CAG-964. The sequence goes on from FR891311.1 coordinate 52,529, forward strand.
TAAAGATAAAGCGAAAAAATGCCAAATATTTTTTGAAAGGGTGTTGTTACGGTGCTTGCATAGTTTATGTCGCTGATTTCAGCAAAATATTTACGATAAAACACAGCTCCCTTGGTTATACAAAGGCTTTTGCTATTTATTTTTATACTGTACCTTTTGAACAGCATAGACGGATACACAAAAAATATTATAATCAGTGCAGGAAATGATAAGGCAGCAACTGCCGCAGATATTAAAAATGAAAACGCCATAATTACGCCGCAGACAAACGCCGCAATTACCGCCACAGCCGCAATACGCAGTCTGTACAGAAAAACGGCACGGTTAGCCATCTTGTATTCTTTATATTTCATATACAACCGCCTTTAATTCGATAATTATGTAGTTGTGGGAAAGGTTGTTTTGTACAGCTTGACAAATACTTGACAAAAGTATAAAATTTAAGTTATATTGACCTATTTTGTACATATTGGGTTTGGCGAAAATGCCGATGATGTATCGTGAAGTTGGTAAAAATGCTAATAAATAATTATACGATTAGGTATTTTAAACACAGTGTTAAGCGAAAGGATTGTTTTTAGTATGGAGTTAAAGGGATCAGAAATAATTGCAGAATGTTTGCTTGAACAGGGAGTTGATACTGTTTTCGGCTATCCGGGAGGAGCAGTTCTTGAAATTTACGACGCACTGTACAAGTACAGCGACAAAATAAAGCATATTATGACAGCACACGAGCAGGGTGCTTCTCACGCAGCCGACGGCTACGCAAGAGCCACAGGCAAAACAGGCGTTGTTATTGCTACATCGGGTCCCGGTGCAACCAACCTTGTAACAGGCATTGCCACCGCTTATATGGACAGTATTCCTATGGTTGCCATTACAGGAAATGTTGGCAGAGCCTTGCTGGGTAAGTCCAGCTTTCAGGAGGTTGACATTGCAGAAATTGTAAAGCCTGTTACTAAAAAGAGCTTTCAGGTTGCTACTATGGAGGAGCTTGCTCCAACTATTCGCAAGGCGTTTCAAATTGCCGGCAGCGGCAGAAAAGGCCCTGTTTTAATTGATGTGCCAAAGGACATTACAGCAATGAAAACAGAATACACAAAGCAGCAGCCTTTGCCATATGAGCCAATAGCCGAGCCAAAGGCAGAGGATATTGACGAAGTTGTTAAGCTGTTGGAAAACTGCCAAAGGCCTGTTATATATGCGGGCGGCGGCGTTATATCCGGCAACGCTTCCAAGGAGCTGACAGAGTTTGCTGAAATTTTGGACGCACCTGTATGCTGTTCTCTAATGGGTATGGGCGACATATCAGGCGACCACCCGTTATTTGCCGGCAACCTTGGTATGCACGGTGCAGTAGAAACAGGTATGGCTATAAAAGATGCCGACCTTATTGTTGCGGCAGGTGCAAGGTTTTCTGACAGAGTTGCAGGTGACACAGAAAAGTTTGGTGCAAACGCAAAGATTATTCATCTGGATATAGATTTAAAGGAAATCAACAAAAATGTTAAGGTAGACAGCTGGTTGCTTGGAGATATAAAAGAGCTGTTGTCAGAGCTTAAGGCTAAGCTTACACAGCAAAACCATGAGCAGTGGAAAAAGGAGCTTAGCAAGTACACAACCGTTACCGAGGTTAAGGACGGAAAGTATATAACCCCACAGGAAATACTCCATGCAGTAGAGGAGCTTAGAGGGGATAATGATATAGTGGTAACAGATGTAGGCCAGCACCAAATGTGGGCTGCACAGGAGTGCCGCTTTAGAGCACCACGCACATTCCTAACCTCAGGCGGACTTGGCACAATGGGCTATGGTATGGGTGCGGCCATAGGTGCATATATGGGCTGTCCTGACAAAAAGGTATTTTTAGCCACAGGTGACGGCAGCTTCCATATGAATATGAACGAAATGGTTACACTAAAAAGCTACGACATACCTGTAATAATAATGGTGTTTAACAACACGGTTTTGGGTATGGTAAGACAGTGGCAAAAGCTGTTTTACGGCAGAAGATTTTCACAAACAGACCCTCACAGAGCAACCGACTTTGTTGCGGCTGCCAAGGCATTTGGCATAGAGGGCTTTTCGGTATCAGAAGAAAAGGACATAATGCCTACGCTGAAAAAGGCTGTAGAGCTTAACGCACCTGTTCTTATAGATTTTCACATTTCACCGGACGCAAATGTATTGCCTATGATACCGCCGGGAAAAGATGTTGACGATATTATACTTGAGTTAGATTAATATAGTGCTGTTTAATAATGACGGCTGTACATACTAACCGCTACAGTTATTATTGGCAGTACACCAAAAAATATCCTAAAAAAACAAGGAGAGTGGTAATATGCAAAGCTATTTTATGCTTCACGACGGTGACTACGAATTCAGTTCTGTTACACCTGAAATTTATAGGCTTAGTAAAAAATGCCTGAAAAATAATATGATAGACCCTGAATTTTACAATAAGTACGATGTAAAAAGAGGCTTGCGTGATGTAAACGGTAAGGGCGTATTAACAGGCTTAACAGAAATTTCAGAGGTGTTTTCATTTATTGAAAAACCCGACGGCACCAGAATAGCACAAGACGGAAAGCTTTTTTACCGTGGCTACGATGTAGAAGACATAGTAAAGGGCTTTACAAGTGAAAACCGCTTTGGATTTGAAGAGGTAGCGTACCTGCTGTTGTTTGGCGAGCTGCCTGACAAGGCAAATCTTGACGATTTTTACAAAATGCTTGACTATTACCGCACACTGCCTACAGGCTTTGTAAGAGATATTATCATGAAAGCACCAAGCCGTGACATTATGAACGCTATGTCAAGAAGCGTGCTTACAATGTATTCCTACGACAGCAACGCTGATGACACATCTATTCCAAATGTACTTCGCCAGTGCATACAGCTTATTGCGCTGTTCCCTATTTTCTCTGTTTACGGTTTCCAGGCTTTTCAGTATTACCATGACAACCAAAGTCTTATTATACATACGCCAAAGTCAGAGCTTTCTACAGCTGAAAATATTCTGTATATGCTGCGTCCTGACAGCAAGTATACTCCTCTTGAGGCTAAGCTGCTTGATATGGCGCTGGTACTACACGCTGAGCATGGCGGCGGAAACAACTCCACATTTACTACTCATGTTGTAACCTCCTCCGGCACCGACACCTATTCGACTATTGCGGCGGCTTTAGGCTCGTTAAAGGGTCCTAAGCACGGCGGTGCCAATATAAAGGTGGTTAATATGTTTGAGCATATTAAAAGCCATGTAAAGGATTTTGATGATGAGGAGGAGATTGCGGCATATCTGGAAAGAATTCTCAATAAAGAAGCATTTGACCACAGCGGCTTAATTTACGGTATGGGCCACGCAATATACTCCATAAGCGACCCTCGTGCAAGAGTGTTTAAGGGATATGTTGAAAGGCTTTCAAACGAAAAGGGAAAACAGCGTGAATTCCGCCTGTACAACAATGTAGAGAAAATTGCCGCAAGACTTATTTCGCAGAAAAGGAAAATCCACAAGGGCGTTAGTGCCAATGTGGACTTCTACAGCGGATTTGTTTACAGTATGCTGGAGCTGCCAAAGGAATTGTTTACGCCTTTGTTTGCGGTAGCCAGAATTGCAGGCTGGAGTGCACACAGAATAGAGGAGCTTTCAAACTCCAGCAGAATTATTCGTCCCGCATACGAAAATGTAATGCCAAGACGCCCATATGTTAAAATGGACAGCAGACAGTCTGACGATTCATATGACGAAATACAGGATTAGTATTTACTCGCAAAGCAATTTATGTCGAGCTGCAATTAGATAAGATTAAAAACCTACCAAAGCAAGCACCTTGCCTTGATAGGTTTTTGTTTTTATGTGGGTCAAAATATATATGTATTTAAAATAAAAGGCTCTATAATAAAGTTAGAGTAAGGGAACGAGCCTACAAAACAAATTATAAAAAATAAAAGGCTCTCCGCTTTGGAGAGCCTTTTGGTGACCCGGACGGGAATCGAACCCGTGTTACCGCCGTGAAAGGGCGGTGTCTTAACCGCTTGACCACCGGGCCATTTGGTAGCGGAAATAGGACTTGAACCTACGACACTTCGGGTATGAACCGAATGCTCTAGCCAGCTGAGCTATTCCGCCACAACGCCGACTTCAAAATCAGTCAGCTTGTATATTATATTACTAATTAATTTATTTGTCAACACTTTTTTTAAATTATTTACTTTTGCAGCCCTTTTTAGGTATACAGGAGGTATCCTTTTATTAGCGTTGTGTTTTTTTACCTTCGCAACAACTTGTTTATTTATAGGGACAGTCCTTATTTGTATATTGCTTTTTCGGAATAAGTGTGTATTCCTTTTTCTTATTATTTGTTAAGGCTTAAAATTTATAACAATAATGAATATGAAAAATCAGGCTGAAAATATTGTAAATAGTTTTAGAGCTAATAGCTATTTTACCTTAACAATGTTGGTCATAACTCCCTGCTGTGTTATGTCAAGCAGACCGTAGGTAGCACCGTAGCCGTGTGCACTGCCGGGATTCATAATGTAAAGCCCGTGGTCGTAGGCTGTTACTGCGTTGTGGGTATGACCAAACAATAAAACCTCACACTTGTTTTCCCTTGCACGGTATATAGCCTCGCTGTATGTGAACTTAACATTGTATGCATGACCGTGTGTTGCCATTATTTTTTTACCCTCAATAGAGAAAAACTGTTCAATAGGTGCGTCACTGCCCCAATCGCAGTTGCCCCGTACCGTTATAAACATTTTCTCAGGATAATTCAATCTACAGCGTTCAATGTCGTTTAGCCCATCGCCCAAAAAGAACACTACCTCAGCCCCCGGCTGTGACTGCAATATTTTATTTACATTATAAAAGTCGCCGTGTGAATCCGACAAAACCAAAACCTTCATACAAAGCCCCCGTTAAAATTAATGTCATAATTATACACCCTTTTTCATAATAATGCTATAGAAAAAGGTGGTGTTTATATGACAGAAAAAGATAAGCAGATAGAAAATATTTTAAATTCCTTGGCACAAAAGCTGGGTGAAAATCCAAACGAAATAAAAAAGAATGCTCAAAAAGGCGAAGTAGGCAGCTTGCTTAATAAAATGGACGGTAAACAGGCGAGCAAGGTTCAGGAAATTTTAAACGACAAAGAAAAAACCGAACGGCTGCTAAATACGCCGCAGGCACAGGCTTTGATAAAAAAATTGATGGGAGATAAATAAATGGATGATCTGACAGGTAAGATAAATCAGCTGTTAAGCGACCCCCAGGCTATGGAACAAATAATGAGCCTAAAGGATTTAATTTTTGAGCAAAAGGACGACAAGCCTCAAAAGCCTGCCACGGAGGAGGAAAAGTCAATGCTGCCGATGTTTTCCGACGATACCGCAAAAACAATAATGAAGCTGGTACCCGTTCTTTCAAACATAAAGCAGGACGACGACACAACCAGGCTTTTGCACGCACTACGCCCGTTTTTAAGCGAAGAAAGACAGCAAAAGCTTGACGAGGCAACAAAAATGCTGCAGCTGGTAAAAATTTTGCCTGTTATAAAGCAACTTAACTTTTAAGGAGAGTTGTATATGAGAAAGTACGGTGAGGACATAGATAAAATGCAGCAGGACGCTGTTCGCAGAATGCAGGAAATGCAAAGCCGTGGTAAGGCAGGCGGAATGACCGTACAGCACAGGCAGACAAATAATCAGCCGAAGGCTGACAACGAGGATTACCCGGAGCCTCAGCCGGTAAAGGGGCAAGGTAAAATAAAAGAAGCTCCCTCTCACAAGCAGGGAAATTTTCTTGACCTGCTTTTAAACGACAAGGAGCGTAGTCTTATTGTGCTGCTGCTTGTTTTGCTTAGTGCGGAAAAAACCGATACGGGTTTAATGCTTGCATTAATTTATCTGCTTTTGTAAGGTCGGTACTGAATGGCTGTGCAGGCTGACAATAAATCAGCCGTTTAGTTTTATTTAAAGCTTTAGCACCAAGGAAAATACATATTGCAGGATTCTGTGAACAACAGTGTACGCTTATATTTTCATAAACAGAACCCACCAAACACGGCCGCTTTTACGGCTTGCTGTGCTTGGCGGGTTTATTATTTTATAATTTAAAGGGTATTGTACTATAAGCACCCGTGCTGAAGGTGTGCCTTACAGCCCAACGCTAAAGCTTCTGTGCCTTGCTTGTGGACCTCTCTTACTTATTTTCTGCATATATATTTTGAAGTCTGCTATGCTGACACGAATTATAAACAGTATGTTAAAATTAGTAAAGCACTTTACTGAAAAAACAAACGGTGATATAATTAACAAAACATCTTATTGCCAATGGAGTGAATAATGTGAATAATAACCGAGATAGCAAGGCTTCAAAGAAAAATATAATTATTATAGCTGCTGTAGCGGCAGTCGTGATTATTGGTGCAGCTGTAGGTATAGCTGTTGCCTTTAATAATTCAAATGGTGGTGGTAATTTAAGTCAGTCTGAAATCGCTACGGAGATAACAACAGATGAAAACGGAAAAACCGTTGTAATTCAGAAGAATAAGGGCAACAGCTCCGACAATTCTTCCGGTTTAGGCTCGCTGGATGACAATGGCGGCGGCAGCTCGTCAACTTCAAACGGAAATAATTTCTCGAATTCAGGGACAGGCTCATCAGGCGGCAGTGCCTCAAGTTCTGACGGAAGTTCAAATACAGGCAGCTCAGCCTCTGACCAAAACTCAAACGAGAATAAAAACAGCTCCTCAAGCAGCAAGCCGAAGTCCGACAACAGCTCATCAAGCAGCGAGTCAAAGTCCGACAGCAGCTCCTCAAGCAGCGAGTCAAAGTCAGACAATAGCTCCTCAAGCAGCAAGCCAAAGTCCGACAACAGCTCCTCAAGCAGCAAGCCAAAGTCTGACAACAGCTCCGGCAGTGGCAGCAATGGAACAGGTAAAGACTCAGGTGGTACGGTTGTGATAAACAAGGACAAATTTAAAGCCGGAGAAACCGTTACGGTTTCATATTACTTGACCTGCCCGACAAAGTTTACGGCAATAGACGCTTACATAACCTACGATTCATCGGTTATGACACCTGTAAAGGACAGTATATCTATGCCTAATATACAAGGCAGTATGTACAATGCCGACACAAAGGGCAAGATTTTGTTTTTATCGGCGTCAGCTGCAGCTGTAAATGATTTTTCAATGGAAAAGCTTTTGATTAGCTGTAAATTTAAAATAAACAAATCAACCTCAAAAAGCAAAATAAACCTGAATATTAGTGAAATACTGGACAATGATGTTTTAAATATTCCAGACAGTACATATACCGTCACTGCTAAAATAGAAAAAGCGTAGTTTTGTAAATTTATCACCTTATAAAAGCACATAAAAGCACTCCGCAGGGATTGAAAATGCGGAGTGCTTTTATGCGTAGATTTTTGCATACATATTCGTATAAAAAAGCGACCGGCAAAACCGGTCGTTAAATAATTATGTTGGCGTTTTCCTATTTTCCCGGGCCGTCACCAGCCAAGTATCTTCGGCACTACTGAGCTTAACTTCTGTGTTCGGGATGGGAACAGGTGTACCCTCAGTGTCGTCAACACCAACTTGTATTTAGTCTGCAATTTTTGAATGCAAAGCTATGTTATCACTTTTGTAAAGCAAAGTCAATAGAAAAAATTTAATTTTAAGAATTATTTTGAGTTAAATTAGAAAACTGCAATCTATATAATTTTTATTATAGTAAAAATTATATATTTTTGCTAATTTTTACTGTTAAATAATTACAAAACGGAGAAAAAATAAAAAACATTTTTTAAATATTGTTTTACTACTAAAAATAAGCTATAATTTAAGATGTCTAATCAAATAAGAATGGAGGTAATAAATTAATGAATAGACGATTTTTAAGCATCGTGTTAAGTACGGTACTTGCTACAAGTTCGTTATTTACCGGTGCAACGGGCGTTTCTGCAGCTGATGAATCAAGCGGCAGTGCAGAAAAAGGCAGCGCTGTTACAAGTCAGCCGAGCAAGGATGACCCTGTTACATTAAATGTATATGGTTATCGCCTGGATGATAATTATTATGCTGGCACTGGCACCAGGCCTCTGTCAGAGGTTATGGATGATTATCATCAGATTAAGGCTAACAGGGGTGACACCATCAAGGTCAAAATAAGGATAGCCGGCGACACTGAGTCGATCTTGCCTACATTAAAGGTTCGTTATGATTTGCATAAGGAAGGCCTGGAGTGGACTACCGGGGAGAACGGTACCGGTGATAAAATGACCGGCAGCTTGGAAGAATTTATGAGCTGGTATAAGAGTCCTAAGAGCACTCAAAGGTACCTTCCAAGACAGAAAGGCTCACTAATATCAACCGTTTCGGATGATATTTATGAGGCAATACAGTGGAATGAACATTGGCAGCCTTTGCTTGATGCGGCTTGCGATAATGGCTACGATCCCGTAATGGATAATGGTGTATGTGATTTGTCAAATCCTGATGCTGATACTATCGGTGCTTTAGGGATTACATGGGCAGGGTACAGCATAGCTACACCGCAAAGCTTTTCGCCTGAATTGAAGGAGGCTTTCTCAAAAACGACCTTTACACAGGAATCAGGAGACCATTTATGTACAATAAGCTTTAAGGTTTCCGAGGATGCATCTCTTGGCAACGAGCAGAGTATCCTCATATATCAGCCAACGTTTACAAAACTGCCTGAAGCCAAGGAGGCCGGGATTAGGGATTTGAAGCTGGAGGTTACAGGTTCTACCTATGTAGAGCCGGCAGAGCCAACAGCAGCTCCAACAGAGCCAACAGCAGCTCCGACAGAGCCGACAGCAGCTCCAACAGAGGCAACAGCAGCTCCAACAGAGCCAACAGAGGCAACCGCAGTTATTCACTTTGCCGATGATAATCAGAGAGAGCCGCTAGTGCTTAAGGTGGGCGATACCTTCGAGTACGATGCTTACATTAAGCTTACAGAAGGCAAGGTTGTTTTCTTTGGTAGTACAACATGGTTTAACCAGCCTGTGGGTACAAGGACTTCTAAGGTAACTGATGAAGAGAAGCACCCAAGAGGTATTTCTTCCGGGGATTTCCCAAAAATATTAAAGCTTGCGGGAACTCCTAAGAAAAGCTACACACCGTATTTTGACCCGCTTGAGTCTGGTAGTCTGGGTTTCGCACTTAATAGCACAGGGACTGCGGCAACAGTTATAGCAGGTGGAAATCTCACCAAGGATGATGACGGTAACAACATAAAGAATTATTATAACACACATAATGGTCCGTTTGATCAGCCTGGCGGTTGTAAGCTTTATACAATCAAATTCAAGGTAGCTGCTCCGGGTGAATGTGAGGTCTTTACCTCTGCACTTGATGGCGGCTACGGAGCACTGGATGAGAACGGTAAACTTGTAGATGGGGCAGATTCTGTAACTGTAGCCATTTACAACGAGAAAATCGAGGAGCCAACAGAGCCAACAGAAGCACCAACAGAAGCTCCAACAGAAGCTCCAACAGAGGCTCCAACTGAGGCTCCAACAGAAGCTCCAACAGAGGCCCCAACAGAGGCTCCAACAGTAGCTCCGACAGAGGCTCCAACAGAGGCTCCAACAGAAGC
>FR891312.1:0-14238 GCA_000435335.1 Clostridium sp. CAG:964
GTTTGCGACAGCTTTGTTATTATATCAAACCTACACCCTCTTGTCAACGCATTTTTTAAAGTTTTTTGAATATTTTTTATGATAATCTTCATCATTCGACTTTTAGCTAAAATAAGAACCGGCACCACCCTCAGGCAGTGTCGGTCGTTATAGTAATTACATCATTAACAGGTTGTGTTCTCAGTGGCAGTTTTCGTCACAGGCACCGTCACAGCTTTGGTAATCCATACCGGACAGCCCCTCCTCCTCTTCTGCTACCTTTAACATAATAGCACATTCTATTCTCTTTCTGAACAGTTCACAGCCGTACTCATATATTCCGGCTATATCACCTGTAGCATGGTATGAGTTTGCCGCACAGCCGCCGCTGCAATATAGCCTTGCCCAGCAATCGTCACATTCTCTTCTGGCAAAGACATTGCACTTTCTGAATTTGTCTTGAATTTCTGTGTTTTTTACACCGTTCCAAACATCGCCTAAGCTGTATTTCGGATCGCCTACAAACTGGTGGCACGGAAAAAGCTCTCCCCATGGTGTTACAGCCATATATTCGGTACCGCTGCCGCAGCCTGACACACGCTTATAAATACACGGCCCGTGCTCAAGGTCTATCATATAATGATAAAAAGTAAACGGCCTGCCCTCTTTTTCACGCTTTAGCATTTCCTTTGCCAGTATTTCATACTGTTCAAAAAGCTTAGGCAAATCCTCTTTTGTAAGAGCATACGGGTCGTTCGGTGAACAGACTACAGGCTCCATACTAAGCTCGGTAAAGCCAAGGTCAGCCATATGGAATATATCGTTGGTAAAATCCACATTGTTATGGGTATATGTACCTCTCATATAGTAGCCACGGTTGCCACGCTTTTCAACAAAATGCTGAAATTTCGGCACTATAACATCATAGCTGCCTCTGCCCTTGTAGTCCACACGCAGGTGGTCGTGCACTTCTTTTCTGCCGTCAAGGCTTAGTACAACATTATGCATTTCCTTATTGGCAAAATCTATAACATCATCGTCAATAAGCATACCGTTGGTGGTCAGCGTAAATCTAAAATTCTTGTTGTGCTCCTTTTCAATGCTTCTCGCATACTCAACAAGCTGTTTAACAACATCCCAGTTCATGAGAGGCTCGCCGCCGAAAAAGTCAACCTCCAGATTTCGGCGTGTACCGGAATTGGCAATAAGAAAATCCAGAGCCTGCTTGCCTACCTCAAAGGACATAAGTGCTCTGTTTCCCTGATATTTACCCTGGCTTGCAAAGCAATAGCTGCAGTTCAGGTTACAGGTGTGCGCCACATGCAGACACAGCGCCTTTATAACATTGCTTCTTGATTTAAAATCTATAGCCTTTTGAGCATAGGAGCTGTCAGCAAACAGCTTGCCCTCGTTTTTAAGCTGAGTAATATCGTCGTAGCAGTCCTCCAGCTCCTGCTGTGTTACATCATTACGGCAGGCATATTTTTTCAGCAGTGCTGAAATAATTTCATCCTTTGAATTTTGACGATACATTTCAATCATATCGTAGGCTACCTCGTCTACACTGTGTACCGAGCCGCTGCCTTCATCAATAATTATATTATAGCCGTTTAATTTATATTGGTGAACCATTATTTTACCTCGTTGTTCAAAATGTTTTTTACAAAATAAAATGCCGCAACTCACTCAAGTGGTTTACGGCACTTTTGAAAAAGCTTTTTAATTACTTGCTTGTTTTCTCGCAAGGCTGATTAGCTACACCGCAAGATGTTTTACAAGCTGACTGACATGATGTCTGGCACTCGCCGCAGCCGCCGTTCTTAATGCTCTTTGCAAGATCTCTGGTCTTAAGAGTTTTTATTCTTTTCATAAGTAATTTCTCCTTTCAAGGTTCAGTATAAAACTATAGTTATTTTACAACTTTTTGCCTGCTATGTCAACATCTATAATTAAGTTGACTAATTTAATATTGTTATTAAAAATCACTTGACAAATTATAACGCTATCTATATAATATTATCTAGTGTTTTGAAAACTGCCCAACTGTTTATTAAAGAGAGGTGTGCAAGTTGATTCTGGATTTAAAAGCAATTTTTTTAAACGACGGCTCTGTTTTGCATACTGATTATTCCTTTAATATGGCAGAGGTTAAGGTGGATAGCATTTATCCATTTACTTCACCTGTAAGGGTGGACATTACGGCAGAAAATCGAGCAGGGTTAGTTAAGCTTTCTCTGGCAACTAGCTTTAACTACCAAAGGCCTTGCGATCGTTGCGGAACCGGCGTAACCAAAGCTATGCATTATAATTTTGAGCATTATTTAGTTACATCCCTAAGCGGTGACCAAAATGACGATTATATCGAAACTCCTGATCACACAATTGACCTTGATGAGCTTTTGACAGCTGATATTTTGCTGGAGCTTCCGTCAAAGTTCTTGTGCAGTGATAATTGCAAGGGGCTTTGCCCTAAGTGTGGTGCTAACCTAAATGAAACAACATGTAATTGCACCACAAAACAAATTGACCCTCGCTTAGAGGTGTTGAAACAGCTTATTGAATAAAATGGGTGTTAAATACCCGAAAAAATAATTGTAAATAAAAGGAGAGGCTAAAAATGGCAGTACCAAAGAGAAAAACATCTCACGCTAGAAAAAATAAGAGAAGATCAACAGTTTGGAAAATGGAAGCACCTGCTCTTGTAGCTTGCCCTAACTGCGGCGAGTATAAGACACCACACAGAGTTTGCGGTGCTTGCGGCTTCTACAATGGCCGTGAGGTTGTTAAGAAGGATAACTGATTAATAGAATTATTTCAGAGGAAAGCGTTAGCTTTCCTCTTTTTTTATGCCCGTATAAAAAAACAAGCGGCAACCTAGTCCATTGCCACTTGTTAAAATCAATTTTCTTTTTTCGGTTCTACCCCAATTATTGACATAAAACCCATTTTAAGCTGTATTAAGTTAATTACTTAATTACTCTTACACGAATAACGCCGTCTACTCCCTTAATGCTGTCTGTCAAGTCAGCGGAAGCACCTGTAACATCAATAATTGTATAAGCGTAGTCTTTTCTTGACTTGTTCTCCATATTCTCTACATTTGCACCCTGCTGGCTTACAAAAGACAGAACACTTTGAAGAACTGCCGGTACATTCTTGTGAAGTACACAGTAACGAACATCGCCTGTTCTTGCCATTTTTGCTGCCGGGAAGTTTACAGAATGTGTAATGTTGCCGTTTTCCAAGTAATCTTTAATTTCATCAGCAGCCATTCTTGCACAGTTGTCTTCACTTTCAGGTGTTGAAGCACCAAGGTGAGGCATAGCAATAACGCCGTCTACTCCTAAAAGATTGTCTGTAGCAAAGTCTGTAACATATGTGCTTACCTTGCCGCTCTCTATAGCAGCCAAAACATCCTCAGAATTACAAAGGTCTGCACGAGAGTAATTAAGAATTCTGACGCCATCCTTCATTTTTGCAATATTTTCTGCGCAAATGATATTCTTTGTGTCAGGTGTTAGCGGAACATGAACTGTAATATAATCACTGTCGGCAAAAACTTCGTCCAAATTAGTAACATGCTTAACGTGTCTTGAAAGCTGAAGAGCACCGTCTACTGAAAGGAATGGGTCATAGCCTATTACATCCATACCCAAAGCAATAGCGGCATTTGCAACCAAAGCACCAATAGCACCTAAGCCGATAACGCCAAGAGTTTTACCCTTAATTTCAGGACCTGCAAACTGGCTCTTGCCCTTCTCTACCATTTTGCCTACAGCGTCGCCGTTACCCTTTAGTGTTTTTGCCCACTCGATACCGGCTGTAATTTTTCTTGAGCTTAGAAGCAAGCCTGCAATTACAAGCTCCTTTACAGCGTTAGCATTAGCACCCGGTGTGTTGAAAACAACTATACCCTGCTCACTGCACTTGTCAAGAGGAATGTTGTTTACGCCTGCACCTGCTCTTGCAATAGCAAGAAGTGACTCCGGCATATCCATTTCGTGCATCGAAGCACTGCGTACAAGTATAGCGTCAGGATTTTGAACATCGTCGCCGTATGTATAGTCGCTGCCTAGTCTGCTTAAACCAACAGTTGAAATTTTGTTTAATGTTTTAATATTATACATTGGTAATCAACCTCTTATATAAAAATTTATTATTGCGAAAGCAACGGTAAAAATCAGCCGTTGTTCTTCTCAAACTCTGTCATAAAGTCAACCAGAGCCTTTACACCCTCGTAAGGCATAGCGTTGTAAATAGAAGCACGCATACCGCCTACTGTACGGTGGCCCTTAATGTTTACCAAGCCTGCCTCTGTAGCCTCTTTTACAAACTTAGCGTCAAGCTCGTCACTACCTGTTACGAAAGGAACATTCATAAGTGAACGGTCCTCAGGTACAACAGTGCCCTTAAACAGCTTAGAGTTGTCAAGGAAGTTGTAAAGAAGATCAGCCTTTTTCTTGTTTAGCTCATACATTTTGTCAAGACCGCCTACCTCGTTCTTAATCCACTCAAGAACAAGCTTTGCAATGTAGATTGTGTAGCAAGGAGGAGTGTTGAACATAGAACCGTTATCGGCATGTGTCTTCCAGTTAAGCATTGTAGGAGTAATATCCATAGCGTTGCCTATAAGATCCTCACGAACAATAACTACTGTTAAGCCGGCCGGAGCCATATTTTTCTGTGCGCCTGCATACAAAACGCCAAACTTTGAAACATCAATAGGTCTTGAAAGAATGCATGAAGAGATATCAGCAACCAACGGAACATCGCCTGTATCAGGAAGCTCGTGGTAAACTGTACCGTAAATTGTATTATTCATACAAATATAGAAGTAGTCAGCATCCTTTGTAAATGTAGCAGGGTCAAGCTTTGGGATATATGTAAATGTTTTGTCGGCAGAAGATGCCACAACATTTGCCTGACCGTATCTTGCAGCCTCTGCGTGTGCCTTTTTAGCCCACTGACCTGTAATAACATAGTCAGCCTTGCCGCTTTTTGTCATAAGGTTCATAGGAATAGCTGCAAACTGTGTGGAAGCACCACCCTGCAAGAACAAAACCTTGTAGTTATCAGGAATATTCATAATCTCTCTTAAAAGAGCCTCTGCTCCCTGAATGATTGTTCCATAAACCTTAGAACGGTGTGACATTTCCATTACGGATTGTCCGCTGCCCTCATAGTCAAGCATTTCTGCTGCCGCTTTTTTTAGTACCGATTCCGGAAGCATTGAAGGGCCGGCTGAGAAATTGTAAACTCTACTCATTATAAATTCATATCCTTTCTTGATATAAAAAATATATTATTAAACTATAATGTTTACAACAGCTATAAATACAGCTGTTAATTACAACATAACACATTAATTATAACTTATATATTTTTTTAGTCAACATTATTTTAACAAATATTGCATTTAAGCTGCATATTTTTTCAGATTCCACATTATAACCGCTCTATTATACACCGCATTTATGGCAATACCCCTTACCCTATAAGCTGCTAAGGCTCTACTTCAAATAGTATGCTAACAAAGTAAAACTTACCACTAAATGAATTTATTAGGAAAAATCATTTTATTAATGCCTATTCATTCTCTTGACAAGCACCTGTGTGTCTGATACAATTTAGGGTGTGTTATCAGATTATGCTATATAAAGGGTGGTTTTGCAAATGAACCTAAAAAAGCTGTTTGTAGAGGAAACCGACAGCACATTTATCCAGTTTTTCAGATACTGCTTTGTAGGCGGTTTTGCTACGGTGGTAGACTGGGGGCTGTCTGCTCTGCTTTTTTACTGTGTATTTGGCACAAAGCTTGCTCTGCTGTGCAATGGTTTATCCTTTGCGGCCGGGCTTGTTGTTAATTACTGCTTAAGCACCTTTTGGATATTTAAAAATTCAAAAATTAACAACAGGTTGTTGGAGTTTCTTTCCTTTGCAGCCATTGGCGTGGTGGGACTTTTAATCACCTTGGGTATAACCTCTTTATTTGAGCTTATGCTTGCAAACAGCACAAGCCTATACCAAATAATAGCCAAGGTTGTATCTACGGCAGTGTCTTTTTTATGGAACTTTTTCGCAAGAAAATACCTGCTGTTTAATAAAAATTCAGAAAAAAATAACGGCTCAAAATAAGCCGTTTTAGTAGTTTGATGATTTTAAATACTATACAGGAGCGGATTTGTGTTGCTTCGCATACTACCTGGCACAGAAAGGGGTACTAAGAAAATTAAGATGAAAAAGGTAATCATTATAGGCGCAGGCCCGGCAGGACTTACTGCGGCATACGAGCTTTTAAATGACGGTACGGGAGAATATGATGTTACCGTTTTGGAGGAAACCGATGTTATAGGCGGTATCTCACAAACCGTAAAATATAACGGCAACAGAATGGACATAGGCGGTCACCGTTTTTTCTCTAAAAGTGATGAAATAATGAATAAATGGAAGGAGCTTATGCCACTGCAGGGTGCACCGTCGTTTGATGATGCAAAGCTTGGCAGAGAAAAGCCTTTGGAGGCCGGAGGCCCTGACCCGAATGTTGAAGACGAGGTTATGCTTGTAAGAGAAAGAGTGTCAAGAATTTACTATATGAAGCACTTTTTTGACTATCCTGTTACATTAAAAGCAGAAACCATCAAAAATATGGGCTTTGCAACAACTATGAAGGCAGGCTTTAGCTATCTGAAGTCCTGCATTTGCAAAAAGCCGGAGGATTCACTTGAAAACTTCTACATAAACCGCTTTGGCAAGGTGCTGTACAGTATGTTTTTTGAAGGCTATACAGAAAAGCTGTGGGGCAGACATCCAAGCGAAATATCTGCCGATTGGGGTTCGCAGCGTGTAAAGGGACTGTCTATTAAAGAGGTTCTTAAAAATATGTTCTCCGGTAAAAAGAAAAAGGACAGTAAAGAGGTAGAAACCTCACTTATAGAGCAGTTTTGGTACCCTAAGTTTGGCCCCGGTCAACTGTATGAAACACTGGCAAAAAAGGTATGCCGGCTGGGCGGCAAGGTTGAGAAAAACCACAAGGTTAAAAGCATTGTTTGTAAGGACGGCAAGGTTACAGCTGTAGTATGCGAAACTCCACAGGGAGATATAACCGTAGAGGGCGACATTTTTGTTTCCTCTATGCCTGTAAAAGATTTGGTTACAGGTATGGTGGGAGATGTGCCTCCGCAAAACATTACCGACATTGCAAAGGGCTTGCCATACAGAGATTTTGTAACTGTAGGCTTGCTTGTAAACAAGCTGGAGCTAAAAAATGAAACCGGCAAGAAAACCCTTGGCAACATTGTGCCTGACTGCTGGATATATGTACAGGACACTAATGTTAAGCTGGGCAGAATACAGGTATTCAACAACTGGTCGCCGTACCTGGTAAAAGACCCTGAACATACAGTATGGATAGGCTTGGAGTATTTCTGCGAAGAGGGCGACAGCTTCTGGAATATGAGTGACGAGGAATGTATTAAAATGGCAATAGGCGAGCTGGAAACAATGGGCGTTATTGCTAAAAATGCAGTTTTAGACAGTCACCGTGAGAAGATTAAAAAGGCATATCCGGCTTACTTTGACACATACGAGCATATGGATAAGCTTATTGAATATTTGGATACCTACCAAAATCTATATTGCGTAGGCAGAAACGGTCAGCACCGCTACAACAATATGGATCATTCCATGCTGACCGCTATAAGAGCCGCACAGGCCATAAAGCTGGGCAAGACCGACAAGAAGGACATATGGAATGTAAACACCGAAAAGGAGTATCACGAGGTAAAGGAAGAAAATTAGTTTGTTTGTACCTGTAATATAAATAAGACTAATAAACAGCTTCAGCCGACAAAATATATGTCAGCTTTATTATGAGACCTTACAGCTGCTGTAAGGTCTCATTTTTTATAAGCAAACTGTCACAGCATAATACAGCAGCAAAAAGGTACAGTCCAAGGGGAAATTAACCGCCCTTTGACTGTACCTTTTAATGTTATTATACTTTTATTAATTTGCAAATTGCCGTTTGGAGTTACAGCCTAACCTTGGTAAATATAGGCTCTTTTTCCTATATACAAACTGCCTTGTCGTTTTTGTTGATATAATTACAGATTTTTAATTACAATTTTTCTGTAGGTATCGAACTTAACCCACTTTGCAAAAAATTGAGAATCGTTTATGTCCGAAAGCTGCTTGTATTCCGACAGGAACTGCCTTACCTTTTCGTTGCTGTCTGCCATCACCTCAAAGCCTCTGCCATTTACTACAGGCACACCGTCGTATTGGTAGCTGTCAGTGCTTGTTATGCTTGTAATTACTCCGTTGCGAACAGTTACCGCAACGCTGTCACGCAATACAATAATGTCAAAGCTGCTTGGGTAGCTGTAGCTGTCACCCTGCAAGGGAATACTGTCGCCTACTGTATAGGTTTCTCTTACAGGCTGATATTTTAGCACATTCAGGCTTGCGGTGTCGTAGTAAAATTCTTCAAAAATATCGCCCCTTGCCTCTAGGCTGCCCTGCTTAAAGGAGGCTCTGTTTGCCCCCGGCGTACCCTTTTGGCTAACCTTTTCAACTACACCGCAGGCTGATGTCATATTGGTTACACGGTCAATAAGAATAAGCTCGCCCAATGTTTTGTGGTTTGCAAACAGGTCGACTGCTATAGGCTCTGCAAGCAACAGCTTACATACGGCAATGCCGTTTTTGCTAAGGGTATCAACAGGAATATGCTCACCTGTGTTTACATCAACAGCATATTCTATTTTTGTAACAATGCCGGATATTGTCTTTGTACCCAGCTTTACAAGGTAGTCCTTGCCAACAGTAAGAGGCTCGTCGTCCATCCAAAGTGCGGATATTGTAAGCTTTTGGTACGGTGCAAGGTTGGCCTCCTTTGCAATAACACAGCCCCTTGAAACATCAACCTCTTTGTCAAGGGTAATTGTAACAGGCTGTCCCTTAAAGGCAGCCTCGACATTTTTATCTGTTAAAAGAATTTGCTTAACCCTTGCCTTTTCGTTGCTTGGCAGTGTTACAATTTCGTCGCCTACGCTTACAGTACCGGACTCAATTTGTCCCTGAAAGCCTCTAAAGGTATGGTTTGGACGGCATACTCTTTGTACAGGCATATAGAAGCCCTGCTCCTCCTCAGAGGTTGAAACATCTACAGACTCAAGATATTCTAAAAGAGGCACACCGTTATACCACGGAATATTTTTTGACTTTACGGTAACATTGTCACCCTCTGTTGCCGAAAGTGGGATAATTTGTATATTTTCAAGCGAAAGCTCCGTCTTTAGCCGGTTTATTTGCTCTGCAATTTCGTTAAAGCGTGCCTCGCTGTAGGAAACAAGGTCCATTTTATTTACGGCAAAAACAAAGTGTCTTATACCCATTAGCTTACAAATACGGGCGTGGCGTCTTGTTTGTACCAATACACCCTGTGAAGCGTCAATAAGAATTACAGCCAAATCCGCAAAGGAAGCACCTACAGCCATATTTCTGGTGTATTCTTCGTGTCCCGGTGTGTCTGCTACAATAAAGCTTCTGCGGTCGGTAGTAAAATATCGGTAGGCTACATCAATAGTAATGCCCTGCTCACGCTCTGCCATCAGTCCGTCTAAAAGCAGTGAATAGTCAATGTCACCGTTGCGGCTGCCCACCTTGCTGTCAAGCTCCAGAGCCTTTTCCTGGTCGGCATATATCAGCTTTGCGTCATATAAAATATGACCTATAAGTGTAGATTTACCATCATCTACACTGCCGCAGGTAATAAATTTCAGCAAACCCTTCATTAGAAATAGCCCTCCCTTTTTCTACGCTCCATACTGCCTTCTGCCTCTTTGTCTATAACTCTTGAGGTACGCTCCGATGACACCGAGCTTAAGGTTTCGTCAATAATTTCATCAAGTGTGGCAGCTGTTGACTCTATGCCGCCTGTAAGCGGGTAACAGCCCAGCGTTCTGAAACGGACAGACTTGTACTCCGGCACCTCGCCCTCCTTCAAAGGGAAACGGTCGTCGTCTACCATAATAATATTTCCGTCACGGTAAACTACAGGTCTTTTTGCCGCAAAGTAAAGCGGAACAATGTCTATATTTTCTCTCTTTATATACTGCCAAATGTCCTTTTCTGTCCAATTGGATATTGGAAATACTCGTATGCTTTCGCCCTTGTTAATTTTTGTGTTGTACAGCTTCCACATTTCGGGACGCTGATTTTTCGGGTCCCAAGCCTGCGCCTGATTTCTGAAAGAGAAAATTCTCTCCTTGGCTCTTGACTTTTCCTCGTCACGCCTGCCGCCGCCAAATGCAGCTGTAAAACCGTATTTTGTTAACGCCTGCTTTAGTGCCTGTGTTTTCATAATGTCTGTATATGCGGCGCCGTGGTCAAACGGGTTAATGCCCTGCTTTACACCGTCTTCGTTAGTATATACAAGCATTTCTATTCCCAGCTTTTTAGCTGTGTCGTCACGGAATTTAATCATATCCTTAAACTTCCATGTAGTGTCTATGTGCATAAACGGAAACGGCGGTTTTTCGGGATAAAACGCCTTCATTGCCAAGTGCAGCATTACGGAGCTGTCTTTGCCTATAGAATAAAGCATAACAGGCTTTTCACACTCTGCCGCAACTTCACGGATAATATATATTGCTTCTGCTTCAAGCTCGTCTAAATGTGAAAGCTGACTCATTTATATTCCTCCTTAATATTTATTGGATTCCTTTTGATTAATATCTATTTTTATACTGTCGCCCTGTGGCTTTTGAATTATCCAGCTTAAAATATCGCCCTTCTTTTCGGTATGAACCCTACTGCCCATACCGCCAATGTCTGCGCCCAAGAAAAAGTCTATGGCATATACCGGACATTCCTTTATGCAAGAGGTACAGCCCCAGCAATCCTTTGGGTACTTTATGTAGGCTTTGCCGTCACTGTCAACCTTTATCAGGCTGCCGGGGCAAACATTGCGACATTTACCGCAGCCTATGCACTTGTTTTTATTAATTGATATGCTCATATTCTTTGCCTCCTTGAACCAAATCACGAATGATAATTTTTATTTCACCGTTTTCAAGTCGGGAATTTACATATTTATTAAAGTTTTTTTCGTCCTTGTTAGGATAGTCAAGGTTTTCCGCAAAGCTGTGCCAGCGTGTTTCCTTTCGTGCCTTTAGGTGTGCAATAACACTTCGGCAAACCGTAAGCCTTTCTTTAAGCTCGTATATATACATAAGCTCTTGAAAATCCTCTGCATACAATGTACTTACAAGGCTCATTAACTGTTTAATTTTGTAATCTGCAATGTCAAGCTGTTTTTCGTTGAAGCGGTAGTTTGTTTTTATGCCTCCTGCATAGGAATCCATAACGGTCTGCATTGCTTCTTCAAGCTGTTCGGTAGAGTACGGTGAGTTTTTCTTTGTAATAAAGCCTGTAACCTCATTAATGTGCTTGTCTGTGTCCGACTGCTCTATACTGCCCTGCTTGCTGTTGTCAACATAATTTACAGCCGACAAAGCGGCCATTTCACCCTCTGCCAAAGCACCTGTAACATACTTTTGCGCACAGCCTCCGGCAACATCTCCGCCGGCAAACAAGCCCTGTATTGTTGTGGCACGATTGGTGTCTACCCAATATCCGCTTGCTGTATGGCCGCCTACTATATACGGCTCTGTGCCCTCTATTTCAACATTCTGCTGTGACGGCAGCTTACCGCTTTCAATCCACTTAATGGTTTGCGACGGTGCCATATTCAAATATGCTCTTATTAATGAGTCGTCCTGCTGTGGCGTTATTCCCTCTGTACGCAAATAGCATGGACCTCTGCCCTCTTGATTTTCGTTTACTGTACCGTAAACTCTTTCGGAGGTTGTTAAACCGTACTTGGTTTCATAAACCTCACCTAAGGAATTTACCTGCCTTGCACCTACGCCCTGTGCCAATGTGCCTGTAGGGGCAATGGTGTCTTTACAGCGAAGTGCAATAAAACGCATTTCAAATGTTGTCATTTCTGCACCGGCGTTAATACCCATAGCATAGCCTGCACCTGTATTAAACGGCGGATACCACATTTTGTGTCTTGAAAAGCCCGGGTTATTTGGCTTGTAAAGGCCTGCTGCACCGCCTGTAGCTATTATAACCGCCTTGGCATTTATAGTATAAAAAGTATCGTTTTCAATTCCTATTGCAAATGCACCGTTAATTTTATTGTCCTTAACGGCAAAGTCTATAACATTCACTCTGTTCAGCACCTGAACATTTTCTGCCTTTTCTACAGCCTGTGCCAAAATAGGCTTTATGTTTTCGCCGTTAATTTTTAAGTTTCGGTTTCCACGGGCAACATATTTGCCGTTTTCGTCCTTTAGAATTACAAGGCCAAGCTGTTCAAGCCTGTGCGTTACCTTGTTTAGCCTTTGCGACATTGTAAGGAGTAAATCCTCTCTTACAATTCCGTCTGCGTCCTTTTTGGCATAGTCTACATAATCCTGCGGTGTTCTGCCCTCTACAATATATGCGTTAAGAGCGTTTACACCTGCCGCCAAACAGCCGCTTCTTTTTATATGTGCTTTTTCGCAGATAAGCACCTTTTTGTCTGAATTTTCAGAAATAGTCAATGCGGCATAACAACCGGCTGTGCCGCCGCCTATTATAAGAATATCAGTATTTAATACTTCTGTTTTCATAAGATAATACCCCACTGAATTAATATTTCAAATTTAAAAGCCTTGAATATAAAATGCTTATCGCATAGAACCTTAAATACTGCTTCAAAACTTTTAACATTGGATATTTTTGTTTAGATATTCCTCTGCTGACAAAACACAGTTTGCACCGTCAGATACAGCTGTAACTACCTGCCTTAGCTTTTTTGTTCTGACATCGCCTGCCGCAAATATTCCGTCTGCCGAGGTTACTCCCGTTTCGTCAGCAGCAATATAACCGTTTTCATCAATATCAAGTAATTCCTTAACAAGTGTCGAGTTTGGCGTACTGCCTATTGCCACAAACACGCCGTCCACAGGCAATGCTTTTTCACTGCCGTTTTGCAGTATTGCTACAGCTTCAACATGGTCTTTGCCGTTAATTTTCTGTACCGCTGCATTTAAAACAGGCACTATATTCTTCATGCCGCTCACTTTGTTTTGCAAGGCTTTATTTGCCCTAAATTCACCCCTGCGGTGTACAAGGTAAACCTTTTTTGCCAAGCCCGACAACAGCACAGCGTCACCCAGTGCGGTATCTCCGCCGCCTATAACTGCCACAACCTTGTTTTTATAAAATGCACCGTCACACACAGCACAGTAGGAAACGCCTCTGCCTAAAAGCTCCTGCTCTCCCACTACGCCAAGCCTTCGGCACTGTGTACCGGCGGCATAAATAACGGTTTTGGCAGCAAGGGCTTCGTCATTGTCAAGCTGTAGGGTATAGTATCCCTTTGACCTGACAATTTTTATAATTTCGCCTTCAATAAATTCCGCACCTAAATTTTCTGCGTGAGTTCTGAATTTCTCGCCTAAATCGTAGCCGTTTTCACCAAATAGGCCGGGGTAATTGTCTACACGCAGGCTTTCGGCAATTTTGCCGGTACCTAAACATTCCTTTTCAACAACAACCGCCTTTAAGCCGGCACGCTGTGCATATATAGCCGCAGACATTCCTGCCGGGCCGCTTCCTATAATTACAATGTCGTACATAATTACCCTCCCTTATTTAGTCGTTTTATATTTACCCATTATTCTATAACAAGCTCTTCTTTTTCTGCTGTGTCACCGGTAATCTTAAATGAATTAAGCACCGGATTTTGCCTGTCCATAAGTGACAAAATCATATAGCTTGCCTTGCTGTCATAGGCAAGGCGTTTGTCCTCGTCTGACGGTCTTGAGGGCGACTCCGGGTGAGAGTGCCAGTTGCCAAGGGGAACTAAACCGTTTTGCCTCATATCCTTAATTGCGGCAAGCTGTTCCTTTGGGTCAAGTGAAAAATGCTCGTTTGAGTGGTCGATATTCGTCAGTAAATAAACCTTTTTAATTTTCTTGCTGTCACCGTTAATTGTACCGCCAATAAGACCGCACGCCTCGCTTGGAAGCTCTTTTTCTGCATGAGCAACAATTTTTTCATAATCTTTTTTTAATAGCCGTATCATAAATGAACACCGTCACATTCTGCCTGCTCATAATCAATAAGCTCTGTAATTGTTGGGTGGTCGCCGCACACTGCACAGTTGTGAGTATCCGACGGCAGCTTAACCTTTCTGAACTC
>FR891312.1:14251-18799 GCA_000435335.1 Clostridium sp. CAG:964
TTCTGAACTCCATTTTAAGTGCGTCGTATGTCAGCAAATATCCTGTAAGAAGCTGACCCTTGCCAAGAATATACTTAATGGCCTCCATTGCCTGCAAGCTGCCTATAACGCCGCCCATTGCACCGATAACGCCTGCCTGCTTACAGGTAGGTACAGCATCCTTTGGCGGTGGATTTTTAAATACACAGCGGTAGCAAGGCCCCTCCCCCGGAACATAAGTCATCAACTGACCTTGAAATCTGATAATACCGGCGTGTGAAAAGGGCTTTTTCGCCATTACGCAAGCATCATTAATTAAAAACTTTGCCGGAAAATTGTCTGTACCGTCAATAATGAAGTCGTAATCCTTAATAAGCTCCATAATATTTTCGCTTGTAACAAATGTATGGTATGTAACAACCTTTACATCAGGGTTCATAGCCTCCATTGTTTCCTTAGCCGACTGTACCTTTGGCTTGCCTACATCCTTTGTAGCGTGAATAATCTGACGCTGTAGGTTTGAAAGGTCTACCTCGTCGGCGTCTGCAATACCTATAGTACCTATACCTGCCGCCGCAAGGTACATTGCCACAGGTGCACCCAAGCCTCCTGCACCTATTATAAGAACCTTGGCGTTAAGAAGCTTTTTCTGACCTTTAGCACCAACCTCTTTTAAAATAATGTGTCTGGAGTATCTCTCCAGCTGTTCGTTTGTAAAAGCCATTACTGACCGCCTCCCATAAAGTACAAGAACTCTACAACATCACCGTCTTTTAAAACAGTTTCATCAAATGTACCGCTCTGTACAAAGTCGTCGTTAATTGTAACCGTAACATACTGTGGTGTTTCAACATTTTCATCAGCTATAAGCTGAGCTACTGTAAGGTTGTCTGCTACCTCTTTTTTATTTCCTGCTACTGTAATTGTCATAACTGAATACTTCCTTTACTTTAAATTTTCTATAGCCTCGATAAGCTCTGATTTTTTTACTAATCCATGAAGCCTTGCTTGCTCAATGCCGTTTTTAAAAAATACAACTGTAGGTGCGGCATAAACCTTGTACTGCTCCGCAACCGAGGAATCGAAGTTAATATTTAACTTTACTACCTTTAACGAATCTGCATACTCCTCCTCTATCTGGAACAAAACAGGAGAAAGTCTTTTACACGGCACACAGCTGTCTGAATAAAAATCAACCAAAACAGGCTTATCGGACTTTAGCACCTCTGTATCGAAGTTTTCTGCGTTTACTCTTGCCGGCATTACTCATCACCAACCTTTTCAACAATAAGGTCATATGTACCGTCCTCGTTGTCAATCAGCTTTAGAATTTTATGCCCTTCTTCTTTTATGCTTCTTGGAACATTCTGTACAGGCTCTCCGTCATTCATCTTAATGGAAAGAATCTGTCCCTCGTCAAGCTCCTCTAAAGCTACCTTTGCCTTAACAAATGTTGTAGGGCAAACCACATCTGTAATATCTACTGTGTCGTCAATAATAAAATCAGCCATTGTATGCCTCCAAAATCCTTTCTTTAAATTTTTCCTTGCCTACTCTGTCTACCGTAAATTTAAAGCGTTCACTCGGCTTTGCATTTTCTTCAAAGAACTTAATGGCGGTGTCGCATATTTTTAAAAGCTTTTCCTTATCCTCAATAAACGGGATAATTGTTTCGCCCTTGTTAATAGAATTACCGAAAAGTCCACCGAAAGAAACTATATAGCCGTTTACGGTATCCCAAGCGTCTGTAGGACAGGCCTTGAAGCATCTTCCGCAGAAGTTGCACCTTGACTTGTCTACGGTAATTTTACCGTCTTTAAGCGTAATTGCGTTTTGTCTGCAAGCCTTTACACACACGCCGCAGCCAATGCAGGCACTTTCCTTCCAGTCTACCTTTATGCCGCCCTTTATGCCCAGGTCGTTTTCTTCTGCCTTTAGGCAGTTATTCTGACAGCCTGTTATGCCGAATTTAAACTTATGAGGCAGCTCTCTTGCAAAATATCTGTCGTCAAGCTCCTTTGCAAGAGAATAGGTGTCTATACAGCCGCTTGGACAAATTGCCATGCCCTGACAGGCGGTAATTGTTCTTACTCTGGGGCCGCACACACCCGGCTCAACATCACCCTGTGCAAGTGCTTCCTTTACATTTTCAACATCGTCAACCTTTATAAAAGGTATCTCAACGCTTTGTCTTGAGGTTAGGTGTACATAGCCGTCACCAAAGCTTTCGGCTACCTCTGCAATTTTTGCAAGCTGCTTTGCGGTAAGATTTCCACCTACCACTCTAAGCCTTAAAGAAAAATTATTTTTCTGTTTCTGACGCATAAATCCGCCCTTTTTAAGTGTAGCATAATCAACTGCCATTGCTTATTCCTCCAATTTCTATTCTTTTTAGTTACTGCTTATTATCTGCTTTTTCTATTGCCTGTGAAAAATCTTCTATTAAATCTGCTATATCCTCAATACCTACGCTTATTCTTATACTGTCCTCATACACCCCTGCACTCAGCTTTTGCTGTGGTGTGCTGTGAGCGTATATTGTACTGGACGGGTGTATAACCAGCGTTCTGGTGTCGCCTATATTTGTGGTATTGGTTGAATATTTAAGGTTGTTTATTAACTCAAAGGCACGCTCCTTACTGCCTGCCCTTATAGTAAGTATTGCGCCGCCCTTACCCTGCAAAATTTTCTGTGCCAGCGGATAATATGGCGAGCTTTTTAATGCCGGGTAATTAACCTGTATGCTTGGTACTGTTTCAAAAAACTCTGCCAGCTTTAAAGCGTTGTAACAAAGACGCTCCATTCTTAAACCCAGTGTTTCTATTCCTACCGAGTTTAAAAAGGCGTTAAACGGTGCAAGACAACAGCCCATATTTCGCCATATACCGTTTCTCAGCTTTGCCAAATAACTAAACCTACCAAACTTTTTATATTCCTCTAAGCCCTTGTAACGGCTTGTATCCCACTTAAAGCTGCCGCTGTCAATAATTACTCCGCTTATGGCATTGCCACCGCCGTTTACATACTTTGATGTAGAATGAACAACTATGTCTGCACCAAAATCTATAGGGTGCACCAAATACGGTGTGGCTGTAGTGCTGTCTATAATAAGCGGTATGCTATAGCTGTGTACCAGCTCTGCTACCGGCTGTATATCCACAATGTCAAGCTTTGGGTTGCCAATAAGCTCGGCAAATACTGCTTTTGTGTTTTTGTTT
This sequence comes from Clostridium sp. CAG:964, assembly GCA_000435335.1. Lineage (GTDB taxonomy): Bacteria > Bacillota > Clostridia > Oscillospirales > Acutalibacteraceae > CAG-964. The sequence continues at coordinate 17,449 of FR891312.1, forward strand.
ATAAGTGGTTCTATAGTGCTTGGGGTTACCTGCTCAACATAGTGTGTAACTATACCAAAGGGCTTTAAGTCGCCAAACAGGTCTATTGTGCCGCCAAACAGCCCTGCACTTACTATGATTTCGTCGCCCGACTCCAAAATATTAAGCAGTGCCATTGTAACAGCCGCCATACCGGATGAACAGGCTACAGCTCCTATGCCGTTTTCAAGAGCGGCAATTCTGTTTTCAAAGGATGTTACTGTAGGATTGCTTATTCTTGTGTACGCATAGCCGGGTGCCTTGTTGTTGAACACCCTTTCAAGCTGTTGGGCTGAGCTGTGAGAAAATGCACTAACCTGATACACAGGAGTTAATGTAGCACCTGATGCTTGCTCGCCGCTGAAGTTTTTGTGCAGCAGTGCTGTGTTAAACTTCATAAATTCACCAACCTTTACGCTTTTGTGCTTTATGATTACTTTTTATATGTCATTTTTCTTGCCGAATGTACAGGCTGTGTATATTCGGTTTGTTGATACTGTAGATTATAACGCACTTTACATACCTTTTCAATAGGTTTAGTAGGATTTTACCTATTGCACAAATTTTTACAAAATACACCTTGTTTCCCATTAATTCATACAATACATATTTACTTAGTAGGTATTGATTTTTAGAATTAAAAATGTTAGTCTATTAATATGGTATGTTTAGTATGATTTGAAGCTAAGTAAAGAAAAAAACAAAGGAGCGGATTAATTGAAGATTTCAACAAAAGTAGAATTTGGCATAATAGCAATAATAGATATAGCCACCTATTCTAAAAACGGAAGTGCTGTAACTACACCGGAAATTGCCAAAAGGCAAAATATATCCAAAAAGTATCTTGAACAAATTCTTTCATGCTTAAGCTCCGCCGCACTTGTAAGAGGACAGAAAGGCTCTAACGGCGGATATGTAATTGCAAAAAGGTACAACGACATTACCTTTAAGGATATTATAAATGCTCTGGATGTAAGCGTACTGAGTGATGTTTACTTTAGCACACAAAGCGGCAGCGAGGCTATAGTAGCCCTTATTAACAAAAGGCTTTGGAATATAATGTCCGGCTATCTTCAAAAATATGCCGACAGCATAACGCTGGAGGATATTGTTGAAAGCTATAAAGAAAGCACAGAATCTGAGCACAGTATGCCAATGTACTATATTTAAAATTTAAAATAACCATTTTAACACTCACCATTAAACACAAAAGCCACCGTCTAAAATGATATGCCCCCTGTCAAGTAGACAGGTTAAATATCTAAAACGAGGTGCTGATGAACGACCGTACAAAATGTGCGGTCGTTTTTCTATGCACACCATTTCTCTTTAT
>FR891313.1:0-25319 GCA_000435335.1 Clostridium sp. CAG:964
GTATCGGGGGCAGTACTCTTGCTCGCTGGGAAGCCCAGTTCAGAGATAATGACGGTGATATTCCCGTTATCGGTTCCGGCAGTTACGCTTCTGATGAAGCGAAGGAAGTCGCCCGCCTTAAGCGTGAGCTGCGTGATGCACAGGATGCACTTGATGTGTTAAAAAAAACATCGGCATTCTCAACGAACAGTATAATCCTGAACATCCTAACGCTGTCTGGTGCACAGATATAACTTATATCTGGACGCAGGATGGTTTTGTATACCTTAACTGCGTTATGGACTTGTATGCCAGAAAAATCATTGCCTGGACTCTTGCAGACACTTTATTTTGTGCTAAATCTTGACACAGGACCAATTAGACAACATCTATATCACTCACTCAAATTGAGTTTGCACCCTAGATAACATCTATCCCAATGCCACAACCTATGACATCTAATCCACAGACTAAACCCTACCGCATTTTTTCGGTCATCGACTTTTTCTCCGGTTGAGCTACAAAGTAGATACGTTTCCATACAAGAAAACCGAGCTTTTCACAAGGCTTTTCTGATGATGCTGACCTCGCAAAAATCCTGGAAACACGCCACTTTTCGGTATTTATTTATCTTTTCTTGACAGCAAACAGACCGTCTCCACGTGCGGTATCTTCCGACAGGGCTTTAACAGATTGCAGACTACCCGCAAACTCAGTATTTAACACCTTTTTGGAGATTTTCATATAATCGCAGTCAAACCGTTACCATTTAGCGTACAAACCAGTTTAGTAACCTCTCTGACCGAGAGTACGCCGATTTTTTATTACACCGATACTGTCAATAATTGTTGTAATGACTGCTGGTATAGGCATAATTCTTGTCCGCATATTTCTTTAGGATATAAATTGAATTGGCTTTTACACCTTTTCAAAGTATGCCAAGGAGGTCATGTTTCATTAACCCCTTTATTTATAGGGAGGTCGTATTTCACGATGCCCCTTATTAGTATATAAATCATCTTTATACTATGGTTACTTCAACCTTAATTATACCTAGCGAATCCTTTTCTCTCCACCAAGTCTTCGACCTAATATTATTCAATACATCTGATTTTTCTGTAAACGACCTTGCATTCCATTCTTTAATTTCTATATGTCCATCTCTAAATGTTAATTTGATTTTAGCCTGCTTTTTACTCAATAATAGTTTTTTGAATATGCCTACATCAGAGGGCACTAATATTATGGGTACTTGTTTCGAACGGACGCCTGCATTATTAACATTCAGCTTCGTTGCTCTTTTCTTCTTTGTATCATTTACTTTTATTCTAGCTCTAGATTGACTTCCATTCTGTGAGGCAGCTCCATAGCTAATTCCAATAGAAGTATTGCCCAAATCACTTTGATTTACTTTCATAGGTAATGTCATTGCTTTTTTACAATACTTCTCAACACATTCTTTTCCAAATCTCTGTTCATACACTTTGAAAACATAACCAACAAGTTCAGGATATTCTCCAATATTTTGATTCCAAGAAATATCCTTAACACTTGTTAACGCCTTTATTGGAGTCAAAAAGTAATTCAACGGATCTACAAGTCTTAAAAAATGAGCTATGACATATGCCTTTTGCTTAGCATCAAGTGAATAATCAAATTTTCTAATTGGATATCCATCAATAACAGCCCATTCACTAAGCGTTCCTCTCGGTGCTATTTCACTTATTTCATCTTTGGAAATAAGTGTATCATCCGTATCCCATAAATAATCCGTACCATTCACAGAAAAAATATGTGCCAAATAATATTTTGATTCATTCAACACTCCACTTCTTACAGTACCTATATGCGGATAAGCAGAGACATCTATTTCCTCGCAACTTCTACTTTTACCATTATCATAATGCATTGGATAAATATGATTATTTAACAGCCGCGCAAACTCTTCTGCTGTTGGCACAACACCCTTAAATGCCATATTATATATTTCATGTGCTTCAAAGTTGCTAACAAATACATATGTAAAACCATCTGCAAAACGTGTCATCGCAGATCTTCTTGTATTCCATCTACCTCCGGCCTTGCTTCCATTCTCATATCTTCTTAGCAGAAAAATAGCATCCTCACGTTCAATATACTGCATAAGCATTTTATGCCAGGCTATTGCATTTTCTTTAGGAATCAAAGTAGGTTCTATACAGTCATCATAAAAATCTGCTATTGTTTTTGCTGTCCCAACTTTCAATCCTGGTAATGATTTTCTATTTTTATAATCATCAAAATATTGCTCGATTTCGCCCATATTTATCCTTTCATAAAAACACTTGCTGAATTTAATATCTACTTTTTTAGTGTTAGCATCTAAATAGTACAAAACAAAATGAGATATCCCCTTTAAGTGTTGTATAATAAAAAAGAGGAGGAATTCATTATGTCACGACAAAAAACTCATCACCCTTAACTGCTTAGCTTTATAAATCTATTGCATTTTCATTCAAAAGAAACTCGTACAAACCTAAGTGTAGGATTCCATCCTCGTCAGTCCAAGGCTTTTGAGAAGTTTTGCTAATGATGATCCTTTTGAAAAAGTCATTGGTATTCTTGAGCGGTCTAAGTTCAGTATCCATCTTGGTCGGATCGCTAACATTAAGTACTGATTGAATATAGTACTTTTTAGACCCAACATTTACAACGAAATCAATCTCACACTGTTTTTTAGATTGTTTGTTATCCTTTCTTTCTACTATTTCTACAACACCCACATCAACAGAATACCCACGGCACAGAAGTTCATTATAAATGACATTCTCCATTATGTGAGTTTCTTCTTGTTGTCTAAAATTCAGTCTTGCGTTTCTGAGTCCGATGTCGGTACAGTAATACTTTGACGGATATTCAAAATACTTTTTACCTTTTACATCATACCGTTTGGCATTGCTAAAAAGGAAGGACTCAATCAAGTAATTCAAGTAACTTGAGATAGTAGTGCTTGACACCTTGACGCCTTTTACAGATTGCAATGTATTTGCAATTTTACTAGCATTGGTAAGCGAACCAATTGACGAACACAAATCATCGGTTAATTCTTCAAGAACATCAGGAAGAGCGATATCATATCGTTCAACAATATCCTTGAAATAAACTTCAGTAAACAGACCGCGCAGATAACTCATCTTCTCCGCATCGCTCTTCTTAAAAAGAACAAGAGGCATACCACCATACAATGCATACTCTTCGTAAATGTCGGATTTATCACCGCCAATAAAGTCATAATACTCTTTAAAGGATATCGGAAAAACCTTGAGTTCGTCTCCTCTGCCACGAAAAGCAGTTAACACATCTTTGGTAAGCATCTTTGAATTACTTCCAGTAACATAAATGTCCACATTTCTAAGACGCATTAAACCGTTTAACACATTGTACAATCGAATATTTTCCGGATTTTTGAGTTCTTCCCTAGTAATGGCATACTGAACCTCATCAATTAAGATATAGTACTGCTCTTTGTTTACAATCTTTGCTCTAATATATTTCGACAGTTCATCGGGATCGCGATACCGAACAAAAGTGTCATCGTCAAGAGCGATTGTGATAATTTGTTCTTCACTCACACCGCTTTCGACCAAATAATCATAAAACAGGTTAAAAAGCAGATAGCTTTTGCCACACCTTCGGATGCCGGTGATAACCTTAATTAAACCGTTTTCTTTTTTCTCAATCAGACGATTTAGGTAACTGTTTCTCCTGATAATCTGTTCCATAACGCACCTCCTTCATTTGATAGTTAGGTATATTGTTACCCAACTTTCAAATGAATTATACCACATACTTTTCAAAATTTCAAGTTGCCATTTAAAAGTATGGGTAATTGTTACCCAACTTTCAAATGAGATTTTATCATAATAGTTGTTATTTTCGCCTTCGGACACCCTCACTTATTATGTACGGAAGAGGAGTCCTGTTTGACTCCTCTTCCATTATGCTGCTTTTTGTTCTGATACTTTTAGTATGTCACACAATGCTGTATTGCGCTTTAATCCCTGGGTATTGCGAATGGCATATTCAAGAGCATCTCTATCTCCCACAAATATCAGCTTCTGTCTTGCACGCGTCATTGCCGTGTAAAGCAAATTCTGCGTCAAAAGAACAGAATGGTAGTTTGTTATGGGAATGATTACAATTGGAAACCGATCGCCCCGGCTCTTATGCACGGTAATAAAACCATTATCCGTACTATGAAATGTGCGACTGACTTTACCTTTAATTTTCACAATAAATGCCTCCTTACTAATTTGCAGATTTACACAAACAAATTAGTGGGAGGCACTTTTTAATGCAAGTAAATAACGTTATAGAATTGTTGCAATAAGTTCAACGGTTTCCTCTGCACCCTCAGCAATCTCTGCAAGTTTGGACGCATCAATATCCACCTCAAAGTTCGCTTCAGGTTCGATGGATTCTTCCATAACATCCTCGCTATCCATTGAGGTGTCCGTTTCCGGTTCTTCGACATAGGCTGTGTCCGGTTCGATATCAATTGTTTCTGCATCCTCCCCATGTGTCGTTAGTTTTATTATTCATCTAATGTCCTCCGTTTCGTTTGAGTCTATGCGGTTGGTAGCCACTTATACTCTATCAAAACGGAGCTTTTTCTGTCAATATCTACTTATTCTGACACTAAAGTCCGTCCATTCCACCTGCATTGTAGGTGGTTTTTTTATACCTGTATAGCAAAATGCCCGCCTGTTGCCAAGCGAGCATTTCACGATTCTGTCGTTTAATATTCAGAGCTTAACAGGAAGTCAGCTATGTGCATTGTCTTTATGCCCTCGTAGTTTCCTCCTGAGAACTCATCCGTTGTAAGAACATATTTGGGGTAGTTGTCGTGAATCTCCAACAAACGGTCATATTCCCGTTTTTCCGTTTTCGGAGAACGAAGCTCCTGCGTTACCTGCACATAGAGCTTTTCATTTTGCCGTACTGCAACCCTCATCAAAAATCAATCTGTTTTGCGGTTATAAACCGCAAAACTTTTCGACATTTTATCGAACTGCGGATTGCTCGCTGTAAGGAGGGGTACTTAACCCTCGCCCGATTTGGTTGTCAAAGGCTGAATTAACAAGCATATCGGAATTTTTAAAGTATTTTTTGCAGTAATATTATTTAAAATCAAGAAAAGGCTTAGCCCTCGGCTATGGTATATTTTTTCAGTGCGGATATATACCCGGCGGCAAGCTCGCTTGGCAAGCATTTTTGGTGCATTACATAGCCTATGTGCATATCGCCGTCGGCGGCAAGCTCCAAAGCTACTATGTCCTTGCCGTTTAGCCCCTCGTCTATTACACCGCTGCACACGGTGTAGCCGTTTAAGCCTATTAATAAATTAAAAAGGGTGGCCCTGTCACGAACACGAATGTTCTTTTTACCTGCAATGTCGCAGAAAATTTCCTCTGAATAGTAAAAGGAATTATGCTCGCCCTGCTCAAAGGAAAGGTACGGGTACGGTGCAAGCTCCTGCAATGAAACCGATTTTTTCTTTGCCAAAGGATTTTTACGGCTTATAAATATGTGGGGCCTTGCAACAAAAAGCTCGGTAAATTTTAAGTCCTTTGCTTTCATTATTTTTTGCAGTACGGCCTTGTTGAAGCTGTTAAAGTACAGCACCCCTATTTCGCTTTTCATTCTTGAAACATCGTCAATAATTTCATAGGTTTGCGTTTCCCGCAGTGAAAAATCATACTCCTCCTCACCGTACTGCTTAATAAGGTCTACAAAGGCATTTACGGCAAAGGAATAGTGCTGTGTAGAAACAGAAAAGCTTCTGCTTCGGCTTGTGCCTTTTTTGTAGGTGTCTTCAAGCAGGCTTGCCTGTTCAAGCACCTGTCTTGCATACCCTAAGAAAATTTCACCCTCTTTTGACACCTCTACTCCCTTATTTGTTCGGTCAAATATAGTTATATTCATTTCTCTTTCAAGCTCTTTAATTGCACCCGTAAGACTGGGCTGTGAAATAAAAAGCTCCTTTGCCGCCTCTGTAATGCTTCCCTTTTGTGCCGCAAGCACGCAGTATTTTAGCTGTTGTAATGTCATTGCAGTAGCCCCCGATAATTTTATATTATGTTTAATTATAGCATACTAAATAGTCGGTGCAAGACTTTTTATTAGTAGGACAGCATAGCAATACATAATCTCAGCCCTATACAAGCTAAAAAAGCAATAAAAGCACCGCACGCTTTTATGCATATTCCGGTCGAAAAAAGGCAGACGGCTATCTGATAAATTTCGTAAAGATAGCCGTCTGCCTATATTTTTGTTCAGTTACAGGGTGTAATTTTATAAAGCCTACGCTTGATTCATAATAAGTACATCGTCCTCCATAACAACCGTACTTCCTGTAGGAATAACAACCTTTTCGTTACGCTTGATAAGAATAACCAGCTTGTCAGGGCCGAATTTAATATCCGACAGACTTTTTCCGAGCCATTTATTGTCGGCGTCAATTCTTATTTCTGTTAAGCAGCCTTCAAATTCCTTATCAAGTGAAGGCCCGCTTACAATAACATTGTCGTTCTTCATAATAACGGTGTCGCCCTTTGGAACAATTTGAGCACCGTTTCTTATAATCAGTGCAACAAGTACATTTGGCAAAAGGTCAATATCCTTTAGTGCTTTGTCACACCATGGGTGGCTATTCCCTATTTTCAGCTTTAAAAACTGTACGGGTACTTCGTCGGCATAGTCGTTAAAGGTTTTCATAACATCGCTGTTGTTGTCAATCATATTCAGCTTATTGGATATAAACGGAATGAGCGTACCCTGCAGCGAAATTGAAAACAGAACTATAAAGAACACTACATGGAAAACGTCGTTCTTAATATATGCCGGACTTACCATAGCCATTATGGCAAATACTATAGACGCCGCTCCCCTTAACCCTGACCACGAAACTAAAAGCTGCTGTTTTAGCGGACATTTAAACGGTGTAAGTATAGCAAAAACCGAAATAGGCCTTGCTATAAAGGTTAAGAACAACGCAATAGCCAACGCCGGCAGTACAATCTGCGGCAGCTGTGACGGGAACGCCAAAAGCCCCAGCAAAAAGAATATAAGTATCTGCATAAGTCCGGTAATTCCGTCAAAGAAATTAACAAGCTTTTTCTTGCTTTTAAAGGACTTGTTGCCCAGTATTAAACCTGTAATATATGTACTTAAATATCCGTTTCCGCCTATTACAGAGGAAAGTGCATAAGACACCAACGCCATACTGAATACAAGAATAGACTCAAAGCCGTCATTGCTGAATTTTACCTTGGTTAAAATGAAATGGCATATAAGTGCCATAACCACACCAACAGCAGCACCGTACACAACTTGAGCAAAAATCATATATATAATATGAGTGCCGCTTGCCTCGCCGTTCATAAGTGAAAGCACAATAACCGTAAGCATATATGAGCAGGGGTCGTTACTGCCGCTTTCTACCTCTAAAAGTGAGGCTGTGTTGTATTTTAAATTAAGCCTTTTTGAACGCAGTATAGAAAACACGGAGGCTGCGTCGGTAGAGCTGATAACAGCACCTATTAAAAAGCTTTCCAAAAGCCCAAAGCCCAATACAAAATGGCAAAATATACCGGTAATTGCCGCCGTAAGCAATACGCCTACTGTAGAAAGCATTACCGCTTTTACAGCCACTGTTTTAGCCTTTTGCCAGTTTGTACCAAAGCCGCCATAGAACATTATAAAAATAAGCGCTATAGAGCATACCTGTTCTGCAACAGAGTAGTTGTCAAACTGAATTTTAAATACTCCGTCAGAGCCGAATACCATACCCAGAAATATAAATACAAGCAGTGTAGGCACACCCAGCTTTGCCGAAAATTTACTGGCTAAAAGACAAACTAAAATTACACCTGCTGCCAGCAGCAGTTCTACTGTCATTAGCATACCTCCCTTTTAAGCTTATTAATACGGAATTATAAAAATCAACGAAAGCAAGCCGTGTTTTACATTAAGTAATAGCTTCCCTATGTCATATTATAACATATTTTACATTATTTGAAAAACGGCAAAGCCCCCACCTAGACTGCAAAACAATCATATCGTTTTGCACACTGCCTTTGATTTTACTATAACATTGCTGTATTTTATGTAAAATGTATAGTGTGGATTTAATTTTAATTAAAAGTTTACATTTCAATGGCTTTGGTAAAAGCAATTTTAGGCTTAGAAACAAAAATGAAGATGTATATTATTAAAATTATTGATATAGGCTAAAGCTATGGCAAAGTGCGTATTTTAAGTATTTTACAGAAATTATTTGCTATAGTAAAATTAGTTCATCACAAACAAGGAGCAAAAAATAAATGAAAACTTCAATTATCGGTTATCCACGAGTAGGTGCACTTAGAGAGCTTAAGTTTGCTACCGAAAAGTATTTCAGAAATGAAATCGCAGCAGAAGATTTGCAGAGCACTGCAAGGGAAATAAGAAAAACACAGTGGACTACACTAAAAAACAGCGGTCTTGATTTTATACCGTCAAACGACTTTTCGTTCTATGACAATGTACTTGACACAGCCGTATTGTTCAACATTATTCCACAGCGTTATAAAGACCTTGGTTTGTCAAGCCTGAACACATACTTTGCTATGGCAAGAGGTTATCAGGGAGAAAGCGGCGATGTTAAAGCACTGGCTATGAAAAAGTGGTTTAACACAAACTACCACTATATGGTACCTGAAATTGACATCAAAACAGAAATCAGCCTAACAGGCACAAAGCCGTTTGACGAATATAAAGAGGCTCTTGACCTTGGCATACAGACAAAACCGGTAATTACAGGTGCCTTTACACTGCTGAAGCTGTTAAGATATACAGACAACAGCAATGTACAAGACTTTGCCGACAGCATTACAGACGCTTACTGCCAATATTTTAACAAGCTAAACAGCTTAGGCGTACAGTGGGCACAGCTTGACGAACCATATTTGGTGCATGACCTTACAGATGCAGACATTGAGCTGTTTACAAAGCTATACAAGGGTATTTTACAACAGAAAGGCAATGTTAAGGTAATTTTGCAAACATACTTTGGCGATGTGCGTGATATTTACAATCAGCTTACAGACCTTGACCTTGACGCAATAGGACTTGACTTTATAGAGGGCAGACAAACAAGCTCTTTGGTAGAAAGCAACGGCTTCCCAAAGGATAAAATTCTGTTTGCCGGCGTCGTAAACGGCAAAAACATTTGGAGAAACAACTACAAGAAAACCCTTTCTGCTCTTACACAGCTTAAAAATTCAGGTATAAACACCGTTATTAATACCTCCTGCTCACTGCTTCACACTCCGTATACATTAAAGAACGAAACAAAGCTTACACAGGAGTACACAAAGCACTTTGCCTTTGCCGAGGAAAAGCTTTCAGAGCTTGCACAGCTAAAAGAGCTTTCAGAGCTTGACAGCTACGAAAGCTCACCTATCTTTGCCCACAACTCTGCACTGTTTAACGAAAGAGTAAACTGTGTTGACAAAGCGGTACAAAAAAGAGTAAGCGAAATTAAGGAAAGCGACTTTACCCGTTTGCCTGAATTTGCAGAAAGAGAAAAAATCCAGAAGGAAACCTTTAAGCTCCCTCTATTCCCTACTACAACTATCGGTTCTTTCCCGCAAACACTTGATGTAAAGAAAAACCGTACTGCCTTTAAAAAGGGTGAAATTACAGAAAAGCAGTATGTAGAGTTTAACAAAAATAAAATTGCAGAATGTGTAAGGCTGCAGGAGAAAATAGGACTTGATGTACTTGTACACGGCGAATATGAGCGTAACGATATGGTTGAATACTTTGGCGAACAGCTAAAGGGCTACCTGTTTACAGAAAAGGCTTGGGTACAGTCCTACGGCACACGCTGTGTAAAGCCACCTATTATATGGGGCGATGTATCCCGTACAAAACCTATGACTGTTGATTGGTCTGTATATGCACAGAGCCTTACCAAAAAGCCAATGAAGGGTATGCTGACAGGCCCTGTTACAATTCTTAACTGGTCATTCCCTCGTGAGGATATATCAATTAAGGAAAGCACATATCAGATAGCACTTGCTATTCGTGACGAAGTGCTTGACTTGGAGAAAAACGGCATTAAGATTATTCAGGTAGACGAAGCGGCACTGCGTGAAAAGCTGCCTCTGCGTAAATCTGACTGGTACAGTGAGTATCTTGACTGGGCTATACCTGCATTCCGTTTGGTACACAGCGGCACAAAGCCTGAAACACAAATACACACACATATGTGCTACAGTGAATTTACAGATATTATTCCTGCCATTGACAATATGGACGCAGATGTTATTACCTTTGAGGCATCTCGTTCAGACCTGCTGATTCTTGACTCACTAAAGGAAAATAACTTTAAAACAGAGGTAGGTCCGGGCGTATACGATATACATTCGCCAAGAGTTCCGTCTGTAGCTGAAATTAAATCCGCACTTGACAAAATGCTTACAAAAATAGACAAAACTAAGCTGTGGGTAAACCCTGACTGCGGACTAAAAACAAGAGGCACTGCCGAAACAACAGCAAGCCTTAAAAACCTTGTTGAGGCGGCAAAGGAATTGCGAAATGAAAACTAACGAACTATTCAAGAAAAAAACTGTGCTTTCCTTTGAGGTTTTTCCTCCAAAGAAAAGCTCGCCTATAAACACTATTTACGATACCCTGGAGGGGCTAAAGGATACTTCACCCGACTTTATAAGCGTTACCTACGGAGCAGGCGGAAGTAAAAACCGAAATGCAACCTTTGAAATAGCAAGTGAAATTAAAAACAAATATCACATAGAAAGCGTTGCCCACCTGCCGGGAATAGGCCTTACAAGGGACGATGTTCTTGAAAAGCTGGGCGAGCTACAGGATAAGGGTATCGAAAATGTACTTGCCCTTAGAGGTGATATTCCCCAAGATTATGACGGCAGCGGCGATTTTAAATATGCCTGTGACCTAATTTCTTTCATAAAAGAGCACAGCAATGTAAATATTATAGCCGCCTGCTACCCTGAGGGGCATATTGAATGCGAAAGCAAAATTAAAGATATTCACCATTTGAAAACAAAGGTAGACGCCGGTGCAAGCCAGCTTATGACGCAGCTATTTTTTGATAACGACTATTTTTATTCCTTTAGAGACCGTTGTAGTTTAGCCGGCATTGATGTGCCTATTGAAGCGGGAATTATGCCTGTAGTAAATAAAAAGCAAATAGAGCGAATGGCTACCCTGTGCGGTGCAACAGTACCTAAAAAATTCAGGGCAATTATGGACAAATACAGCGACAATCCTGTTGCTATGCGTGACGCAGGCATTGCATACGCTATCGACCAAATTGTTGACCTAATTGCCCGAGGTGCAGACGGTATACATCTGTATACTATGAACAACCCCTACATAGCACAAAAAATTTACAGTGCTGTTCACAGGCTGATAGCATAATAATATTATACCGCTGTATACACTAAAGCTCCTTATTTTAAACGAATTATATAATAAAAAGTGCGATGACTAAAATTAAGTCATCGCACTTTTGCTTTTATATAAATACAATATATTTCTTAATTAACGGTTACTTCATAATACATTGGATAATTAATGTATCATATTGACCTATGCCGTCCGATAAATCGCTGTCTATTATTTCTATTCTTTCCTCAGGCGTAAGCTTGTATTGCTTTCCGTTTGCTGAAATTGTAACGGTGCTGTCTTCAACAGACAAAATCTCCAGCTCCATAATGCCTTTTTGAAAGCCGCAGCAGCCAATCATATCAAGGTGCACTGCCCCTTCATTTGCTTCAATTTCTTTTTTCTGTATATAATCGTCAGAAACCGACGGTGCCCCCAAATTACCTGCACGGTATATTTTCAGGTAAGGCTCCTTTTTCCTTTCATATAAAACTGCATTATCCTTTATATGCTCAATGTCAAGAATACATCCTACAGACATATCATCTGCACTGCCCTGTGCCGAAAGGGTTGGCAAATAATCCGCAAGGGCCTCTGCCGCCTTTTCTTCTGTTTCGTCGGCAAAGGAGGTCATTACCACACGGTAAAAATTATGCAGATGCCTTTCATTTGTAAAGCTGTCGTCAATGCCGTCGCTGCCTGCAAATACGGCGGCAGGAAGCTCACGGCTGAAGAAATAGCGAAATTCACTGCCGGCATTGGAATCGCATATAGATGTTGTAATATTTAAAAAGCACTGCTCATCCCACGGAATAGGCTCGGAATCAACTCCCGCCTTGTCAAATACAACGCATTTTCCGTCGCCAATATGAATGCCAAACCAAAAGTCCTTGGTAACCACCACGCCTATAAGTGTAGCACCATATGCAGACTGTACCTTTTCGCCCTTTGTATAGCGAGCCTTAGCCTTGTCGGACACCGCCTGCATTTCCTCCTCTGTAAAAGGATTTGCGGCAATATCCTCATCCACAAGAATATTCCAGTTAGTTACCACACTGCGTATAAACCAACGCATCTGCTCGCCGATTTGCTTGTCTGTTTTGCAGGCATTCAGTGCGTCAGAAAAGTTTTTGGCCTTGTTTTTCAGAAAGGTTTCTGTAGAATTCTCCTGTGGCTCCTCCGCCGAAGATGCAAACGCATTCTCTACACAGCGACAGAAGGCCTCTGCGGCAAACCGGCTTCCTCTGTCAGAACGGAAATAATCCTCACCGCCGTGTCCGTCCGAAACAACTGCCAGCGTATAGCCTTCCGCCTCTATGCTCATAGAATAATCCTGACAAACCGTTCCTTTTTTAATGTGGGACGCACCTATGCTTGTAAAATGAAAGCTGCGGTACATATTAATCACCAATTCCAATCCTCTTGATTTTCAGAGGAAACAGGAGTATTTGCAATTTCTACGCCCCCTACAGGATCCTCTGCAACGGTATTCTTAATAGCCTCAATTGTATCATTTTGTTTATTGGTTGCCTGGTCCACACCGCCCTTGCCTACACCGCTGGACTTTGAGCCTATCTGTGAGGCTGTAACGGAAACAAAACGAATCATCTTTGTAAGAGCCTCAGGAGTATGAACTGTAATTACGGCTTCCTTGTTACCGGTAAACTCAGCCAAAACATCCTTGTTGGCGTCGTCGCCTATAGCAACAGCTACCTTAATGGCCTTTTTAAACCAGTTGTTTTCCTTAAGCCTGCCAAGTTCCTTTTGGTATTCGTCGGTAGGCTCTCCGTCGGACAGCAGAAAAATTGCCGGAGCAAAGGAGCCTGCCACATCACTCATAAAAGCCTTGCGGGAAAGCTTTTCATTCAGCATTTTGCACATTTCACCAAAGTCTGTTAAACCGTCAGCATTCAGATGATTCCATCTGAAATCTGCGGCATCCATAGGTGCCGGCGTTATCCAGCGGGCACCGCTTGAAAATTCAAGTACGGCAATTTTAATTGCTGCGTCTGCGTTATCGCTTGAAAGCTTGCAAATTTCCGGAATAACCTCTTCTACTGCGGAATTCAGCGTTCCTATTTTGCTTCCGTCCATACTGCCCGATGTATCCACCAGAAAAAACAGCGTCATAGTTCTGCGTGCAACCTTTACCGCATTTTCGTATATACCTGCCATTGTAATTCCCTCCGAATCTAAAATTTTATTTACTGTATTCTATAATTCCGATACTGTTTGGAAAATGAATTGCTTTTATTGCCGTTATAGGAACAATCTGCCCCTTGGCAATGGGCTTAAGCGTACCGTCAAGTGTTTCTGCGTTCCACACTATATCGCTGACATTTCTAAGTCCCCACATAGCCGGATTTTTTGGATTTCGTTCTACCTCGCCTGTAACTTGGGTAAAATCGTCACTGTCCTTATCAATATGACATCGGTACATTTTTACCCCCGGAAACAAAGCCAAGCCATATTTATGATTATGGCAGTTTAGAACAGGCGGCTTTGGTATCCTCCTGCCGCAGTTAATGCAGCTTGCATCGCCTGCAACATTAATAAAGGTTTCCGCCCCGCAAGGACAGGTAATAATCGTATCACGAAGTCTTGTAAAGGCAAGCTGCCAGTCATTGTCTGTCATACGGGTTGTTTTCCCTGTCATAGCGTCCTTTGAAAGTGCCGTAATAAATTTATTTTGAATAAATTGCGGATACAGCGGCCAGAATTTTATGGCATTGGAATGAACGCCACGCACAGGTCTGTTACTGTCGTCTGTAGGGTCATAAATAAATACAGGGTCTTTGCCGTAGTACTTTAGCTCCAGCTCCTCGGTAAGGCAAGGTGCCTCCACAACACGCTTTCCCTCAAGAGGGTGGTCAAGAAACAGCAAACGGAACAGCACCACGGCCAAAGAAAAACGGTCTGTCATAACATCGGGGCGTTTTAGGTTGCGAACAACCTCCGGTGCCATATATCTGGCCTTTCCTGCAATCCCCAGACTTTCACCATATGGAGCAACATTGTCATTGTCGCAAATAAGAACATCTCCGTTTTCAGCGTCAATAAAAAAGTTGCCGTCATTCAAATCCTGATAAGAAAAGCCGTTGCGGTGCAGCTCACGAAAGCCGTTGGTAATATTAAGTGCTGCATTAACCGCCGACGAAAGGGACTGAAAATGGGCCTTAGCCAAAAGAAAATCGGAGAATTCACGGTAATTCTTTGGGCGAAGCTCCATAATATAGCCAAAACTGCCGTCTGCAGGCTGGGTAAGGTACAGCGGCCACAAAAAGGCTTTTGTGGGAGCACCCTTATTTACATTGTTTTCAAGATTTTGGTAAAATTTCTTTGGGTTTTGCACGGCTCCCTTATGGTACCATTTTAGGGCGTATTCCTTACCGCCTATGGCAACACGGTAAACTACGCCTTGTCCCCCCTCGCCAAGCTTTTGGATAATTTCCGCATAGGAACCGTTGGCTAAAGGGATTTTATATCCTTTTGGATAATACTCTGCCATATTTTAATCTCCTTTCGCTTTGTACTAAACACTGTTAAAACATCAGACGGCAAGGGCAGCTAAAGCACCTGCTTTTATGCCTCTGCCTGAACAGCCGCACTGTCGTCAAAGCTGTAATCCTTTATCCACTCCACAGCCGGAGCATAACCTAACTGTGCGGCTTCTGCTATCCACTGTGCCGCTTCATTCATATCCTGAGGACGCTCTCTGCCAAGCTCATAGCAAATACCGAGCCGGTACATAGCATAGGGTCTCCCTGATTTTGCGGCCTTTATAAGCTTTCTCATTTTTTTACTTTTACTCATAGGTCTGCCCTCCTTTGGCATAGTAACCGCAGATATTTAATGAACTGCTTTCTTTCTTAAAAAACATCAAATCCAAAATGCTGCAAAACCTCGTTTATATCAAAAAAGTCATATACCCTTTTATCAATACAAAATGCAATTATTAGGTCGTAGTCATTGGCAGATGAAAGACTGTAACCGGCGGAAGACAACAGCAGGTCTGCCTCATCACGACTTAGCTCCAAAGCCAAGCAAAGGGCAATTACTATTTTTTTACTTGGAATATACTTCTCGTTACAGCGAATTTTAGAAAATAAGCGTCTGTCTATGCGAGCTTTTTTATATATGTCGCTGTCATGCTGTCCTGTACGGTCAATAAGCAGAAAAAGCCTTTCGTTAAAGGAAAGATTACGGTTAAACTGCAAATAAAAATCCACCTCGCCGGCATCAATATCCATCAGCCTGAAGCTTGGCCGGCACAGCCCTTCTGCCTCTGTCTGCGTATCTTCACCGCCTCTTTCTATATACAGCCTGCATTCTTGTATTAAACTCTCATTCAATTTTCTTCACCTGTCTTAAAATCCCTGTTTACATACAGCTATAATATAAACCTATATATAAAACAAGCCTTTTTGTTAATATCCGGATTTTATTAATCAAAATGGACGTTTGGATTCAAAATTATTTCAGATCTCCAGAACACACCGTACTCACTTAATAATTGGGTTTTTAAATCAATTCTTTCAAAGGTGTGCATTTTATCAGCTCCCGCCTCGTCCATTCTGCGTTCAACCTCATCAATAACCGACAAATATTTTTCGCTTAGCTCAATAGGATCATGCTTAATAGAAGGGTAGTATTTTGAAACCTCAGCTTCAATTTTTATGCGGCTGCTTTCCGGCAATATTTCTGACATTAGCGTAGATAAGTCTTTGCAGTCATCCTTTTTATAGTAATTGCGAAGTCTTAGCGCCCTGTAGTAATCATCGTCACAGCCCTCCTCTGTAAGTGAATATCGTTTATACAGCTCTGACCGTAGTTCCAATACCCTTTTGCACATTTCTTCGGCATAAAGCACTCGGCACATTTTTTCGTATGAACCTGCCAAATACCTAAGCACAGATATACTGTCAGTCAGTGTATCCTTATCGTAAGGCTGTTCGCTATCAAGATGATTTTTGACAATATCCTGCATTTCCTTTAAATACGGAGTGTCTTTGTATGTGGGTGCGGAATACTCATGCTCTTTCCCGTCCTCAATTTTCTGTAATAGCTCTACCAGTCGCTTTTCGTCCTTTTCTGTGTATGCCATATATACCTCCTAATCTGTCAGCGGTTTATGCTGTATGGTTCTGTTAATGTACTCTTTTGGGGCATTTTTAATCTTTATTCCTTTGTATCAAAGCCCTTGTTTAATCTTTCTATTGCCTCCGGCATACCGGCATTGGCGGCAGCTTCGCACATTGATTTTGCCTCTTCTGCGGTAATCCCTTCAACATTATGGTCCCACAGTACAGAAAATGCATAACAGGAAAAGAGATTTCCCAGCTCCACTGATTTTCGCAAAAGGTCAATTCCCCTGCTGCGGTCCGGCTCACAGCCCTGACCAAATATGTACATCATTGCAAGCTGTCCCATAGCTCCACGGTGCCCAAGCTGGGCTGCCTTTGAAATGGAATTAAATGCAGAGTCCCAATAGCCGTTTGTGATTAATGTCATTCCCTCGGTGTACAGCATTTCGGCCCGTTCTTCCGGTGTTTGTTTTTTCTTTCTAAAAGGAAATAGTCCCATATTATATACCTCCAAACACATAGGGCAGTATTTCGATAAACACATACCCTGATACAGTTTTTATTCTAAAAATATTCTACCATACTATATTTATTTTTATGTCGCCTCGGCGATGACAAATTAGGTACTGCATACGCTTATTGTAATCACAGACTGCAAGACATTCATCTTGCAAGCATTATACCATAAAGTTTACTATTTTACAATAGAATACCGTAATTTTTTAATAATTATTCACAATTAGCCCGCATAATTTGTAATATACATTAAGTATTAGCGTAATATTATTAATATTTTTTCATTTATTGCAATATTAAACACCGTATTAAGAAAAACTGCCTAAATATATTTTGACAGTTTATTAAAATATATTTATATTTTACAGTAACAACAAAAAATAGGCTGTTATACTGATATTTCCCCAAGCGTTTGCTAAGGGTGCATATCATAATAACAGCCTTTTTTCATACACATATAGATGTGTATGTGTATACATTATAATTTATATAGCCAAACTGTAGATTTCTGCTACCTCCTCTTTGCTGAATACCTTTGGTGCATTACTAAGATTGCCGGCGGATATTTTCATACAGTTGTCTGTCATCCACTGAACATCGTCCTGCACAATACCAAGGTCACCCAGCTTAACATCAAGGTCAATGGCTTTTAAGAATTTTCTGATGCTGTCGGCGCAGTCGGTTTCGTCTTTGCCGCCCAAAATTTTAGAAACCTCTGCAAACTTCTGCGGAAGTGCCGGTGCTAAGCGGTCAACTATAATAGGCGTAAGTGCCGCCAAGCCTCTGCCGTGCACAATATTTTTTAAGCCGGAGGCAGGGTGCTCCAACCCGTGTGCCGCAGAAACTCCGGCAACACCTATTACCATACCGCCTAATATAGCCGCCAGACTGACCGCCTCCCACGCCTTGTCATTGTCATAGCCTTCCATAAGCATTGGCAAATTCCTTGCAATAAGCTTAATACCCAGCAGTGCCTGTGCGTCTGTAAGAGGGTTTGCCTTTTTGGAGGTATATGCCTCTAGTGAATGCGTAAAGGCGTCAAAGCCTACCGAGCACAGAATATGCTTCGGCATAGTTTTCATAACCTGTGGGTCAATAATAGAAACAGTGGGTAAAATATTCATAGTATACAGTGCTTTTTTGTCCTTTGTTATGGGGTTGGTTAAAACCGCAATTTGGTTGCCCTCACTGCCTGTTCCACAGGTTGTAGGTATTAAAATAATTGTAACAGCCTTTTTGCCCTGCTTCAGCCCAAATATATAATCCGATATATCCCCATCGTTATTCATACAAAAGGCTATGGCCTTGGCTGCGTCCATAATAGAGCCGCCGCCTACTCCTAAAACAACATCACAGCCCTCTGTCCTTGCAAGCTCTACCCCCTCGTACACCGTAGAGGTAAGCGGGTTTTGTGTAACCTTGTCAAAAACCACAGAATCTACGCCGCTTTCTGTCAGCCTTGACACTACCCTGTCAAGAAGTCCCGACCTTTTTGTACTGCTGCCGCCTGTAACAACAAATGCCTTTTTGCCGTAATTCTTACATACCTCGCCTGCGAGCTCCGACTTTCCACTGCCAAACATAAGATTTACGGGAAGTGTATAATTAAAATCCATTAAAACTACCTGCCTTTAAAAAATTATTGGGGCTTTGGCAAAGGTTTTATTCACCTCTGCCTGCCCCAAGCTTACAGTCCTGCGACTGTGTATGAAATAAAATTTAATTTACAATTACTTTTCCAGTGCCTTTACCGACTCGGCAATAATTTCAGCCGCCTTGTCGCAGTGCTCCTCTGTAAGAATAAGCGGCGGCACCATACGGATAATGTTACTGCCTATAGCCGTAACAATCAGCTTTCTGTTAAAGCACTCGTGCTTAATATCTACTGAATTATAGCCGTCTTCAAATTCAACGCCTATGAACAGTCCCAAGCCACGAACATCCTTAACATGAGGAACAACCTCTCTTAGCTTTTTTCTGAAGTATTCGCCCATTTTCTTTGCATTGCCGGCTAAATCTCTGTCCAGCAGCTCGCCTATTTGTGCCAGTGAAGCCGCACAGGCTACAGGGTTGCCGCTGTATGTACTGCCGTGAGAGCCGCTTGTAAACGCCTTTGCCACCTCGTCTGTAGCACAAATGGCACCTATTGGCAAGCCGCCGCCCATAGCCTTTGCCATTGATACAATATCAGGCTTAATGCCGTAGTTCATATACGCCATAATTTCACCTGTTCTGCACCAGCCTGCCTGTACCTCATCAAGGCAAAGCAGCAAACCACGCTCGTCACACAGCTTTCTTAAGCCTGTCATAAATTCCTTTGTAGCCGGGTGTACACCGCCCTCGCCCTGTACAGGCTCAATCATAATTGCAATGGTATTTTCCGTAATTGCGTCCTCAAAAGCCTTTATGTTGTTAAACTCAGCATATTTAAAGCCCGGCGTCATAGGGCCAAAGCCCTTTTGAATTGCCGTTTCAGGCTGACCTGTAGCCGACATAGAGCCAAAGCTTCTGCCGTGGAAGCCCATTTTAGCAGTAACAATTTCGTATTTGTCAGGGCCATATTTGTCTACGCCATACTTTCTGGCAAGCTTAATCATAGCCTCATTTGCCTCTGTACCGGAGTTTTGGTAGTAAATTTTGTCCATACCGATAGTTTCGCAAATTTTCTTTGCAAGCAATGCCTGCGGAATTGTGTACGGGTAGTTGAAGGTATGAATCAAATCTGCCGCCTGTGACTGAATAGCCGCAACAACCTTTTCGTTACAGTTGCCGGTACTGTTTACCGCAATACCTGCGTAAAAGTCAAGGTAGGCATTGCCCTTTTCATCGTACAAATACATACCCTTTCCGGTTTCGGCAATAAAGTCAAAACGCTCGTAGGTTTCAATCATATATTTCTTTACTAAGCCCTTTAATTCTTCTGCTGTAAGTCCTGTTTCACTGAGTTTCATAATAAATTCCTCCAAAGCTTATAATTTCTTTATTCCAAGATAGTCCATCTTTATTTTTACATAGCTTTCTATCAGCTTTACACACTGCTCTACTCCAACCTTTTCACTGTTAAGAGTAAGGTCGTAGTTAATAGGGTTTGTCCAGTAGTTGCCCTTTGTGTAATACTTGTAGTAGTTGGCACGGTACTTGTCTGTTTGAACTATGTTTTTTTCTGCCACAGCCTCGTTTACCTGCATACGCTCCATTGTTCGTTTCAGGCAGAAATCACGAGGTGCTTCAATATAAAGGCTTATTACATTGTCCTTGCCTCTTAATATCCAGTCGGCACATTTGCCTACTATTACGCAGGACTGCGTTGCCGCAAGCTCCTCTATAATTTTTCTTTGGTATTCAAACAATGTATCGTCCGATACAAACTTGCCCTTAGTAATGTAGCTTCTGGCTCTTGGCAAGCCCTTCATAAAAGCCGCAAAGCCGCCTTTTTCTCTTACCCTTTCGTTTACCTCGTTAAAAAGCTCCTCATCAAGTCCGCTTAGCTGCGAGGCAAGGGTAAGAATTCGGTTTTCATAACAGGATATTCCCAAATCCTTTGCAACTCTTGAGGCAATTTCCTTACCGCCGCTGCCAAAGCCACGGGCAACAGTAATAACAATATTATCCATTTGCCACAGCCTCCGTTTTTTCTGTTTGATCCTTTAAAAATCTTGAAAGGAATTCTCGTGTTCGTGGGTTCTTTGGGCTGTAGAAAAGCTCATGCGGAGGTGCGTCCTCTACAATATAGCCTCTGTCCATAAAGATTGTTCGTGTAGAAACATCTCTTGCAAATGCCATTTCGTGTGTAACTATAATCATAGTAAGTCCTGTATGGGCAAGCTCCTTCATTACATTCAGAACATCCCCTACCATTTCAGGGTCAAGGGCTGAGGTTGGCTCATCAAAGAGCAGTACCTCAGGATTCATACAAAGTGCCCTTGCGATGGCGACACGCTGCTTTTGTCCGCCGGAAAGCTGTGACGGATAGGCGTTAATGTACGGTGCCATACCTACAGACTTTAAATTTTTAATGGCTCTTTCAAATGCTTCTTTTTTTGATTCGTGCAGTACGGTTGTAACTGCAAGCATACAATTTTTAAGAACCGTCATATTTTCAAAAAGGTTAAAGGACTGAAACACCATACCTACCCTGGAGCGGTATTCGTTTATTTCCCTCTGCTTTTCCTCAACCTCCTTGCCGTTGAAGTAAATTTTACCGTCTGTTTGCTGCTCCAGCTTGTTTATGCAGCGAAGCAAAGTAGATTTACCCGAGCCTGACGAGCCTACAATGCATATAACCTCGCCCTTTGACACGGCAAAGTCAATTTTACGCAAAACCTGGTGGTCACCAAAGGATTTGCTTAAATTTTCTATAGAAATAACCTTATCGGCGGTTTTTTCTGACATAACCTATCCCTCCTTATGCTGTGCCTTCCATATATTCCACTGCAAGTGTATAAGCCTTTTTCTTTGCAAGCCTCTTTTCCAAAAGCAGGAACAAACGGTTCAGTACAAAACAAATTACAAAGTAAATAATGGCAATTACCAGGTAAGATTCAAAATATTTGTAATATGTGCCGCCGGCCGTTTTTGCAACAAGGAACAGCTCCGACACGCCTATAACATTTAACACTGAAGTCATTTTTAGGTTTGTAAGGAATGTATTTACCATTTCAGGCACAACATTTTTAAATGCCTGCGGCAGCACCACTCTAAACATTGTAAGCATAGGCGACATACCAAGTGACCAAGCACCCTCTTTTTGTCCCTTGTCAACGGAGTTTATGCCGCCTCTTACTGTTTCTGCCATATATGCACCGGTATTTAATACTACAACCAAAATACCTGCAAATGCCGGAGAAATCTTAATATCTGCCTGAAGCATACCATAGTAGACGATCATACCCTGTACAATCATTGGTGTACCTCTGAAAATTTCTACATATACTACGCAGACAATCTTAACTGCTCTCATAACAATACGCTTGACAATGTTGTCCTGCTTGTTAATTTTAATATCCTGAACCATACCTACCAGGTAGCCCAGTATAAAGCCAAAAAAAGTACCGATTACGGCAATATATAATGTAGTCCATAGTCCCTCAAGGAACATAAGCTTGTATTCGTTGGCAAGATATACAATCCATTCTAAAATGTTACTAGGATCAGTAAAATTCATACTTTATTCTCCCCTTTACTAAAAGCTTTCTTGAACACCTGTGGCTGCCGTAAAGGCAACCACAGGACCAGTTGTCATATTTTTATGTTGGTTAAGCTGCCGGCTGAGCTGCTATAGCCTCCTCCATAAGCTTGTCCATATCGTCCTTATTGTTCCAGCCAATGTCATCCATTGCCTTCTGAATTTTATCTCTAAACTCTGTATCGTCCTTTCTTGTAGCTATACAAACATTTGTCATTTCCTGGTCGTTCTTAAAGGCGTCGTCCTTGTCCGGCTTAATCATCTTTAAATCCTTATTTGTAAGCAAAGCCGACTCTGCTGTAGGTACATCAATAACCGCTACATCTGCAACGCCGTTTGAAACCGCCATAAATACCTCACCGGTTGTTTCATAGTTTGAACCAAGCACGCCGTCCGGAATTTGATCCAGCAAATCAACCCAGCCTGTACCAAGCTGTGTAGTTACCTTTACATTCTTGCCCTTTAGCTGTGACAGGCCTGTAACGGAGGCAAGGTCTGAATCTGCCTTTACAACTATGCAGTTATCTCTGTAGTAATAAGGCTCTGTAAACGAGTAGGATTTTTCTCTTTTAGCTGTTTTTCCCATACCGGCTATAATACAGTCATATTCTCCGGAATCCATTCCAAGTCCGATTGAATCCCATTCAACCTTATGTACCTCCAGCTCCATACCAAGCTGGTCTGCTATCTTTTTAGCTACCATAACATCATATCCATAGGCATATGTGTTCTGGCCATATATCTTTACAGCCTTGTCGCCGTTTGGAACGGTTTCAGTTGACTGTGTCCAGTTAAACGGTGCATAGGCACATTCCATACCTACCCTAAGCACCTTTTTACTTGCTGTGTCTGTAGTTGCGGCTGAGCTGCTTTCATTAGATGAGGCCGAAGTATCTGCGCCTCCGCAGCCTGCAAGCATTGTTATGCTTAAACAACTTACCATTGCCATTGCCATTACTTTTTTGATTGTTCTTTTCATTTCTGTCCTCTCCTTATTAATTAATAATAATGATAAAGGCGTCACTTTCAAAATGCTGTCTGCCAACATTTCTAAGTGACGCCCTTGTCGCTGTTTTTTGGGGCTTAAGCCCATGCTTTCTATACCATAAAAAAGTAAGTCTTTAGGGCTGTAGCACAAACTAATTAAACATATCTACAGGAAAAGGCTTTTCTGTAAACAAAAAAGTCACTTTAAAGTATATCGCACATAATAGCTGCGATTCTCTCAAAAGTGACGCCTTTGTCTAATTAACTTGCATAGCCAAGATGTATTTTCTGTTTGGTATGGGT
The DNA here is from genome assembly GCA_000435335.1 of Clostridium sp. CAG:964. Taxonomy (GTDB): domain Bacteria; phylum Bacillota; class Clostridia; order Oscillospirales; family Acutalibacteraceae; genus CAG-964. The sequence goes on from FR891313.1 coordinate 23,506, forward strand.
ATACTATAGCACTTGCTGTCGAATTTTGCAAGTGCATTATGTAATTTATGCTAAAGTTTGTAAATTGATTACCAACAGAATTTACCAGCCTCTGTTATTTATATTAAATTTTACAAATCAGCAGTTCATAGCTTTGTTTCGCAGCTTAAATAAATTAAACTACAGCACAAAATATATTCTTATGTTTCTGTTGCTTTAATTTATTTTTGTGCCTGCATTCACCTCCGGCTTAAAAATGTCATCAAATGCAAGCATTAAAAACTTGCTGATACAAATTTTAGCACGCCTTTTTGCAGACTGTTATTGAAAAACTCATAATTCTATGCTATAATTTGGTTAATTAATCAATTAGTTATTAAAGGAGGCGGCATATATGAGAACAACAGAGCAGCACAACGCACGCAAATGCGAAATAATGGAAAAATGCTTTGAATGCTATGCTGAAAACGGTTTAACAGGTACGGGCATTAAGGCTTTGGCAGCGGCGTGCGGCTGCACAACGGGAAACCTGTATTCTTACTTCAGCAGTGTGGATGAGCTTATTATCGAATCAACGGCATACTGTATGGAGCAGGTTGAGGACGATTTTATGAAAAAAGCCCCAACCGACCCAAAGGATGTTGTGCGATTTGTGAAAGAGGTTCCTTATTGGACTGCACGAAAGCACGGCAAAAAATATAGGCTGATGTATCAAATATACACCCATCCGAAATATATTGAACACGGCAAAAAATTTTTTGAGGGCGTCAACAAGCGTTATACCGAGTATGCAAAGCTGCTTGAGCCAAAGATAGGAATCCCCTATACGACAATCACACCGCTGATTTTTATATTCGTCCGAGCCTGTGTACACTACGCTATGTTTGAGGACGAATATTACCTGCAATCCCAGATGGAGGTCTTAAAGCAGGGCGTCGCCCTGTTTGCAGATAAATACCGCTCACAATACTTGAACGGAGGTAATGCAATATGAAAAAACGAATATTCAGCATCCTGCTCACCTTATGTATGGTGCTGTGCATTGTGCCTACAAACGTGTTTGCCGCAGAAGGCACAGGCACGCAGTACCAGGCCATACACTTTAACACAAAGCCGTTAAGCAGTCCCACAAGGGTTCAAAACGGCAAAAATATCCATTTTATGCCAAACAGCTATATCTACTTTGGCAACAACGGCAACAACCCAATTAAGTGGAGGGTACTGGACACCGACAAGTCCAATGACGGCAAAAGAAACGGAATGTTCATGCTGTCGGAAAATCTTCTTGATGGTAATGTGAAGTATGATTATATTCATGGCGGAAGTGAATATAACGGCAGTGACGCACAACAGTGGTGCAAAGATTTTGCGGCAAACAGCAACAATTTTTCCGGTCTGGAGCAAGAGGCTATGCTTCCGGTCGAAAAAACCGATAATGTCGAAAGGAATTTATTCGACTACACCTGGGACAAATGCAGCTTGACCAATGCGGACAAAATGTTTTTCCCCTCAATTCGGGAAGTAATCGACTACATCGGAAATTATGATAAGGCTCCCGGTTTTATTGCCACCGATACCTCGGGAAATAAAGGTGCATGGTGGCTTCGTTCCCATCCAACGGTTTTCACACAGGCCGCAGGCCTGATTTTTGACACGGGCTTTGTTGACGTTGATAATGTTAACACGCTCCACTCGGCACGCCCGGCCTTCAATTTAAACAAGAACGATATAAGGTTCATATCGGCTGCGGCAGGAGGTAAATCGGTCGAGGACACCGATGGAGGGCTGGCGGAAATTCCCGCATACAGCGGCAACGAATGGAAGCTTACCCTTTA
>FR891313.1:25332-27708 GCA_000435335.1 Clostridium sp. CAG:964
AACGAATGGAAGCTTACCCTTTACGACAGCAGCCGCAGAGATTTTCGGGTTTCGACCAGTGCCGTTTCGGTGACTCCCGACGGCGGAGAGATCAGTATTAATTACAATGATGCAAAAACCGGCAATAACGAATATATTTCGGCCATACTTTTCGGCCAGGACGGCAATGTGAAATATTACGGACGCAGTAGTACATCTGTCTTTTCCAGCAACGGCAGCAAAACTTTTCGGATACCTGCGGGCCTTGCTGAAGGCGAATATAACTTTTCGGTATTTTCAGAGCAGTATAACGGCGACTATAAGACCGATTACATCGGCAATTTATTCAGCGTTCGGTTTACGGTGGAGAAAAATCCAGAAGAGCAATTTAACCTTGCCACCGGCGAGAGATATTATTTTGACCTTTCGGCTTTTGACATTCCCGGTCAGACTAACGAAGAGCTGCCCGAAAGCACCCTTCATTATGTGCCCTTCATATATGCGGGAACGGTCAATTCCTATGTTCTGACGACTGAAGCCTACATGGTTGCAGGAAGCTCCGAATATGCTTCAAGGATAACCGATGCTTCCTTAAGTTCATATGGATATACCTATCCTCACAGTTTGTTTATTGCCGAACATTCTGTAAAGACATGGGTCCGTTGGAGTGAGCTTAGCATGGCAGGGGACTATATATACGGCAAGGATTATCAAAGCGGCGGTATAGATTATAACCTGCGTGCACCGACAGTGGGAAGCAGAGGCAATAATAACGGTGCAGCACCCCTAAGAAACGAATGGGACAGGATCCTTGACAAAAACAGCAAATTCATTAGGAATTGGCAGGAATATGCTTCATGGGGGCAGGATACCTGCTACTCTCACCCGTATGAAAAGAATCACAGCTTACGGCGTGGAGATCATCGCAGCTCGCCACGCAATATAATCGATGATTTTGTATGCAACAAGGGTTGTTCTTACAGACCTGTTCTTGAAATCAAAAACGCAGACGCACTTGGAAAAAACGGACTTAGAGCCGTTACCCTTAACCTTAACGGAACCACCCTCGGCGGCGAGGAAAAAATAAAAATTGCCGTCCAAAGCAACGGAAGCTTTGCCGCTCCCACAAGCGATGGACTTACCCATCCCTACGGCAACAGCACAGGCTACTTTGCATGGCTGGGAGATAACAACAGGATTTATGCCCCGGGAGAAAGCGTACCGGCACATGTTACATCTCTTACGGCACAGTGGGTAAAACCCGAGGAATTTTATTTGGAATATGGAGTGGGAGATACATATTATTTCGACCTGTCGGGAGAGAATATCCCCGGCACGGTGGACAGCGATCTGCCCGACACCTCTCTTCATTATGTACCCTTCACCTATGTGGGTACCATAGAGGCCTATAAGTTAAAATCCTCTTCAACGGGCGTGGTGGAGGCGGCCGAGATTGCTTCTAAGGCCGATGATCCCGAGTCGATATACGGCTATACTCAGCTCCATAGTTTATTTATAGCCAACTACACCTTAACAAACAAGGTTAGTTGGAAGGAGCTTGACCAAAATGGACTTATTTTCGGCAGGAATTACGCTTCAAACGGCATTAACTACACCCTGCGTGCTCCTTCAATGGGAAGCACCGTTGATACCACAAACGGGAAAATTTTCCCAACAAACAACGAGTGGGATCAGATACTTGCAAAAGCCCCTTGGTATATCAAAAATATGCAGATAAAAAGCGACTTGTTTTTATATTGGGGACAAGACACCCGTTATAACAATTACGGTTACGAATACATGATGCTCCGCTACGAAAAATTAACCTCCAATTTGGAAAAAGATAATGTGACCGACGGTGCATACCGTCCCGTGCTTGAAGTGCAGAATGTTGATGCTCTCGGTAAGAACGGTCTTAAAGAAGTGATCCTTTACCTTGGCGATTATTACTTTAACGATAGAAGAGGCATTAACCTTATGGTCAAAAACGGCGAAAGCTTCACAGCCCCATCTATCGATGGACTGTCCCTTACAGATAGCGTTTCTGAAGGTGTAACGCAGTGGTGGGAAGACGAAGGCGGGAACCTTTACAAGCCCGGTGACACCGTACCGGCAAGCGTTGAATTTCTTTCGCTCACCCACCGGTATGATGTCACTTATCTGCCCGGTGCATACGGCACAGGAGATACCGTGACCGATGCTAAGTTCGACGGTTTTTATCCTCTCCGTCTGCGAGACGCTTTGTTTACCCGCCCGGGCTACACACAGACCGGCTGGGCAACAACAGACGGTGGTGAAAGGGTATACGGTTTAAAGGATTATTATTACGCAAATGAGGTACTGACGCTCTATCCCGTATGGAGTCCCAACAGCTACACAATAACCTTTGATACCGAC
>FR891314.1 GCA_000435335.1 Clostridium sp. CAG:964
AAACTACAGCTGTGTATATTATCATCCACGGTGATGTAAAGACATATCTTAATCTTTTTGCCATTGTAAGCCCGTTTGGGTTATCTTCGGAGCTTGAATCGAACTCAAACAGCTTATTTCCGAATTTTTTAATAAGCATAGCTGTACAGATTAATCCTGAAAGCACAAAAACAAGTGCAAGTGAAAAATCTATAACGCTGTATACCATTTCGTCAAGCTTAAGCTGCGAAAGCAGGCTAAATGCTACTACAGACCCATTATTTACAAAGTGGACAATGATTGCCGGTATAAGTGAGTTGGTTTTAACCGTTAGGTAAGCTAAAACAAGTCCTGTTAAGAATGTAACAGGTGTTTGTATAAAGTTGCTGTGTGCAAAACCAAACATAACAGCCGACACCACTATAGCAAGTGCGTCGCCGTGCTTTCTTAACGAGCCGAGTATAGCACCTCTAAAAAGAAATTCCTCTATAATAGGCGGTACCACGGCAATAGCTATAAAATATATAATGTTTTCTGCTGTGCCGCTTGTACTGCCGTAGTCTGAAGCCTTATTCTCAAAACCGAACATAGACAGGTTGATATTCATAAAGCTAAGCAGCAGGTTAAACACATATGCAAAGCCCATAGCCGCCAGTGTATATTTTACCGTATCGCCAATGCTTACAGACTTAATTTTAACCGCCTTGTTTATGTTGGTTTTACACATTGCCATTATAATTGCCGCTGCAATAAACTCGCCCACAAGTGACGCTATTGCGTTTATAACATACAGCATTACAGTGCTTAAATTTAACGAGGAGCTGCCGGAGGTTACTGTCATAGCCATTAAAATCATAGCTATAACGGTAGTAAATACTATAAACAGCAGCATACCGCCGCCCACTCTGTTAGAGGTTTTACGCAGGCTCTTTCGCTGCTTAACCACCATTTGCTTTTTATATTCTGCCTCTGTACAGGCAGGGGTATTTGTAAAAGGACGGTTAAGCTGCATAGGCTGAGGGGCTGCACCCACCGCCGCAGCAGAGTATTGATTATTAGCAGACTGACCGCCAAAATATTGGCTGCAATTATGTTGATTGTTTGAGCATTGACTTTGATTATACCCGTTATTCATATATTGACTGCTGTACGGAGCCTGATTATATCCGTTATTTACATATTGTTTGTTGTACTGATTTTGAGTATACCCATTATTCATGTATTGGTTGTTGTACTGATTCTGATTATACTCATTATTTACATATTGGTTGTTGTACTGATTCTGGGAATACTCATTATTCATATATTGGTTGTTGTACTGATTCTGAGTATACCCGTTATTTACATATTGGTTGTTGTTATATTGATTTTGGGCATACTCGTTGTTTGTATATTGATTGTTATATTGATTAGGCTGTGCCGAGCCACCATAGATATTGTACCTTCTGTGTGGTACACCGTTGTTGTTGGGACAGCTGTAAGGACTGCTGGAATTATTCATATAATTAAACACCTCGCTTTGGTAATTATATCATTTTAAAATTATAAAAACAATAATAATTAATATGTTTACATATACTTAATATATAAATAATAAAGATGCAAAATCCGTAAGCAGTTATTGAGTGCCTGCCGTTAAATGCTAATGTATAAATATGCGTGTTTATCTTGATTATGTGTCGATTTATGGTATAATATAAAGTAAGTATTTAGCACCTTAACATCAAAATAAAGGGATGATAACAATGAAATCAAAACTATCTCGCAGACAGTCAAGAGAACAGGCATTTTTGCTCGCTTTTGAAAGAAACATTAACCATGAGGCATTCAAGGATTTATACGAAACGGCTATGGAAAGCAGAGATTTTGAAATAGACGATTTTGCGATGGGCTTGCTTGAAAACATTGAGAATAACGAAAATGAAATTAATGAGCTTATTCAGGCAAACTCCAAAAACAGAGCTTTAAACAGAATTTCAAAGGTTGCCCTAAGCATAATGCAGTTGGCTATAAGCGAGCTTAAGTATGCCGATGTATCAAAAACAAAGGCAGAAAACCCTGAAAGCGTTATTATTAATGAGGCTGTTATTATTGCAAAAAAGTATTCCACTCCGGAGGAAACCTCTTTTATTAACGGTATTTTAGGTGCTGTGGTAAGGGGACAGGCATAAGCTATGTGTGGCGGTAATTTGTATTTAGGTATAGATACCAGCAACTACACAACATCTGCCGCAGCCTATGTAAACGGTGAAATTTATCAGGCTAAAAAGCTTTTGCCCGTTAAAAGCGGTGAACTGGGGTTACGCCAAAGCGACGCAGTGTTTCACCATACGGCACAGCTTCCTCAAATGATAGAGCAGCTTGCAGTACAGGTGGATTTGTCAAAAGTTAGTGCAGTAGGTGCGTCGTTTACGCCACGCAGTACAGAAGGCTCATATATGCCTTGCTTTACGGTAGGCAGTGGCTTTGCAAGGTCACTTACATCTGTAATGAATGTACCGCTGTACAGGTTTTCTCATCAACAGGGACATATAGCGGCGGCTGTTTATTCCTGTGGGCATACCGAGCTTTTTACAAAAAAGCACTTGGCTTTTCATATTTCCGGCGGCACTACAGAGGCACTCATTGTTACTCCCGATAAAGATAACATAATAAGTGCAAACCTTGTTGGCAAAACTCTTGACCTTAATGCCGGTCAGCTTGTAGACCGTGTGGGAGTTATGCTGGGCTTACAATTTCCCTGCGGAAAACAGCTGGAACAGTTTGCACTTAGTTTTTTTGGAAAAATAAAGTGTAAGCCTACAATTAAGGGGTGTGACTGCTGTCTTTCGGGTGTGCAGAACATTTGTGAAAAAATGTATAAGGACGGCACGCCAAAGGAAGAAATAGCGGCGTATGTTTTAAAATATATTGAAGAAACGCTGTATAGCATGACCTTGAATATTTTTAAGGAGTACGGGGAAATGCCGGTGCTTTTTGCAGGCGGTGTAATGTCTAACAGCATAATTAAGAAAAATCTTACAAATAGGCTTGGCGCTTACTTTGCACAGCCTGAATTTTCTGCCGACAACGCCGCCGGGGTTGCAGTGCTGACCGCTATAAAAAATAAGGAAGAAATATTATGAACGGTAATTCCATAATAACTGTATCACAGTTGAATTTTTATACAAAGTCACTGCTTGACGGCGACCCTGTGCTTTCGCAGGTTTTTGTGAGGGGAGAAATTTCTAACCTTACAAACCACTATCGTTCGGGACATATTTACTTTTCGCTTAAGGATGAAAAGGCGGTTGTTCGCTGTGTTATGTTTGCAGGTGACGCCGCAAAGCTCCGTTTTGAACCACAGGAGGGAATGAGCGTAATTGCCATAGGAAGAGTATCTATATATGACGCTACAGGGCAGTATCAGCTGTATGTACGGCAAATGCAGCCTGACGGTATAGGTGAGCTTACGGTAGCCTTTAACCAGCTGAAAGAAAAGCTTGAAAAGCAAGGGCTGTTTAGCCCTGAGCATAAAAAGGAAATACCTGTATACCCACAGAAAATCGGCGTTGTTACCTCACAAACAGGTGCGGTACGCCGAGATATAGAAACTGTTCTAAACAGGCGCTACCCTTTGGCGGAAATGGTACTTTACCCTGCCGCTGTGCAGGGGGAGCAGGCGGTGCCGGAGCTTGTGGCAGGTATTGAATATTTTAATAAAACCAACAGTGTTGATGTTATTATTATTGGCAGGGGCGGCGGCTCTATGGAGGATCTTTGGGCGTTTAACAGTGAGCTGCTGGCACACACTGTTTATAATTCAAATATTCCGGTTATTTCGGCAGTAGGACACGCTACAGATGTAACAATATGTGACTTTGTAGCTGACAAAACGGCACCTACTCCGTCAGCGGCGGCAGAAATTGCGGTTCCCGACAAAATTAAACTGCTTAATATGATTTCGTCCTTCAACGACAGAATTATAAGTGCCGCAAGGTATGCAGTGTATTTGCAGCAGCAAAGGGTAGACAGTGTGTATAACAGGCTGTCTGTCTTTTCCGAAAGCTACCGGCTGCCTAAAATAAAAGCAAATCTTGATAATATTAATATAAGGCTGGCAGCGGCATATAAGGAAAATTTACAGTCAAAGGCAGAACAGCTAAAAGAATGTTCCGCAAGGCTGAATGCTTTAAGCCCGCTGAATATACTTGCAAGAGGCTACAGCCTTGCGTTGGTCAATGACGAAATTGTCAGCAGTGTGGACGATGTAAATATAAATGACAGTATTACCGTAAAGCTAAAGAACGGTGAGCTGTATTGTAATGTAAACGATAAAAGGAATGACTATAATGCCAAAGAAGAAAACCTATGAGGAGGCAATAGCCCGACTGGAGGAAATAACCGGTCAGCTTGAAAAGGGTGGTATCCCTTTGGAGCAATCCTTAAAGCTGTTTGAGGAGGGCACCAAGCTGTCGGCGTATTGCTATAAAATACTAAACGAGGCCCAGCAAAAGGTGACGGAATTAAGCACAGACGACATTGAAAAGGAGGCCGCAGAATGACGCTTAACGAAAGAATAGAAAAGGCTTTGGCAGGCTACTTGCCCGACAAGGATTGCCTTGAAAAAAGACTGATAGATTCTATGGACTACAGTCTGCTTGCAGGAGGAAAGCGTATTCGTCCCCTGCTTGTATTGGAGTTTTGTCAGCTGTGCGGCGGAAATATAGAGGACGCTATGCCCTTTGCCTGCGCTGTAGAGATGATACACACATATTCACTTATACATGACGATTTACCTTGTATGGACAATGACGATTTCCGCCGTGGCAAGCCTTCAAACCACAAGGTGTACGGTGAAGATACCGCTTTGCTTGCAGGCGATGCACTTCAGGCCCTTGCGTTTAAAACCGCTACCTCTAATATTACTAAAGAGAATGCCTATAATACTGCAAGGGCAGTAAATAATTTGGCTGAATACTGCGGTGCAAACGGTATGGTAGGAGGTCAGATTATTGACCTTGAAAACGAGGGCAAAAGCTCCGGTATTGACATACTAAAGGAAATGGATAGAAAAAAGACTGCCGCCATAATTAAAAGTGCCTGTGAAATGGGCTGTATTGTGGCAGGTGCAGACGATGAGGATATAAAAAGGGCAAGGGTGTTTGGTGAAAGCATTGGACTTGCTTTTCAGATTCAGGACGATATTCTTGATGTTACAGCTGACCAAAGCAAGCTGGGCAAGCCTGTAGGCAGTGACAAAGAAAACGAAAAATCTACTTATGTTTCACTGCTTGGGCTTGAAGAGTGCAAAAGCTTGGTAGAAAGCCTTACGGCCAAGGCTATTGACAGCCTTTCAGGCTTTAAGGGTGACAGCTCGGCCTTAAAGAAGCTGGCACTTTCTCTGTCAAACAGAGAGTATTAATTTTTATTTAGTTTATTTTACAGCTGTATAGGCTGTGTTTTATAAAAGGAAGGGTTCTCTTATGGAAAAACCTTATCTGTCACATATAAAGTCGCCAAAGGATATTGTCGATTTTAGTGATGAGCAGCTTACAGAGCTGTGTGATGAAGTAAGAGAAAAGTTAATAACGGTTGTTTCGCAAAACGGCGGACATTTAGCATCTAACCTGGGTACGGTAGAGCTTACTGTGGCACTTGAAAAGGTGTTTAATTCGTCCGATGATTCTATTGTGTGGGATGTAGGTCACCAGTGCTATACCCATAAGCTGCTTACGGGCAGAGCAAACGAATTTGATACTCTGCGTACCGAGGGAGGAATTTCCGGCTTTCCAAAAAGAAGCGAAAGCCCATATGACGCCTTTAACGCCGGCCACAGCAGTACATCTATCTCTGCCGCATACGGTATAGCCAGGGCTAAAAATATACTTGGCAAAAAGGGCTGCACCATAGCTGTAATAGGCGACGGTGCCTTAACAGGCGGGTTGGCCTACGAGGGCTTGAACAACGCAGGAAGATTTCAGAAAAACTTTATTGTCGTTCTTAACGACAACAAAATGTCTATATCAAAAAATGTAGGCTCAATGGCAAAATATTTACGCCGTGTAAGGTTTATGCCTAAGTATATACGGGCAAAAGAAAGAATAGAGCATGTGCTTGAAAGGGTGCCTGTAGTAGGCAAGCCGTCGGCAAAGGCAATAAGGGTAATTAAGAAAAAGCTTCGCCACGCTCTTTCACATTCAACTATTTTTGAGGATATGGGCTTTCACTATTACGGGCCGTTGGACGGTCATAATATTTCAGACCTTGTTACCGTTTTTGAAACTGTTAAGGACATAAAAGGCCCTGTGCTTGTTCATATAGTAACGAAAAAGGGTAAGGGCTACGCAATGGCAGAAAGCCGGCCTAATGTTTACCACGGCATTTCGGCATTTGATATTGAAACCGGCGAGCCTAAAACAGGGGCTATTGATTTTTCCTTTGTCTTTGGCAATAAGCTGTGCGAGCTGGCAGAAAAAAACAAGAAAATCTGTGCCATTACAGCCGCTATGCGTTCAGGCACAGGTCTTGACAGATTTTCTACTGAATTTAAACCGAGGTTTTTTGATACAGGCATTGCAGAGGAGCACGCAGTAACCTTTGCAGGAGGACTTGCGGCTCAGGGTGCTTTACCGTTTTTTGCGGTGTACTCAACCTTTTTACAGCGCTGTGTTGACCAGATAATTCACGATGTTGCAATGCAAAACCTGCACATTGTTTTGGCAATAGACAGGGCAGGCTTAGTAGGTGAGGACGGCGAAACCCACCAAGGTGTGTTTGATGTGGCTTTGCTTAATCCTGTGCCTAACCTTGAAATATACAGCCCTACTTACTTTAGTGAGCTTGAAATAGCTATGGACTTTGCAGTAGCGGCAAACAACAAGCCGGTAGCGGTTAGGTACCCTCGTGGCGGCGAGCCGTACAAGCCACAGGATTTTCAGGTTACAAAAAAGCATTATCAGTTTTATGGCAGCAGCAACAGCAGTACGCTTATTGTTACTTATGGTAAGCTGTTTGCAAGTGCCTGTAAGGCAATGCAAATACTTGAAAGCAAGGGCGTTAGCGTATGTATTTTAAAGCTTAACAGAATTAAGCCTATTCCGGCAAAGGCACTGGACTTAGCAAAAGAATATAAAAATATTTTCTTTTTTGAAGAGGGAATGGCTACAGGGGGCGTTGGTGAACACTTTTTGTATGACCTGGTAAAAAGAGAATATAAGGGTGAGTATAAATTAACCGCTATTGATGATGTATATGTTAAGCACGCAAAGGTGGATTCATTGCTGAAAAAGCTGGGACTGGACGAAAACGGTATTGCAGACACCGTATTAAAAGGACTGCAAAGCAAGGGTGGTGAATAATATGGCTGAAAAAGCAGAAAAAAAGAGGCTTGATGTTTTAGTGTATGAGGCAGGTTATGTACAAAGCCGAGAAAAGGCTAAGGCAGTAATTATGGCAGGCTTGGTGTATGTTGACAACCAAAAGGCAGACAAGCCCGGCACTGTGTACCCTGTAACAGCTAAGCTGGAGGTAAGAGGCGGCACACCAAAATATGTAAGCCGTGGCGGCTTTAAGCTGGAAAAGGCCATGCAGTCGTTTCCTATAGATTTAAAGGGTAAAATTACAATGGATATAGGTGCGTCAACAGGGGGCTTTACAGACTGTATGCTGCAAAACGGTGCTGTAAAGGTTTATTCTGTAGATGTTGGCTACGGTCAGCTTGACTGGAAGCTTAGAAACGACAGCCGTGTTGTAAACCTTGAAAGAACAAATGTAAGGTATATTACACAGGAGCAGGTGCCTGATAAAATAGATTTTTTCTCTGTAGATGTATCCTTTATTTCGTTAAGGCTTGTTTTGCCGGCGGCAAGAAAGCTAATGGCAGAAAACGCACAGGCCGTCTGCTTAATAAAGCCGCAGTTTGAGGCAGGGCGTGAAAATGTGGGCAAAAAAGGCGTAGTGCGTGACCCGCAGGTACATAAGCAGGTTGTAGAAGATATTACAAGCTTTTGTCTTGAAAACGGCTTTGATGTTTTAGGGCTGGACTATTCCCCTATAAAGGGGCCGGAGGGTAATATTGAATATTTAATTTACTTAAATAGAACCGATGCACAAGGTGTTCTCAAGGCTGACATTACACCGCAGAAGCTGGTGGAAGACTCCCACAAGGCTTTGGACAAAAAGGATTGATGTAGATGAAGGTAGCAGTAATTACAAATACCTCAAAGCCTCAGGCAGTAGAGTTTCAGCCTAAGGTTATAGATAAGCTGATAAATATGGGCGTTACTCCCGTTGTTTTAGAAAGAGACAGAAGAATTGCAAAAAATCATATAAACGATGTTCTTTGCTTTGAATCACATACAGAGGTTGTAAAGAATTGTGATATTCTTATTGCGATAGGCGGCGACGGTACCATTATTCATATGGCACGCCATGCGGCAAAGCACAATAAGCCGCTTTTGGGCATTAATTTCGGCAGAGTCGGCTTTGTAGCCACACTTGAGCCGCAAGACCTTGATTCTATTGACAAGCTGCTTGCAGGCAATTACTTTACACAGCAGAGAATGCTGCTGAAGGTTACGGTAGAAACACCTACAGGAGCTGAAAGGCTGTATGCTATTAACGATGCCGTTATTTCCCGTGGCTCAATGTCCAGAATGATGGACTTGTCCGTTTCGGTAAACGGCAAAAAAACCTGTCAGTACAGAGCAGACGGCGTTATTTTTTCAACGCCTACAGGCTCTACGGCATATTCACTGTCGGCAGGAGGGCCTGTTATTTGTCCCGATATTGAATGTATTTTGCTTACGCCTATATGTCCGCACAGTCTGTTTTCGAGATCTGTTATTTTTAAGGCCGGCGATAAGCTTACAGTAACCGCCGCAACAGGTGAGGGAACGGGAACCGAGGCATTTTTAACGGTTGACGGACAGTACCATTTGCCGCTTACGGACGATACAAGGGTAACTATAGAAAAGTACGAAAAGTCTTTTTCGCTAATTTCTATTGAACCGCAGAATTTTTATACTGTGCTTAACAACAAGCTGAACGAACGAGGTATATAAGGAGAGCTTTATGAAATCACGCAGACACGCTACTCTTTTGGAAATTATACAGGAGTATGATATTGATACCCAAGAGGAGCTTATAGAAAAGCTCAGCCAAAGGGGCTTTACAGTAACCCAGGCTACAATATCCAGAGATATTAAGGAGCTTAAATTAATCAAAACACCCATAGGCAACGGAAAATATAAATATACCACAGGGAATAAGTCGGGTATGGATACCCTGTCTAACTTTCAAAATCTCTTTAAAACCGCAGTTATAAGCGTGGATTTTGCCCAAAATATGGTTGTACTGAAAACCACCAACGGTATGGCACAGGGGGTGTGTGCCGCACTTGATTCAATAGAGTGGGACGGTATTTTGGGAACCATTGCCGGTGATGATACTATTTTTATTGTTGCTACATCGGGAAGCAAGGCGGCTGCCTTAACCTCGGAGTTAAAAAAGAATATGTAATTTTGCAAATAGTTGTAAAAGGTGAGTTTTATGCTTAATTCATTGTACATAGAAAACATTGCTGTTATTGAAAAAACGAATATTGACTTCACCAAGGGCTTTAATGTTCTTACAGGTGAAACAGGTGCAGGTAAGTCTATTATTATAGGCTCTATTAACGCACTTTTAGGGGGCAGAATTTCTAAGGATATTATCCGCTCCGGTGCTGACACAGCTTTTGTAAGCGGTAGCTTCAGCGTAACCAATCCGCAGGTGTACAGCCTGCTTGAGCAGTACGGCTTTGAGTGCGACCGGGATGACCGGCTTATTTTACAGAGAAAGCTTACAGCCAACGGCAAAAGCTCCTGCAGAATAAACGGCAGGCCTGCCAATCTTGCTGTTTTAAAGGAAATTACGGCTCATTTGGTAAATGTTCACGGTCAGCACGAAAGCTACAACCTGATGTCGCCTGAAAAGCACATTGAATATATTGACAGCATTGGCGAGCTTGACAGCATAAAAAAAGAGTACAGAGAGAATTTAGCTATACTTCGTGACTACAGAAAAAGGCTAAAAGGTGCACAAACCGACGACTCTCAGCGTGAGCGTCAAATTGACCTTTTACGCTATCAGATAAACGAAATTGAACAGGCAGCACCGCAGGAGGGCGAGTACGAACAGCTTACAGAGGAGCGCAGCAAAGCCCAAAACGCTCAGGATATTATTAGAAGCCTTTCAGAGGCAGAGGCAATTCTTGCAGGTGAAGAGCAGATAAACGGCTGTATTGACGCACTTAGAGAATGCAGCGACTGTATAGGCAGGGTTTCGGAATATGTGCCTGTAACAGAAAAGCTTTCGGAGCGTATTACAAATGTATATTACGAGCTTCAGGACTGTGCAGAGGAGATTTCGTCAATTCTGGAGGGCATTGACACAGACCCTTACAGACTGCAGGAAATAGAAGAAAGGCTTGATGTTCTGTACAGGCTTTCAAAAAAATATGGCAGTACAACTGCTGAAATATTGGAATTTTATGAAAATGCCAAAGGTCAGCTTCAGCAGCTGGAGGATTATGAATTTAATATGGAGAGCCTGCAAAAGGATTACGACAAATATTTTCAGGCTACCAAGGAATTAGCCTTGAAGCTGTCTGCCGAAAGAAAGAAAATTTCCCGTGAGTTTGCCGCAAGGGTTAAAGAGGAAATGACCTACCTTGATATGCCAAATGTTAATTTAGAGGTTAGCATAGAGCGTTGTCCTTTAAATGAAAACGGCTGTGATAAGCTGGAATTTTTAATTTCGGCTAACCCCGGCGAAACGCCTAAGCCTGTTTCTAAAATAGCGTCGGGCGGTGAGCTGTCCAGAATGATGCTGGCTATCACAAATGTAATTGCCTCTCACAATATAGTTTCTACTATGATTTTTGACGAGGTAGACACGGGCATAAGCGGCAGTGCCTCACAAAAGGTTGGCTATAAGCTAAAGGCGTTGTCTGAAACAAGGCAGGTAATATGTATAACCCACCAAGCACAAATAGCCGCTTTGGCAGACACTCATTTCTTAATTAAGAAAAATGTTGAAAATAACAGAACCTTTACGCAGGTCAGTGAGCTAAGCTTTGAAGACCGTGTTCGTGAGCTTGCACGCATAATTGGCGGTGTGTCTATTACAGAGCTTACACTTAAGCACGCAGAGGAAATGCTTTTGCAATCAAAAAGCAAGAATAAAATTTAAGCAGGTAGTTTTATGAAGGACTGGAAACCGGAACAATTAAATAAAGAACAGGTAAGGGCTATGGCCTCGGATTACGGTATACCTGCTATAGTTGCCATGCTTTTGTCTATAAGAGGTGTTGACACCTACGAGGAGGTTCAAGGGTTTCTTTATGATAACGATGAGCTTGAGGATCCGTTTTTAATGATTGATATGGACAAGGCGACAGACAGAATTTTCAAGGCCTTGGAGGATAATGAAAGCATATGCGTGTACGGCGACTATGACGCCGACGGCGTAACCTCTACAGCACTTTTGTATGATTATTTAAGCTCATTAGGAGCAAGGGCTTCTTACTACATTCCCTCAAGAGAAGCAGAGGGCTACGGTATGAACAACGGTGCTGTGGATAAAATAGCAGAAAAGGGCATAACGCTTATTATTACAGTGGATAACGGTGTTTCGGCGGCAGAGCAAATAGAGTATGCAAAAACACTGGGTATAGATACAGTAGTTACCGACCACCACACACCGCCCGAAAAGCTGCCTGACGCCGTTGCGGTTGTTAATCCCCACAGGGCCGACTGTATGTCGGAATTTAAGCACTTGTCAGGTGTGGGCGTTGCCTTCAAGCTTATAATGGCACTTGAAGACCAACATTTGGATATTGAAAAGCTGCTTAATAAATATTCCGATATTGCCGCACTGGGTACTATAGGAGATATTGTATCTTTAACAGGCGAAAACAGAGTGCTGGTAAAGAACGGACTGAACGCTATTAAAAATCTTCAGCGAAAGGGTATAAGTGCACTGCTTGATACAGCCGGCATAAAGGGCAGCAACAAGCTTACAGCCGGAAGGCTTGCCTTTACGGTAGTGCCAAGAATAAATGCCTGCGGCAGACTGGAATTGTCCGAAAAATCTGTCGAGCTGTTATTAACGGAGGATGACGCTGTTTCCCGGGAAATATCCCAACAGCTTTCAGAGGATAATAAGATAAGACAGCAAATTGAAAGAGATATACTAAGCCAGGTTTTGTTATATATTGAGCAGAATCCGAGCATTAAATATAAAAGAGTAATGGTAATAAGCGGCGAGGGCTGGCACCAAGGAGTTATAGGCATAGTGGCCTCAAGGGTAAAGGACATATACGGAAAGCCGGTTATTATTATTACAACAGAGGGCGGCTCGGCAAAGGGCAGCGGCAGAAGTATAGAGGGCTTTTCTCTTATAGACGCTATAACCTCCTGTAGTGACTTGCTTCCGCATTTCGGCGGACACCCAATGGCGGCAGGGCTGAGTATAGCTGCAGCCGATATTGAGGAGTTTTCTATCAGAATTAATCGCTATGCCTTTGAAAAGGGCGATATGCCGCTTCCTACTCTTAAAATAGACTGCAAGCTAAACCCAAAATTTCTTAATGCAGAGCTTGCAAAGCAAATATCAATGCTTGAACCCTTTGGTGCGGGAAACCCTACCCCTGTATTCGGCTTGTACAATATGTGCCTAAGGAAGGTTACGCCTGTAGGAAACGGAAACCACCTAAGGCTGACATTTGAAAGAGATAAAATACCTGTAAATGCTATGCTGTTTTTTACAACGGCAGAGCAGCTTCCCTACAGAGTGGGAGATGTGCTTGATTTAGCAGTGACAATAGATATAAACGAATATAACAACAAGCAGTCATTAAGTGTTATAATAAAAGAAATAAAGCCCGGCGGTGTTGATACTAACGTTGTGCTGAACGAAAATCGGCTGTTTGAAAAGCTTATGAATTTAGAACAGCTTTCCCCGCAGCAGGCAAATACCTTACTGCCTGCAAGAGAGGACTTTGCGGTTGTGTTTAAATTTCTCCGCAGTGAAAAGGGCTGGAGCTATCCGCCATACATAATATGTGCAAGACTTAACAACAAAAGAATTAATTATGGCAGACTACAGGTTATACTTACGGCTATGCAGCAGCTTTCGCTTATTGAGTATAAAAACACCTACAATGAAACCGTTATAAAATTACTGCCGACCGAGGGTAAGGCAGACCTTAACAGTGCAAAAATAATGAAACAGCTTTTGTCTTATATTAATTAACGGCTGTTAATACTATAAAAGGGGGATATAAATATGTCAGAAGTATTAGTTCACTATCAGGATTATGAAGAGCTTAAAAGAATGATGAGAGAAAGCGGAAGAGATTATGACACTCAGCTCATCGAAAAGGCGTATAATTTGGCAAGCGAGGCACACGGCGACCAACGCAGAGTGTCAGGCGTGCCGTATATTCTGCACCCCACATCGGTCGCCTGTATTTTGGTAGACCTTGGTATGGACAGCGAAACCGTGGTAGCGGCTCTTTTGCACGATGTTGTAGAGGATACCGATGTTACTTTAGAGGAAATAATTAAGCTGTTCGGTGACGAAATTGCCCATTTGATTGACGGCGTAACAAAGCTGAAGAAAATACCGTATTCAAACAGAGAGGTGCGTCAGGCTGAAAATATAAGGAAAATGCTTATTGCTATGTCTGACGATATTAGGGTAATTATCATTAAGCTTGCCGATCGCTTGCACAATATGCGTACCATTGAGTGTATGCGTGAGCAAAAAAGGCGGGATATTGCCCTGGAAACAATGGAGGTTTTTGCCCCCATTGCTCATCGCTTGGGTATTCGCACCGTAAAAGAGGAAATGGAGGACTTGTCCCTAAGATACCTGGATCCTATAGGCTACAAGGAAATAGAGGATAAGCTTGCGTTTAGCGAGCCTGAAAGAAAAAAGTTTATAGAACGCATAAAAAAGGAAATTGTAGAAAGAGCAAAGGGTATTGTAGATGACATTTATATAGAGGGCAGAGTAAAAAGCATAAACGGCATTTACAAGAAAACCTTTATGAAGGGCAAAAGTATAGAGCAGATTTACGACATTTTTGCCGTTCGTGTTATAGTCAATACCGTAAGCGACTGCTACAACATTCTTGGCGTTGTGCATGATATGTTTAAGCCGCTGCCAAACAGGTTTAAGGATTATATATCTACCCCAAAGCCAAATATGTATCAGTCACTGCATACAACGGTAATCGGTAAAGAGGGCGTGCCTTTTGAGGTCCAAATAAGAACCTGGGAAATGCACCATACAGCCGAGTACGGTATTGCCGCACACTGGAAGTATAAGCTGGGGCTAAAGGGCAAGAGCAAGGACGATATGAGCGAAAAGGTACAGTGGATTCGCCAAATACTGGAAAATCAGCTTGACGATGAAACCGATATTATACGCAATATAAAAACAGACCTTGCACCTGAGGAGGTATTTATATTTACACCTAAGGGTGATGTCTTAAGTCTGCCTACCGGTGCAACGGTTATTGATGTTGCCTATGCCATTCATTCTGCGGTAGGAAATCGTATGATAGGTGCAAAGGTAGACGGCAGAATAATGCCTATTGACTATCATGTAAAGACAGGCGAAATAATAGAGATTCTTACCTCAAAGGAAACAGCAGGGCCAAAAAGAGACTGGCTTGCAAAGGTAAAAACGAGTGAAGCAAGAAATAAAATAAAAAGCTGGTTTAAAAAGGAGTGTCGTGAAGAAAATATAGAGCGTGGTAAGGCGGAAATCGACAAGGAGTTTAAGCACAACGGCATAGTTTTAACAGACGATGAGCGTGTGGAGTTTTTCCTTGAAATACTGAAAAAGCAGTTTACAGGCTTGCAGGATTTTTATGCGGCTGTAGGCTACGGAGGTTTTTTAATTTGGAAGCTTGGGCCTAGAATGAGAGAGCTGTACAACAAAAAGTACAAGCCGCAGCTTGAAGCAGAGGAGGAGCCTGTAGTTGAAACAAAGCCTGTTAAGGCGTCAAAGTCCAGCAACGGTGTTATTGTTGAGGGTATAGACGATATGCTTGTAAATTTGGCTCGCTGCTGCAACCCTATGAGGGGTGACGAAATTATAGGCTATATTACCCGTGGCAACGGCGTTTCTATTCATAAATGCAGCTGTAAGAATGTTCCTGACAAGGAGGAAAGGGACAACAGCGAAAATGCGGCACGCTGGGTAAATGCCCACTGGGACGACGAGGTGTCAAAGGCCGAGTCATACCAAGCAACAGTAGAGGTTTCTGCAACAGACCGTACCGGACTTATTGCCGATGTTACAAATGTGCTAAGCTCTTTGCATATATATATTCATTCGATTAATTCCTCCGAGAGTAAAAACGGTGTTGCTACCATTCGTGTTACAATTACCGTTTCAAATATGGAGCATTTAAAGGGAATATTGTCAAAGCTGTCAAGCATTAATGGCGTACAGACGGTTGCGAGAATATAAGAGGTGAGGTATTAATGAAAACTATTATTCAAAGGGTAAGCAGTGCCGATGTAACGGTTGACAACAGCATTGCAGGCAGTATAGAACAGGGGCTGTTGGTTTTGCTGGGTGTCGAACAGGGTGACGATGAATATGAGGCGGATTTGCTTGCCAACAAAATAGCAAACCTTAGAATATTCAGCGACGAAAACGATAAAATGAATTTGTCACTGCTTGACATAAAGGGCGAGGCACTGGTTATCTCGAATTTTACCCTGTGCGGCGACTGCAAAAAGGGAAGAAGACCATTTTTCGGCGACGCCGCCTTGCCGTCAGAGGCACAGCCGCTGTATGACTATTTTTGTGCAAGGCTGTCGGAATGCGGTGTAAAAAAGGTGGATAAGGGAGTTTTTGGAGCCGATATGAAGGTAAGGCTTTTAAATGACGGGCCTGTTACAATTTCTATTAATTCAAAGGAGCTGTCGCATAAATGATTACAGTACAAGGTGTGCCTGTAGGTGCATTACAGGTGAATTGCTATATGCTTAAGGATTCAAGCACAGGCTTTATTGCTGTAGTTGACCCGGGAGATAATTGTACCGCACTGAAAAAGCTTGTGGAAAATGAAAAGGAAAATATAAAGTATATTTTGCTTACCCACGGTCACTTTGACCACATTGGCTACGCACAGGCACTAAAGGAGCAAACAAATGCCAAGCTGGCAATAAGCAAGGCAGACGAGCTTTTGCTGAACGATAATAACCTTAATCTGTCAATGGCGTTTTTCGGTACAGGGGTGCCAAAAACCGTTGCAGATATTACTTTGGAGGATAACGACACTCTAATGCTTGGCGACAGCAGGGTGACATTTATCTCTACACCGGGGCATACTAAGGGCAGCGGCTGTTATATAATTGACAATAACATTTTCACCGGCGATACGCTTATGAGGCTTTCAATGGGAAGAACAGACTTTCCTACCGGCAGTGACGATGATATGAAGACCTCTCTTAAAAGACTTGCCGCTTTGCAGGAAAATTACAATGTGTACCCCGGGCACGGCGATTACAGCACCTTAAATTACGAAAAAAGCTGTAACCCGTATTTATAATTTATGTATATCAGGTGAATTATGAAAATATATATTATTAACAACACCTTTCACTACGAAATGGAAAATCTTACAAGGGTTTTCTTTCCTAATGAAAAGATTGAAATTATTAAATGTACAGCTGTGCCGCAGGACGCTTTGGACAGCCCATATGTTGCAACAAGCGTAGAAAGCACAGACAATTACAGCAGGGTGAGTGTACAAACCGTATTTGACAGCTTCTCAAAAAATATTACACAGCAGATAGAGTATGTAGAGAATACCGAAGAATACCAAACCGAGCTGGAGCGTACCATGGCTGTTTGCTTGTATAAGCTGTTGTCAGAGTACACAGGGCTTACACCTCCGTGGGGAATACTTACAGGAGTTCGTCCTATAAAGCTTTTTAGAAAAATGGCTGAAGATATGGGTACAGAAAACGCTAAAAGGCATTTTAGGGATAAGTTTTTGGTTTCGGAGGAAAAGGTGCAGCTGGCAGAGGAAACAGAAAAAAACGAACAGGCTATTCTGCGTACATCCTCTGTAAACTCCTACAGTCTGTATGTGTCAATTCCATTTTGTCCGTCAAGATGCAGCTACTGTTCGTTTATCTCTCAGGCTACTCTTAAAGCAAAAAAGCTTATTGAGCCTTATGTTGAGCTGCTTTGCAGGGAGCTGGAGGAAACAGCTAAAATACTAAAGGGCAAAAACCTAAAGCTGGAAACAGTCTATATAGGCGGCGGTACACCAACCACCCTTAACGCCCAACAGCTTGAAAGGCTTATAGCTACAATAAACAGATGCTTTCCTATGGAGCAGTGCAGAGAATTTACCGTAGAGGCAGGACGCCCCGACACTATAACAGAGGATAAGCTAAAGGCTATTTTAAACGGCGGTGCAGACAGGATAAGTATAAATCCCCAAACTATGAACGATACTGTACTTGAGGCTATTGGCAGAAAGCATACGGCACAGCAGACAATAGAGGCTTACAGGCTGGCAAGAGCCGTAGGCTTTAACCATATCAATATGGATTTAATAGTAGGCTTGCCAAAGGATAATTTAGAAAGCTTTGAAAATACGCTGAATACTATTACAGAGCTTGACCCCGAAAGCATAACGGTACATACTCTTTCAATGAAGCGTTCGTCTAACCTGACTATTCAGGGTGTAAAGATTATGAGGCAGGACGCCGACACAGCCTCGGCTATGCACACCTACTGCAAGGGTATTTTAGAAAGCAAGGGCTACCACCCGTATTACCTGTACAGACAGAGCAGAATGGTGGGTAATCTTGAAAACATAGGTTACTCAAAGCCCGACAGGGACGGCTTGTATAATGTATTTATTATGGACGAAACCCATACAATACTGGGCTGTGGAGCCGGTGCTGTTACTAAGCTTAAAAACGGGACAACAGGTTCATTGAGCAGAGTATTTAATTATAAATATCCGGACTGGTATGTAAATGACTTTGATGAAATTTTAAGGCGAAAGCAAGAAATATCCGATTTTTTTAATAAGTAAAATTTCACAGTTTTTTATAGCATTAATTAACAAAATGGTAATTGATTATTATGTATACGGGTGATATAATTACCTTAAAAATATATAAGGAGTTGTTTTTTATGAGTATTATTGATGATATTATTGTAAATGCAAAATCTGCTGCAACCACTGTAGGTGAAAAGGCAGGTCAAATTAAGGAGTACACAAAGCTGAAGTATTCCGAGGCAGGCATAAAAAGTGACATTAATAAGAAAAAGCAAGAGCTGGGCGACTATGTTTACCGCTGTACAAAGTCCGGAAATGTAGACAACGAAATTCTGCAAAAAATGGTTGACGATGTTTCCGAGCTTGAGGAAAATTTGCAGATTACAAAGGAAATGATTACTGCGGCTAAGAATAAAGTAGTTTGCGGTGCATGCAAGGCAGAAAACGAAAAGGACGCTGTATACTGCAGTAAATGCGGAAAAAAGCTGACAGAAGAAAAGAAGGAAAAAGAAGATACCGAAGCTCGGCAGGAGAGCAGCGACGAATGTGAGGATGTTACGGTAGCGGCCGCTTCATCTGTTGACGATGTTACCTGTGAGGCTGTAAGCGAAGACGATGCCGAAGAAGACGATGCCGAAGCAGACAGGGCTGACGATGCTGACGATGTTCAGGATGAAGAAGCTGTTGAAAGCGACAGTACAGATAAAGAGGAATAATTGCTCTTTTAGTGCTGTAGCAGCAGTATAAAATATTATAAAAACATTAGCTTGGCGGGATATAACCCGCCAAGCTTTCTGTAAAGGACGGTGACCTGGTGTCCAGCCGGTTTGATAATAATGAAAATTCATATAAGCACAGTATGAACAGCTTAGGCAAAAGCAATACTTATAAAAAAGGCTCCAAATATTCTGAAATCGACGATGAGGAGTATATTGATATTAATCAATATGCAAGCCGTTTTTCCGCAAGCAGCGGCACAGCTGCAAATGCGAATAGAATTATTAAGAATAACAAAGATGAAAAGAAAAAAGAAAAGGAAGAGGAAAACGAAAAGGGTATAGAGCACCAATCCTTCTTAAAGGGAGCTATGATTCTTACTATAAGCATAGTTGTAGTTAAAATTATAGGTGCTTTGTTTAAGGTTTTATTTGCAAATGTTGTTGACGGTGTGGGCAACGGTTTGTTTAACAGTGCCTATGAGCTTTACAATGTTATTTTTACAGTTGCTTCTGCGGGCTTTCCTATAGCTCTTTCACGAATGGTATCTGAATATGTTTCAAAGCACAGGTATAAGGATGTACGGAAGCTTCATAAAATTTCGATACCGTTTTTTGTTATAACAGGACTTGCCTGCTTCCTGCTTATGGTTGCACTAAGCGGCGTATACGGCAAAATGATAGACAACAATTCTATACAGCTGCCTGTAATCGCACTGGCTCCTATAGTGTTTTTTGGCTGCCTTATGTCTATTTACCGTGGATACTTCGAGGGTATGCGGTATATGGTGCCTACGGCTGTATCTGAAATAATAGAGGTTTCGGGCAAGCTTTTGGTAGGTCTGGCTCTTGCATATATTGTAAACTATATGGGTACAACAGAGTACGCAAGCAGCGGCACACTGTTTGGTATGGTTATGGCAGATACTGCGGCATATAAAAATACATTGGCTGCCTTTACGGTATCGGCAGCGTTTATCGGTGTTTCTGTTGGTTCATTTTGTGGATTCTTGTATTTAATGCTTAAATATAAATTTACAAAGGGCGGTATTACTAAAAAGCAGCTTGCCGAGGCTCCGGACGCTCAGTCGGGAAGGGCTTTGTTTAAAAAGCTTGCACTTACAGCTATTCCTATTGGCTTAGGCTCCTTTGTAATGAGCATTGCCAGCACTATAGACTCAATACTTGTACAAAACAGGATTGTAAGCATTATGGAAAGCGGCAAGGGTGATGTTCTGCAAAGCATATACAGCTTTTTAGATCCGGCTACTTTTAGCGTAGATGTAAACGGTCACTACAATATACAAACATTTTTGTTTGGCTGCTATGGCTATGCTCTAACATTTTTAATGCTGGTTACAGCTGTAACGCAGGTGTTTGGTCAAAGTGCAATGCCGTCGCTTACTGCCGCATGGACTGTTAAGGATAAAAAGCAAATAAGAAGCAACATAAATACTATATTAAAGGTTACTCTGCTGGTAACCTTGCCGGCAGGCATAGGCTTAACTGTTCTTGCGGAGCCGTTGCTTACCTTGCTGTATGGCGTTAGGGTAGAGGTTACCATTGCCGCACAGGTGTTGAGGGTAATGGGTATATCCAGCATATTTATAGCAACAAGCACCCCAATTTGCAGTATGCTGCAGGCTATTGGCAGAGTTGATATGCCGCTTAAGCTTTATACAGTGGGTATGCTTGTAAAAATAGTAATAAACTATACTTTGGTTGGCATTCCGGAGGTAAACATACAGGGTGCCGCTGTAGGCTCTTTGGTTGCGTATATGTTTGTGTCGGTTGTAGGAATATATTTTATTGCAAAGGACACAAAGGTTGTGCCGGACTTTAAGACTATATTGCTTAAACCCCTGCTTGCCGCTGTATGCTGCGGTGCTGCCGCATACGGATGCAGCTGTGTGATTAATACGATTATGGCACCGGGCAGACTTACCGTTATACCGTCGCTTGTGGTTGCCGTAGTAGTATATGTACTGGCACTTCTGCTGTTTAAGGCTGTTACGCCTGAGGACTTGGAAAATATTCCGGGTGGAAATAAAATAGGAAAACTACTTGCAAAATATAAGCTTTTAGGGTAGAATATACAGAAGTAGCCACCATAGTTTGTCAGGAGAAGAATTAAATGGATTTTATTCGTAAAGAACACTATAATGTTTATGATTTAGTGGAAATTGTTAAAATACTTAGAGCACCCGGTGGATGCCCGTGGGACATGGAGCAGGATCATCATTCAATTCGCAGAGATTTTATAGAAGAAACCTACGAGGCTGTAGAGGCAATTGATAATGATGATACCGAGCTTTTAAAAGAGGAGCTGGGTGATGTACTGCTGCAGGTGGTATTTCACACTGAAATTGAAGCCGAAAAGAATTCATTTAATATAGATGATGTAGCAGACGGCGTTTGCAAAAAAATGATTATAAGACACCCTCATGTGTTTTCAAATGCTGAGGCTGATACTACCGAGCAGGTTTTAAAAAACTGGGACAGCATAAAGATGCAGACCAAGTCGCAAAAATCACAAGCAGAGGTTTTGCAGAGCATTTCAAAAGCACTGCCGTCGTTAATGAGAAGTCAAAAAATACAACAAAAGGCTGCAAAGGTTGGCTTTGACTGGGAAAATGTTGATGGTGCAATTTCCAAACTAAAGGAGGAGGTTGCGGAGCTTGAGGAGGCTGTGTCGCAAAATGACCGGCAGCACAAGGAGGAAGAGCTTGGAGATGTGCTGTTTTCGGCAGTAAATATTGCAAGGTTTATCAATACAGATGCCGAAAAAAGCTTGTATAACGCTTGTGAAAAATTCATTTCTCGTTTTTCAACTATGGAAAAGCTTGCTAATGAATTAAATATAAAATTGGAAGAAACTTCTCTTGAGGATATGAACAATCTTTGGGAGCAAGCTAAAGCTAATGAAAATCATAAAATTACGGAGGATTAGTTATGAACAAAACAGAACTTATTGCAAAGGTTGCAGAAAAGAGCGAGCTTTCTAAGAAAGACGCAGAAAAGGCAGTATCAGCTATTCTTGATACTATTGTTTCGGCAGTAGCTGAGGGCGACAAGATTCAGCTTGTTGGATTTGGTACATTTGAACAGCGTCAGCGTAACGAAAGAACAGGCGTTGATCCAAGAACAAACACAAAGATTACAATTCCTGCTTCAAAGGTTCCTGCATTCAAGGCAGGCAGCAAGTTTAAGGAAGCTGTAAATAAGTAATTGATTATCATGTCGGGCCGACTTTCATACGAAAGTCGGCTGTTTAAATAGTAGAATGTATAATATTTTAATTTATTAATTGTTGGGAGTAATGAAATGAGATTAGACAAGTTTTTAAAGGTTTCCAGAATTATAAAAAGAAGAACGGTTGCCAATGAGGCGTGCGACGCCGACCGTGTATTGGTAAACGGAAAACCACAGCGTGCCTCATACGCTGTAAAAGCAGGGGATATTCTTGAAATTCAGCTGGGCAGCAAGCCTTTTAAGGCTGAGGTTTTACAAATAAACGAGTACGCTAAAAAAGAGGACGCCCCGCTTATGTACAGGGTGATAGAGTAACCTTCATATTTATTTTTCCGAAAGCATATAACTTACTATAACTGTTTGGAGGTATATATATGCAGCAGGAAAAGCAAAATCAGAGGCCGAAAATTCCCCATAGCGTTATTATAGAGAACAGAGCGTCAATATCATTTACAGGAGTACGGGATATGGGCAGCTTTGACGAGCAGGCTGTTGTACTGTATACGGATTACGGAGAAATAAATTTGCGTGGCAGTAAACTGCATATTAATAAGCTCTCTTTAGATACAAACGAGGTTGATATTGACGGCAACATTGAGGCGGTTGTATATACACAGAACAAGCAAAGCGGCGGCTTGCTCGGACGACTGTTTAGGTAGGCAAATATGGAGCTATTTATCTCACAGCAGCTTTATATTCTCCTTTTCTCAATAATTACAGGCGTTATTATCGGCATTATAAACGAGCCGTTTAGGTTTTTAAGATATATGGGCTTTAACGGCAGGGCAGAGGTAATTGCACAGGATATTGTTTTTATGATTTTAGCCGCCTTTGTAACATTCTTTTTTGCCCTGTGCTATAATAAGGGTGATGTAAGATTTTTTATGCTTGCGGGTGAGCTTGGCGGTTTTGTTGCGTTCAGGCTTACTGTGGGCAGACTAAGCGGCAGGCTGTTTTATGTTGTGGCTTTTGTGCTTAGGGGAATAGCAGCAGCGTTTAAAAGGTGTTTTGTGCTAATTTTTACAATAATGTGTAAAGTCAAAGAGCTTATACTGGTTAAAATACCATTATTTAAGAAAACTGATAAAACACCTTGCAAGAGCCGTAAAATTTATTGTATAATAGTAAAAAGTGTAAGTAATTTTAGTCGTAAGATATTTAAGAGGTAGCATTATGCAATTAAAGGAAGTAAAGAAAGGCTCAAGGAGAAAGAAAAGCAGTAAGGAATCGGCTTCTAAATTTTTTGCAAAGAATAAAACAGACATTATTTTGAGTGTGTTTTTGCTGTTAGTTATTATTTATTCGGTTTTTATACTTGTATCACAGCAGGCAAGCATTGCCGAAAAGAAATCTGAGCTTGACAGCATTAAAAGTCAGATAGTTATTGAAGAGGTTAGAAATAACGAAATAAACAATGTATTAAACTCCAGCGACAATGACAACACCGCTTATATTGAAAAGTCAGCAAGAGATGAGCTTGACTATGCTTATAACAACGAAAGAATTTTTATTAATGTATCGGGAGATTAACATCAATGCTGCGGCATTAGTAGTTTAATTTATATAATTAATCTTAGGGGGATTATACTTTAATGGCAATTGAAGTCGGAAACATTCTAGAAGGCAAAGTAACGGGCATTACAAATTTTGGAGCATTTGTGGATTTACCTGACGGTAAATCCGGTATGGTACACATTTCTGAGGTTGCACCAACCTATGTAAACAAGATTACCGATTTTTTGCAGGAGGGGCAGACTGTAAAGGTAAAGGTTATTTCTATTGGTGAAAATAATAAAATAGCGTTGTCTATAAAAAAAGCAATGGATAACTATGGCAAGGGAGAAAGACAAGACCGAGGTGAAAAGCGTGAGCACCGTGACTTTAACGGCAGAAGCGGCGGCTCTCACCAGCATAAGGGCGGCAGACGCTATGACAGCAAGCCAAGGCAGAGCAGTGCGGCAGTAACAAGTCCGGGGGATTTTGAATGGCAAAGCTCAAAGAGAAGTGAAAGTGCAAGCTTTGAAGACCTTATGTCAAGGTTTAAACAAACCAGTGAGGAAAAAATGTCTGACCTGAAAAGAAACTCAGATGTTTCTGTTCGTCGTCCGAGAAGAAACCAAAAGCCTTGATTTTTAAATGCTTTTGGTTATGGCTTTTTTGCCGATTTGGGTTTTACCGAATGTGTTTTATTTGTAATATAAAAGGGCTGTGGCTCTTTTGGCAGGCTTTAGCACTCCAAGGCTTTTATGATTTGGGGTGCTTTTGTACGGTAGGCTGTAAATTGGAAAACGCTTTGAGTGATTTTTAAAAATAAATTTAAAAGTTTGAAAAAAGCCTTGATTTTTCTTCTGTGGTGTGTTATTATACTCTAGCAGTCGAAAAATTCACTGTGCGCTGGTAGCTCAGCTGGATAGAGTGACTGGCTACGAACCAGTAGGTCGGGGGTTCGAGTCCCTTCCAGCGCGCCAAGCTTACCCGCTAAACGCTTATGTGTTTAGCGGGTAAGCTTTTTTTACTTAAAAATTTAACATTTCCATTTTGTTTTAGTCGCCTTTGCTTTCCCACGACTATTATTATAAAGCTCTGCTTAATTAACCTGCGGTTATAATTGAAGGTACAGATTATGAATTCTGTTAGCAGCATTCCTGCAAATAAAGATTAGTTAATTGGCTTTTATTGAGAAATATTAATTTTAAAAATATGTTTTTGCAAGGTTGATTTTATTATAATTCAATGCTATAATAGGAATGTGAATTAAAGGATATGGGTATTTTGATTTTTTAAGCGAGCCTTGCCGCTTGTTATGGGGGAATTAATATGGCTATAACTATGGCGAATTTGTGCCGGAATTGTGAGAATACCTATGGAATGAAGTTAATATCCGGTTCAGATGGTCTGGACAGCTATGTGCGTTGGGTGCACCTGATAGAGGACAGAGATGTACCGAATTTTTTGCATGGCAGTGAGCTCGTTTTTGTAACAGGCATTGGTCAGCAAAGCAGTGACGACAGCTGGCTGTTGGACTTCGTAAGGAAGCTGTATGACAAAAAGGCTGTTGGACTGGTTGTAAATATTGGCCCGTATATTTGCTCTATACCAAAGGAGGTTATAGACTTTTGTGAGGAAAACAGGCTTCCGCTGTTTGCGATTCCTTGGTCTGTGCATTTGGTGGATATTATATACGATTACTGTCACCGTATTGTAGCAAGCGAGGAAAATGAGGTTAGCTTGGCAAACGCCTTTAAAAATCTTATTTTTTCTCCATGGGACAGAGATGCATATTTCAATACACTGGACAGAAAGGATTTTAAAGACAGCGATAATTATTCTGTGGTTACTATACTTCTTACTACCGGTGACGAGGAGGTAAGAGATTTTGACAAGAAAAATCTTCGCTTTCTTGTACATAAGCAGTTAGGAAAGCTTACAAAAAAATTCAGTCTGTTTACGCAGGATAAGTACCTTATTTCAGTAATTGACGGCTTTACACCTGAACAGTCAGAAAGCTTTTTAAATGAGCTTATTGCGTTTTGTAAAAACCAGTTTCCAAGCTACAATATATATGCAGGTATCAGCCCTGTGTGCAGTGGTTATTTAAAAGTGGCATCCGGCTATACAAAATCTCTGTCAGCGGTTAAAGTAGCCCTAATGAATAACCACAATGTGTATCATTACAGTGAAATTGGTGTGTATAAGCTTCTGCTGTCTGTGCAGGACACAGAGGTTTTGAACGATTTGTTAGTAGAGCGTTTGGGTAAGCTGGTGGAATTTGACAAGAAAAACGGCACCGACTATGTTCCTACGCTAAAGTGCTATCTAACAAACAATTCAAGCGTTCAGGAGGTAGCTAAAAAAACTTTTGTACACCGCAACACTATTAATTACAAAATTAAAAAAATTAAAGAAATACTTGGTTGTGAACTAAACTATGAAGATAAGCTTAACCTAATGCTTGCTTTTTATATTCACAAGCTTTTAAATCAGTAGTATTTATAAGTAAAGCTACTATATTCAATTTAAAGAACCAACCT
>FR891315.1 GCA_000435335.1 Clostridium sp. CAG:964
TTTATGAAACACACGATGTTACTATTTGCAATAACTGTGGAGCTGACATTACAAACGATGAGTATAGAGAAACGCATATGATTGCACACGCTGAAGCAGGCGAATTAAAGGGTTGGCACAATGAATGGCGTGAGATTCAGGTAGGAACAAAAACCACAATAGTTCCTGAAAAAGGACATTGGGAAAAAAGGATAGTAAAGCCGGCGTGGACTGAAAAAAAGCTTGTCCGTGAAGCAGGCTGGTATTGATATTAAAAAGCAGAGCAAAAAGCTCTGCTTTTGCTTTTTAAGACAGCTATTGAGCTGTCTTTTTTATTTGCAAAAAGGAGGTGGTAATTTTGAAAGAAAATTTAATAGATTGCCTGTCGTATGAAAACGACTTATTTAAAAAGATGATTGTAAACTTAATACTTAATGGTAAGATAAGTATTAAAGAAGTTTCCAAAGAGTTGCGAATTAAGCATATGTCATTCTATGCGTCAGCACTAAGGATAAATAGGAACAGTTGCAATTTGTCTATAAAAATATTAAAATTAATTTTATCAGATATTGAATGTGTAGAAACACAATCACATAAAGATAAAATTCTTTTGATTTTTTCTGCAGGACTTCAATATTTGGAAATAAATCACTCAGGAGATAAACAAATTGAGAATTTTAGAGAAACTATTCCGAAAGAAATATTGCGGAATTAGTTAAAGCAGAGCAAAAAGCTCTGCTTTATTTCTTTGGAGATATTAAGAATTATTTTGAAACATATATTTTCCCTCTACTTTGCTAACAAAGGGTTTTAATGTTATCAGAGTTTCATAAACAATTTGACGTATTGTTGCACTAAAAATTTCATCAAGTTTTGCTGAATAAATTTTTCCATTAATATCAATCTTTAAAGGATTTGCCTCATTTCTGTTAAGTAATGCCATTGATTTACTTATCTCAGGAGAAACATGTGCCCCCTCCTTGTTAGCTATTAGAGTAACAACATCACTTCTAAAAAGAATATTATTTTCTATTTCGGATGCACCAAGACTAATTGCTGTTGTTTTTCTCCACCAAGTGTTAAAAGCATTATATTTATGTTTATCACTTTTTATGGGCACAGGATATAAAAAAATCGAACTGTCTTCGGCATGTGTCAATTGATACTGACATAAATTACAGCGAACAAATTTTGATTCATTTTCCAAAGGCATATTAATAGGATAAATAGCGTCGTTAAGAAAATCTGGTTTATTTTCTATGAAAATTTTGCAAAACTGTTCTAAAAGTGCATCTTTGGGATTATCTCTAGTTCCAAATAAAACCCTTAATTTCACCGCCATTTCTGTTGCATAAATGAGTTTTCCTTCATCATAATTATTAGAGAATTCCTCTAACAAAAGCAACTGTTCATTCATTTTTTGAAGAAACTCTTTTTTGCTTCGTTTTGGCATACAAATAACCCCCTAAATTTTATATAAGGATTTGATAATATGTATCTTTATGATTATATCTTACAAATATTAACAAACAATAACAAAACCGTGAATGAAGTGCTCTGGATTGGCGATAAGAATTATCAAATTTTAGTAGATGAATTTTTTCAACTAGCTATGAAGACATTGCTCACACCTCCTAGTAGATTATGTGATGTTTATCCTCGAAATGTAGTAATCGCCGGAAAAGATTGGTGGTTGAAATATGATTATTCTGATGATAGCGGTAATTCATTAATGTTTTGTACCTATCCGAGGTGTCCTAAAAATATTATTCATATAACTTCGTTTAACCCAGTGGATGATAATCCCAATATACTTGACGAATTAAAAAAGAATATTATTTCATCACAAAACACTGATCTAATAAATTTGTATAATAAACTTAATTCTGTTAATTATGATTTAGAAACTTTAGTTAGATATACAGAATACACTCAAAATAATTCCAATGAGAATTAAAACACTTCATTTTTAACTTTTAGAAAATATTTAGAATTATTAACCCATTTGATTATATGACAAAGATTTTAACCCAAAAAGAAAAGCGTAGTCTATATTTTGCGTATGGTAACAGACTATTTTAGCGTTGAATGCTTATTTGAATAAAAAAGTGAATAAATCTACTAGACAGCTATTGAGCTGTCTTTTTATTTTGCAAAAAAGGAAGTGAGAATTATGTATATGTATAACGACAGCAGTTAGCATAACTGCTGCAGCTTAAAAATTAATAAGTTATGAAAGGGATAATATTATGAAAGCGAAAAACTATTTTAAAGGGTTAACTGCCATAGTCTTGTCGGTGCTGACAATACTAACGACATTGCCGCTTACAGCGTTTGTTATGCCAACAGCTGCAACAAGTAACGACAGTACAAGCATTAACCTTACGCTGGGCGACAAGCTGCGTTATGATTCCGGCATTAATTGGTCGACGCATCAAATGTATGCTGACGGCCGAATGGCTTATTGTGTCAATCCTAAGCTAACGGCACCGTCCGGAAAATACGGCAGTAACAACCTTACCGCCGTATCAGAAAAGAGCAATACATTTGCAATGCTATACAAGGGTTTGCATTATGGATATGACGGTCACGGCTTTAACGCAAAGGTAGCTGCGTTTGGCAATAAGTCAATGAAGCAGCTAATGGATAAAGCAAAGTCTGACCATTGGCTTGGGGCAAGCGGCAACAGCTTATATTATTTGCTGACCCATAGGGTTTTGGCAAAAATATATGGTGACAAAGATTGGAGCTATGCTCTTACCTCTGACTGGATTAAGGCTGTTAATGAGCTTGAAGCGGCACTAAAAAAGGCTGCTAAGCTTAAATCAGAGTACAGTATGTATTTGCTAGACCCGAAAAATAATCAGCAAAAGGTTATCATTATGCAGGATAAGCTTGGAGGTCTTGAGATAATCAAAGACAGCTCCAACCACACCCTAACAGATAATTCCGGCTGCTACAGCTTAAAGGGTGCTGAATTTACTGTTACAAACACAAAAACAAAAAAGTCATATACGATTACGGCAAACACTAAAGTCGATGACGGCAGTGCTACCGTAAAGTATAAGGCTATCCTCAAAAACATTGTAGCCGGCACATACACTGTCAAGGAAACAAAAGCACCAAAGGGATATGCTCTG
This sequence comes from Clostridium sp. CAG:964, assembly GCA_000435335.1. GTDB lineage: Bacteria > Bacillota > Clostridia > Oscillospirales > Acutalibacteraceae > CAG-964. Next base: position 3,120 of record FR891315.1, read on the forward strand.
TCAAAGGAAACAAAGACGGTGACAGTTAAAGCCGGCACAACCGCTGCAGCTTCTGTTACCTTTAAAGACCAGCCTCAAAGTGACCCAGTATATGTTCTGCTAAAGAAAACTAATGGCAACGGAAAGAAAATAGCCGGTGCAGAATTTACGGTTAGGTTTTACAAAGGCTATTTTACAAAAGCTGAAATAGAAAGCGGTAAGGCAGACAGTGCTTTCAAGAGGTATTGGACTATAAAGACAAATGAAAATGGTTACGCAGAATTGTTGAAAAAATATCTTGTTGACAGCAACAATGACTTTTATTATTCATCAGGCGAAAATCCTAACCCAGTACTTCCGCTAGGCACAGTAACCATTCAGGAAACAAAAGCCCCTGCCGGATATGTCAAGGACAACACCTTATATGTTCAACAGATAACAAGTAATTCATCTTTGGCTTCTGTTTCCACCTACAACGAATTTACCAATGTAAACTCGCCAAGCACCTACTACAAGATTAAAAAGACCTCTGAGGACGGCGTTGTTGCAGGCGTGTCATTCAAGATATACGAGGGCAGCAAGGTTGACGAAGCTAAATATCTAAAGACAGTTAAGACAGGCTCTAACGGCGAAATCAAGGAAAAGCTTGATATAGGTACATATACCTTTGACGAGGTAAAAAGTGCCAAGTATGTAAGCCAACCTGCAAAGACAATTACAATTACCGCCGAGAACACATCAGCAAATCCGGCAGTAATCAAATTTGAAAATAAGCTGAATGACGGCACGCTGAAAATAAGAAAAGCTTCAAGTGACGGCAATATATCTGGAATTAAATTTGAGATATACAAGGGTAAAGATACAGCCGGACAGCTTGTAGGTACATATGTAACCGATGACAGCGGTTTTATTACCAAGGACTTGAAGCCGGCAACATATTGTATCCACGAGATTGTTCCTGATGGATACAAGCCTGTAAGCGACAGAGTTATTACAATTCGAGCGAATCAGGAAAGAACAGTAACCTTCCGAAACATTAAAAGCGGCAGCCAAGTCAAAATTATTAAGGAAACCGATAACTATGACGCCGGTCCTTTCACTTGTAAAATTAATGAAGTAGACAAAGAAAATGGCACCGAAAAATTTGTGATGAGTGTTGATATAGACACTTACGAGCCTACTATAATCAACCTTGAGGACGGCACATATAAGATTACAGAAATTTTGACAGATAAGCAAAAACAGCTATGGCAGGAAATTAAGCCTGTGCAGTTTACTGTAAATCACGAAGTTGAGCTTATAACCATAACCTTACAGAATCACGAAAAGACAGGCGATATTAAGGTTATTAAGACCGCAAGTGATAATTTTGTTGAGGGCAAGGAGTTCAGTCTATACGGAGAATCTGACGCAGGCTTTGAAATTCAAAGATGTGTTAGAACCACAAATAAAGACGGCATTGCAGTATTTGAAAATATTCCGGTTGGTAAATATGTCCTCGAAGAAGTAAGTAGCCACGCTATTTACAATGTACGATGTGATGTTGACCTTGACAATGTCCCTATCGAATGGAATAAGGTTACAAATGTTAGTATCAAGAATGACGAAAAGACAACTACTTTTGAAGTTGTAAAAACCTCCGAGGACGGCAATGTAAAAGGCTTTGAATTTGAGATTACCGGCACAACGACCTCAGGCGACAGTGTTAAGCTGACGAAGCTTATCACAGATGATAAAGGACGAATTACCGGAAATCTTTATCCGGGGGAATATGTTGCTAAGGAAGTAAAAACACATAGCAAGTATATTCAGCCAAGTGAGCAGAAATTTACGATTGAGCAAACCACAAATGACAATCCGGCACCGGTGCAGTTATTCTTCTACAATGAGCTTAAAAAGGGCAGTCTTGAAATAACAAAGACAGCTTATGACGGCTTTATTGAGAATGTTGAGTTTAGCCTAACAAGCAAGGAAGATAGCAGCGTTGTATATCACACATTAACAGACGAAACCGGTAAGGCAGTTCTTAATGATGTTCCGATTGGCGAATATATTTTGCGTGAGGAAAATATTGGTGAGCAGTATGTAGAGATTGGCGACATTAATGTTGTCATATACTACAACGAAATCACGAAAAAGTCTGTAGAAAATAAGCCAAAGGACGGCTACTTAAAGGTTATTAAGACCTCCGACAGCAAGAACCTTAAAGGTTTTGAGTTTGAGATTATAGGTAAAACTTGGGATAACAAGGAAATCAAGAAAACCTATACAACAGACGAAAACGGACTAATCGCAGAAAAGCTGCCAACAGGTACATACACAATAAAGGAAATTAATGCACCAAACTATTTCATACAAACACAGGAAGCCGTCTTGGAGCTAACTCCTTACGATACATCTGACGAGCCGTACACTATCAATATTTATAACGAGTATAAGCGTGGCAGCTTAAAGGTGATTAAGTCAGCAGATGACAACTTCGTTGAAAATATTAAGTTTAATTTATCCGGCACAGCTGATTGTGGCGAAAAAGTTAATATCACTGTTACTACCAATGCTGAGGGCTGTGCTGAATTTAACGATGTTCCTATCGGTACATATAATTTCTCGGAATTAACGAAAGAGGACAGGTATGTAACAGTACTTGATATGGAACAGACAATCGAGTGGAATAAGGTTATTTCTGTAGCAGTTAATAATAAGCTGAAAACAGGAGAAATTCAGACGACCGCAAAGGATACAGAAACAGGTGAGCATTATGCTTACGCAAATGAAAATACAAAGATAGTTGATACAGTAGCTTATAAAGATATAGCTGCTAATCAGCTCTATAAGCTGACCGGCACTATTATGAACAAAGAAACGGGAGAGCCGTTACTTGTGAATAATGAAAAGGTTGTTGCCAGTAAGGAGTTTATTTCTTCGCCAACCGGTGCAGGCACAGTTGATGTTGAATTTAGCTTTAATTCTGCTGACCTTGTTGGCAAGTCTATAGTTGTTTTCGAGGAATTATCTATTAAAGATAAAGACAATAACGATTATGTTCTTGCTGTTCACAGCAACATTAACGATGATGGCCAAACAATTATATTTAATGACCCGAAAATAAGAACAACAGCTCACGATGCAGTAAGCAATAACAATACTGCAATCACAGATACTGCAACTACAATAGTCGATACTGTAACATACAGCGATTTAATTGTCGAAAAAGAATACACCGTAGCAGGTACGCTTATGGTTAAGTCGAGCGGCAAGGAATTGACGGATAGCAACGGCAGCCCTATAACAGCAAGCAAAACATTTACCGCCGAAAACACAGACGGCAGCGTAGAAATAGAATTTACATTTGACAGCAGCTTGCTTGCCGGAGAATCAGTGGTAGCCTTTGAACGCCTATATTATAACGGCAGAGAGATAGCCGTACACACTGACATTAACGATGGCGGGCAGACTGTTACATTTACAGAGCCGCCAACAGAGCCACCAACAGAGCCTACGGTGCCACCAACAGAGCCGCCAACGGAGCCTACAGAGCCTACAGTGCCACCAACAGAGCCTACGGTGCCGCCAACAGAGCCTATAGAGCCTACGGTGCCACCAACAGAGCCTACAGTGCCTACAGAGCCTACAGAGCCACCAACAGAGCCAACACAGCCGGCAGATTCAACAGTGCCTCCTGCAACAGAACAGACAACAGTACCTGGGGCTGGTATAGATAGCAATATTCCCGGTGCAAGGATTGCAACGGGCGAAACAGATTATCTTTATATTATTGCAGCTTTGTGTGCTACATTAGCTTTTGTAATTATTATATTCGCAAAGAAAACAAATGAAAAATAAAGATAATCGCAACGAAAATGGCTTTAACAAAAAGCTATATATTATAGGTGCAGCGGTAATAGTGCTGATATGCATAATTGCAACAGCAATTGAGGTAAAGTACAAAGGTACAGAATCTGCATTAATCAATGCAGATTCTGTGGACAGTATTCAAAGTACAAGCCCCAAAAAGATAACACCAACTACAACTATACCAACCGAAAAGCCTACCGAAGCTAAAAGTAAACCTACCGATACCCCCACAAAGCCAACCGAGAATGCAACAAGGCAAAAGGCTCGGAAAGCTGAGAAAACAAGTAAACCACCAAAAGAAACAAAACCGACAGAACAGCCAACCGCTGAAAATAAAGCAGAAGAAAAAACAGAATGGCCAACCGCTAAATCTGATACCGAAGTTAATAACAATAACAATGGAAGTAATTCTAATGGCAATAATCCCAGCTCACCGATTGTAATCGAAAAACCTACACAGTTATACATACAGTTACCACAATATACTGAACAAGACATCGTTATTTCACCATCGGTTGTATATCTAAAAGTCGGTGATACAACTAATGTAGATGTGATTTTTCCTGCCGGGTTATCGTCATCAGGCGTTAGCTGGAATATTGATAATAGCATGGTTGCTACTTTTAGTTCGGCAAATTTTAATACAACAACATTAATTGGTAAAAGCCCAGGAACAACAACAGTGTATGCGTATCCAAAAGGATACAGCGTAAGATTACAATGTACTGTCGTTGTTTCGCAATAAAACAAAAGGAGAATAAACATGAACACTTTAAAAACAGTAAAGAAAACATTTAACAAAATGAGCATTATCGCATTTGCAATTATTATACTTGCAGCGTTTGCTACAATTCAAGCCGGTGCACTCAACATTTCAGGGCCGATAACTACTGCAATTAACGAAGTTATATCCCAGTTTAAAGGCGTAGTAAAAGCGGTATTAACCCTAATTACGATTGTTTTAATTGCCGCCCTGGTATTCCGTATTATACAAATGGTACACCAATACAGAGAAGGTGAGCAATTACACTATGTCGGTTTAGTCCTACTTATCGTTGGTCTTGTTATTTCAGGTACTGCCACAACCTGGATGTGGACTATGGTCTAATAAGGTAAGGAGAAATTATGGATTGGTTTTTTACAGCCGGTGAAAATTGGCTTGCATCACTTGTATCGACCCTGCTCACAAGCTGGCTATCAATTTTTTCATTCTCTGCATATCAATTGTTTTCGCATCCGTTTGTAACCAATATTATAGATGCCTTTCATATGCTTGGTTGTGTGCTATTTTCAGCAGGGTTTATTATTGCCCTGCTGGAATATATAATTGAGGCATCAAATGGCCAGGGAGATTGGACGAAACTAGTGTTTAATACAACTAAAGGAGTAGTCTTTACAGCCTGCTTTGCTGGGATACCATATTCATTTTTTATGTTTACAAATCAAGCAAATATTTCGATGTCATACAGCCTCACCGGAGGGCTGTATGACGCTATGATTAATTCAGGTGGAGATTTTACCGCATCGTATAATTTAATTATGCGAGCCTGGCAAGGTAGTGTAAATCAGTCAGGTATAATAGTTGTAATAGTTGCCGAATTACTTATATTAATTTTCGGTATAAAAATTTTGCTAGACAATGTATCTCGTGCAGGTGTGTTGTTTGCTCTAATAATATTTGGTTCTCTAAATGCATTCAGCATACCCCGAGGACATACCGATGCGACAGTTGGATGGTGTAAACAAGTCATAGGTTTATGTCTTACAAATACAGTTGAAAACATCTTGATGATAACAGGGTTTTACATCTTTTCAACCGGCACAAGCTTTCAAGTTTACCTATGTGGTGTAGGTGCAATGTTTGCTGCAACACTGGTGCCTAAGATTGCACAACAATTCTCTATTGATGCTTCTGTAAAAGATACAGTATCAAGGATGGCATTTATGGGTGGTATGGCACTGAATACAGCAACTCGCCTAACTTCATGTTCTATTGGAGGCACCATTAGAAGTGCTAAAAAAATTGGTAATAGGTAGGAGGTTTAATACTATAATGGATTATGAGTTCTATTACCCCGAAAATTTGGGAAAAGAGGCAACGCTGCTACTATGGCATATAAGAGATGCCGCAATAACCATTGCCAGTGTGGTTGCTTCCATATTGATACTGGTGTGGACATCATTATATATACCGCTTGTGGCATCGGCAACATACGCTTTTCTGACTATTAGACTAACAAATATGGACTACACCGTATATGAATATATTAAGATTATGATTAGATATGTATTTGACCAACAAAAATATCATTGGAGGATTGATTGAAAAATGGGCTTTTCCAGAAAAAAGAAAAGTCGCAAAAAGCTAAAAAACACAAGGCAACTAATGGGGGTAGCATCTATACACGATGACTACCTCCGTGTTTTTAGTAATAAGATAAAAGTTGCTTTATTAATAAAGCCAACTAATATCAATGTTTTAAGCGACGAGGTTGTAATTTCAAAAATAACATCATTGATGAATGTATTAAAAACTGTGTCAGATGTAGAACTGCTCTGTGTAAACAGCACGCAGAATTACGATGACAATATTAGCTATTTAAATAATTTAGTTAAAACAGAAAGCAATATAATTCTTCAGGATTTAAACAAGAAAACAATAGATTTTCTTAACAGTATCAGAGTAAATATGGCTACTAACAGAGAATTCTTTGTACAGATGACTTTTAATGCAAGTAACACTACTGATGACACAAGAAGCTCGGCTGTCCGACGCACCCTACAACAGCTCAGAGAAGGTGGGTTCATCGTAAGACTAGCTAACAATGAAGATTACAAAAGAATACTTACGATATATTACGATAGTGCATTCAACGATGACTACAGCGACTACGACGGACTTAAATATATTACAGAAAGTGACGAGGTGACAAAGTATGATTTTAACGAGAACCAAGAAGGATGATACTTCTGTTTCTGCCAAAGGGATAAAAAAACAAACCAGCAGACAAAAAAAGAAGAAAAAGATAAAATACAAAGACATCTACAAAGATAAAGAGTTAGAACTTAACGAAGAAATAAAGCCTTTCTTGGATGTTATTGCTCCCTCGTTAATTAGATTTAATAATGAGCGATATATAATTGGTTCCTCTTATCGCTGTGTGTGGGCTGTCAAAGATTACCCAACTGTAACAACCCAATTAGCTGTTTTTCGTGAGCTTGGTGAACGTGACGGTGTTACATTGCACATTTATGTAAGAGAAGTAACAAAGCTTGATGAAACCAAATATTTGCACAAAGCGGAGCTGCGTAACAAGTTTTCTTTCAGTAACAGTAAGAGTACAAAAGATAGTACCGAAGCTGTTGAGAATATGAACGATATTCAAACAATCATAAAAAGAATGCATCGAAGCAAAGAGCCTCTTTTGCACTGTGCCGTATTCATTGAAATGATAGCATATAGTAAAACAGCCCTTGAAGACCTGCAAGAGAATGTTAAACTTTCGTTAAACTCTGCAAAAATTGTTTACGATGAGCTAAAATTACGACAAAAAGAAGGTTTTATGAGTGTACAACCTTTCGGAAAGAATATGTTTTATTCCCAATTTGAGAGAGTAATCCCGGCTTCAAGCGTTGCTAATCTATATCCTTTTTCATATTCCGGCAAATCAGACCCCAAGGGCTTTTATATCGGCAAAGATGTAAACGGCAGTAACATATTGGTTAATTTCGACCAGAGAGCCAGTGACAAAACCAACGGTCATATTCTGATTCTTGGTAACAGTGGCCAGGGTAAATCTTATTTGTGTAAAATCATTGAAACAATAGTTAGACAGTCGCAAAAGAAATTATATATATGCGACCCTGAAAATGAATACAGCGACCTAACTGAAAACCTTGGTGGTACTGTAATGAATATGATGAGTGGTGAATATGTCATTAATGTTCTTGAACCTAAGCAGTGGAGCAACAATGGTGATGATGAGGAAGATAAAAGTGATATAGATGCACCAGTGGCTTTTAAGAAGAACAGTAGATTAAGTCAACATATAGCTTTTCTGAGAGATTTTTTCGGCTCGTACAAGCCTGAAATTTCATCTAATGAATTAGATACGCTAGAAATTATCCTGGTTAAGCTGTATAAAAAATTTGGCATTGATGATAATACCACTAATTTTGAAACATTTGAACCTACAGATTTTCCTATTTTAAGTGATTTGCACGAATTGCTTGTATATGAATATGAAAATTATGACGAGAAAAGTTTATATCCAAAGGATATGCTACGCTCATTAGCCCTTTCGCTTAATAGTATTTGCGTCGGCTCGGAGTCTATATTTTTTAACGGCCATAGCAATATTCCAAACTCTGACCACATTGTCTTCAATGTAAAAGAAATGCTTGAAACCAACGAAAACTTAAAAAATGCAATGTTTTTTAACATTATGTCTTACATGAGCCATAAGTTTCTTACAGAAGGAGAATGCGTGGTAATGCTTGATGAATTTCATGAGTTTTTAAAGAACACTGTAGCATTATCATATGTACGCTCCTTTGTAAAGCGAGGCAGAAAGAGAAACAGTAATGTTATTATTGCAAGCCAAAACCCGGAAGACTTTACTGCCCCGGACATTATTAGCTATACAAAGCCGATAGTGTCCACCCCTACGCATAAATTTCTTTTTTATCCGGGCGACATAAACAGAGAGGAATACATTAAATTCATGGGCATAAAAGACAGTGAATATAAAATTTTTGAGATACCTAACCAGGGCTATTGTTTGTATATGTGTGGACTTGAGCGTTATCACCTACATGTCGTAGCCCCTCCATTTATAACCCCATTGTTTGGTACAGCAGGAGGCGTGTAAAAATGGCAGTACCAATTTTAGCAAAAAAAATGCTTTTAGAAGAAGGAGGTTCATGTCTTAAAAAAATTTTAATGCCATTAATAATTTGTATTCTTATTTTGGTAGTAGCTTGCTGTAGCAGTAGCTATAGAGGAGTATCAATAACGATGCAGGAAGTTATACAATATTTTCGCAAAAGCCTTGTTGTCGATATAATACCAAAGTTGGAAACAAATTATAAAGAAAAGATACTCTACGCAACATACTTTGAATTGTTTTTAACCCAGAATAATAATGACGTTGAGCTTAGAAAAGACAGAGTTAAAAAAATTCTAGAATGTGAGTTTTATGAAACTGACAGACACACATATATAGCAGAACTTAACGATGATATATATTTTAATAATATTGAAGATAAGTTCGGAATAACAATAGAAAATAGTAAAAGGTACGAAATTATAGAAATGGCAAACAGAATTGATTTAACTAATAGAGCACAGGAGCTTGCAGATTTTTCAAGTCCACTCACCCGATATAATTATGCTTATTTTACAAGCTACTCACCTATTAACGGCCCGTGGGATTCTATTTTTGTTTCGTACTGCTGCCACAATAAAGGATATATAGACAAGGGATACTATAAAAAGTACAACACTACTCAGGAAGCTTATGAAGATTGTCGAAAAACCGGTTTATTTAAAAAAGGTTATAGATATGGTGGTGACTACTTTCCTTATCCAGGGGACATTATCTTTATGAATTTTGATGAGGTAGACACAACTGCCCAGCAAATGGGTATAGTCGTTAGTGTTAATAAAGATACCATTAAAATAGTAAACGGAAATGCTGGGATTAACGGTTGGCAACGAAATATCGTTGCATACAAATATCCTAAGTATGACAGTGTTTACATTATAGGATATTATCCCTTATCTGCAATAATGAATGAATCGTTTTTTATACCAACAGATGCAACAACACAACAAAGGAGATAGATTTATGAAAGTTGAATACCTGAATAGTGACAAGCTTAATGACAGTGGCGTAGGTCAATATCAAAAGCTTAAAACAACAATGTCGCTGAACAAGATAACATACAAGAAATTAGATATTATAGCATCACTGCTTGAAGTTAAGTCCAGGAACACAGCACTTGAAAATGCAATTAACTTTTACTTTTCATATCTTACAAATACTTTTAATCAAGAGTACTTGTGTGATGTCTACGGTAATAAGATGGCATCAGAGATTAAAATACTATCAGACAGATTGGCCAAGTTACAATTCAAAAATGCGGTGGAAATTGATATGCTTACAAGAATTGTCGCAAATGACCTGGAAATGGGAAAAGAAACTTATGATAAGCTGCGTAAAGCAGCAATTGATTGCGTTAAAACTTCAAACGGAACTATTAACTTATACGACGCAGCAAACAGTCAATATTAATAAAAGGAGATACAGAGATGGACGGTGCTAAACTTATACTGAACAGTAGATATTTTAGAGTAGCAAAATCAGGAAATAATAATTTCACAAAGGAACATGTTGCATATCTTGTTGGATATGTTGGCACAAGAGAATCTGTATCATTAAACAGTGACAATGTTACTGCACAAATAGAAAAAGCAACAGAAAAGCAGAAACACACAATAGAGGTATTAAAAGAAAAATGTCGTGGAGATTATAAGGACACTCATGAGTACGCAGATTATCTCAAAACTCAGTCAAAAGCTGCTGCATCTCAATTGATTTCACGACTATCCGAGCTTACTTTATTAGAAAACGGAGTATATACCGACGATGGTTTATCTCCACAAATGGTAAGTTACGTTGGAACACGACCGTCTGTTGACATTAAAAAAGGTCAACAGCACGGTCTGTTTTCGTCTTATGAGAATGTTGATTTAAAAACTGCAATGGACGAAATATCTAACCATAAAGGCAATGTGTGGACACATGTTATATCATTACGCCGTGAGGATGCAGACAGGTTAGGTTATAACTCACAAGAGCCGTGGAAACAATTGGTCAGAAACAAGGCCAATGTTTTAGCAAAGGCTCACAAAATTAAATTTGAAAATTTAAGGTGGTATGCAGGCATGCATAATACCGGTTATCATCCCCATATACACCTTTTTATATACAGCAACAACCCCAAGGAAGGCTACATTAACGATAAAGGCCTAAAAGATATTAAGGCTGCCTTTGCAACTGAAATTTTTAAAGATGACTTAAAATATGTTTACACCGCAAAAACTGAATATAGGAATGAAATTAAGAAAACACTTGACGAAATAGTAAATAGGGTAAATGCACAACCAATTGAAAATATAGATGACACTAACATATGCGAATTATCACAGAAATTGTATAACTTATCAAAGAACATGCCATTAACAGGAAGGTATTACTACAAGTACCAGTCAAAAGAAATAAAATCTCTTGTAGACAAACTCTTAAATGACTTAGTGCTGAAATCACCTGAATTAAATAAGCTTTACAGTTTATGGGAAGATCAACAGCAACAAGTTCTCAAAACATATATTAAAGCTCCTAATTATAATGTATCAATATCAGATAATGATAATTTTAAATTTATGAAAAACACGCTGTTAAAAAAAGCAAGGGAATTACAAGTTATTGTTCAAGAAGAAATTCATACCAAGGAAAAAGATTTTTCAATCATTGCTGATGAACCACAAAATATAGATGATAACCTAGAAGAAAAGGATAACCTGGAAGATGCTATACAGCCACCAGATGATATATGTACTACTGAATATTGTGAAAGTGAGAAAAGCAGCGCTTATGAAAATGCTGTGAATTTTCTGAGTATGTCCGAGAGATTTTTAGAGCTTGTTGATAATGCACATAGTAACGGTGACGCTGCATATAAAGTTGCTATTGCGTATTTATATGGGTATCCAGACGAAAATATTAAACGTAATATTGAAACTGCAAAACAGTTTTTATTTAGGGCTGACTATTTAGGTAATCCCTATGCTACATATCAACTGTCAAAAATGCACTTTGATGATAATCGTGAAAGAGACCAAAAAATCAGAAGTGAATTTGCAATGAAAGCCTTTGACGGTTTTAATGCATACTTAGGTGAAAAATATCCCAAATTATATGATGCATTAGTCAATGGCTACGGTGTTGAAGAAGCCTATGATGATATAGAAGAAGATGAAAGATACAGTGCTGCAAATCTTGTATATAATATCGGAAAAATGCATTATAAGGGCGAGGGAACATCTCAAAATTTTTTGAAAGCAAAAAATTTTTTTGTGTCATCTTGTAAAAAAGTACGCTATGCCAATATATATTTAGGAAACATAGCACTATATGGGCAGGGAGAAAAAATAAACTATGCTGATGCAAAAGTTTACTATTCAAGGGCTTTACAGTCAAAAAATGAGATGACTGTAGGTACTGCTGCGTTTAAGCTTGCATATATTTATGAGAGCGTAGATAAAGATTTTGATAAAGCCGGTAGATATTATTTCCTTTCGGCCAAAAGCAATAATGCCGACGCCCATTATAAGTTAGCAAAATTACTCGAACAAGGTAAGTTTAAGATAGATGGTATTAATGAGAATGGTGCAGAAATCTTTTATAAAAAGGCATACGACTTATATATAAACCAAGAAAAGCAATTTTCTGATTCAAATACTAAAATTAATATAGCAAATCTTTTACTGGCCGGAAAAGGTGTTAATAAAAATGAAAACAAAGCGATAAATTGGCTTAAGCAGGCCGAGAAAGATGGAAGTGCCGTAGCATGCCAACACTTAGCTAATATTTATGCAAATAAAGAGAGTAATAACTATAATATTGATACCGCAATATCTTATTTAAATAAAGCAACTGAGTTGAGCAATGATAATCATATAGCAAGCTATCAATTGGGATTAATATACTCAGATACTGAAAACACAAATGTTTACAATTTAGAAAAAGCTGTTTCTTTTTTTAAAATTTCTTCTAACGCCGGCAATCACTATGCAAGTTATCAATTAGGTAAGATATACGCTGACCCGGAGAGTAAT
>FR891316.1 GCA_000435335.1 Clostridium sp. CAG:964
TTATACTAGCGGACTTTTTATACTAGCGGACTTTTTATGCTTGGGGGCAGCTTGATAAAGCCTATGCCGAGCATAACAGTTTTTATTAGCAGACTATTGACATTCAAAGTAAATATCGCTGTTCATAATTTCGTTTGGCGGCAGCAGGCTTTGGTTGTAGGCGAGTAAAGCCTTAATATAGGCACTTTCTTTTGTAATGTTGTACAAGGGAATTGCGTTTAGCTTGTCGATTTCATTGGTGGTGGCATATTTATCTGATTTATTTTTGTACGACGCTAAATATACCGGCGTGCTTGCACTACTGCATTTTTTTATAAATTCAATAATGCTTGTATTAGTGCCGACGGTACAGGCTGTAGCACTGTGGTAAAGGTACAGCACAACAGCGGCGGCGTTTTGGGGAGCGTAAAAGCTGTAGTTTTGGTTAGGGTATGTTTTTATAAGGAGTATGTCCCGCTTGATAATGGGCTTTTGGGTAAAAACTTGCCTTTTTCCCTTTGTCAAAGTGTTTATCAGAGGCTTGTTCAGATAAGAAATACTGTTGTTTGTAACCTTTGCTATGATTGAATTTTTACTGCCTGAAAATTTGTCGTTAATAGGGTCAGCCTCGCTAAGTCTGGTGGCAAGGTAGATGTTGGTACTGCCCTTGTCACCGTATGCAGTAAAGATACCGGCCATTTTGGCAGAGATGAATTCCACAGCGGCAGAGAAATTGCTTAAAGCGTTGGAAAGGCTGTTGTCGGGCGGGTAGTCGGCGGCAGTAAGCACAACGGGAATTTTTACATTCGGCATAATCATAGCCACAAGGGCCGAGGTGTAGGAAAGGGTGTCGGAGCCATGTGTAATAATAACGCCGTCACTGTCTGAAAAATCAAGGGTGTATAGGTAGTCTAAAAGCAGGTTGTAGGTTTTGGAGGTGTAATTTTCACTTAAAATATTAAAGGGCTGTACCGCCGTAAAGTCTATGTTGCCGTTAATTTGGCTTTTGTACATATTTATAATGCTGTAGGCACTGTCTGTTTGGGGATTCATAATGTGATTTTCGGTTTTGCAGGCAATGGTTCCGCCTGTAAGAATTACAGTAATTTTCATAAATCTTCTCCTGTGCTGATTTGTGGTATGTATGTATAATTTCATTATATCATATAATTATGCTGTAATTCAAAAAAATGCAAGCCAAGGCTTGACGCCGACTTTTCTGCAGTGACTGTGCTGTGATTGTAAGAATAACCGTTATTTTCCCAATTTCCAAAGTCCCAAAGCTTAGGTCAAGCCCCTGCGGCGGCATAGCTAAGCAGTTTTTAAAGCACTCCAAAATAAAAGGTCTGTGGTAAGTTTTTGACAGTGTAATATAAAACCGCACACTAAAACACCCCAAAGCCCAAAAGTTTAGGTCAAGCCTTTTCAAAGGCTTGCGGTTACAAAGGCAGAGCCTTTGCAGGTTTTAAGGACAGCGTCCTTAACAAAAAGCTGTTGACTTTTTGTTGGCAGGGACTATAATAGAATTAAGCCACCCCCACGGGGGAGGGGCGGCTATAAGAGTAAGGAGAATAGGCAAAGCTATATACAGAAAGGAATGATAATATGGCTAAGGAGCTTTTTAATATAACCGGTCTGTAATATAAAACCACACATCTAAACACCCCAAAACTCAAAAGTTTAGGTCAAGCCTTTTCAAAGGCTTGCG
>FR891317.1:0-36458 GCA_000435335.1 Clostridium sp. CAG:964
AAAGGCAGAGCCTTTGCAGGTTTTAAGGACAGCGTCCTTAACAAAAAGCTGTTGACTTTTTGTTGGCAGGGACTATAATAGAATTAAGCCACCCCCACGGGGGAGGGGCGGCTATAAGAGTAAGGAGAATAGGCAAAGCTATATACAGAAAGGAATGATAATATGGCTAAGGAGCTTTTTAATATAACCGGTATGACCTGTGCCGGCTGCAGTGCCAGAGTGGAAAAAACCGTTGCAGGGCTGGAGGGCGTACAGCAGGCGGCAGTAAATTTGCTTACAAACAGTATGGAGGTTCGGTTTGACGAGGGCGTGCTTACAGCACAGGACATTATAAAAGCAGTAGAAAAAACAGGCTATGGGGCTTCCGTAAAGGGCAAGGAGTCTGCCTCGCCAAAGGCAGGGAAAACAGCTGCGGAGGCAGAGGTTAAAAATGCAAAAATAAGGCTTGTATGGTCGGTAATATTTTTGGCACCGCTGTTCTATATTTCGATGGGACATATGGCAGGCTTGCCTATACCGTCCTTTTTGCACGGAACAGAAAACGCTTTGAGTTTTGCGTTTACACAGTTTTTGCTTACTGTTCCTATTGTGTTTATTAATTTCCACTACTTTAAAAACGGATTTAAAAATTTATTCAGATTAAGCCCGAATATGGACTCACTTATTGCCATAGGTGCGTCAGCCGCCGTTGTGTATGGCATTGTGGCTATTTACAGAATATCCTGGGGTATGGGGCACGACGATATGCACCTTGTGCATCAGTATTCAATGGATTTATATTTTGAGTCGGCAGGTACAATATTAACGCTGATTACACTGGGCAAGCTTTTGGAAAGCAAGGCTAAAAGAAAAACCACCGACGCTATTACAGGACTTATTAATCTCCGTCCTCAAACTGCCGTGGTTATTCGTGACGGAAAGCAGACAGAGGTGCCTATTGACCAAGTGGCGGCAGGCGATATAGTGGCGGTAAAGCAGGGCGGCGCCGTGCCGGTAGACGGCATAATTGTAAGCGGCAGTTGTACTGTAGACGAGTCGATTATTACAGGCGAAAGTATGCCGGTGGAAAAGCAGACAGGCGACAGCGTTATTGGTGCCGCTATAAACCTAAGCGGCTATGCGGAGGTAAGGGCAACTAAGGTAGGACAGGACAGCACACTTAACCAAATAATTAAATTGGTTGAGGAGGCCTCGGCTACAAAAGCACCTGTTGCCAGGCTGGCAGATAAAATAAGCGGCGTGTTTGTGCCGGTGGTAATTACAATAGCGGTTGTGGCGGCTGTTGTGTGGCTGCTGTTGGGCTACGGCACAGAGTTTGCCTTGTCTACAGGCATTGCAGTGCTGGTAATTTCTTGCCCGTGTGCTTTAGGGCTGGCTACGCCTACCGCTATAATGACGGGTACAGGCAGAGGCGCACAAATGGGTATCCTTATAAAATCTGCCGAAGCATTGGAAACAGCAGGCCATATTGACACTGTAGTGCTTGATAAAACAGGCACAATTACAGAGGGCAAGCCAAGGGTAACGGATATTATACCCTTGTCGGCAGATAAGCAGGAGTTACTATCGGCGGCATTGGCAGTGGAGAGCTTGTCTGAGCACCCGCTGGCAAGGGCTGTAGTTGAGTATGCAAAGAAAACCGACTGCAAAGAACTAAAAGCAGAAGGCTTTGTAAGCTGCGGCGGTAAGGGAGTGTCGGCAGAGGTGCAGGGCAAGACTGTATATGCCGGCAATATAAGGCTGATGCAGGAAAAGGGCATAGATGTGTTTGAGCAAAGGCAGACAATAGACGCACTGGCACAGCAGGGAAAAACACCGTTGTTTTTTGCAAAAAATAAAAGTATAATGGGCATAATAGCTGTAGCTGATGTTGTTAAAGAAACAAGTGCGGCGGCAGTGAAAGAGCTTAAAAATATGAATATAGATGTTGTAATGCTTACAGGCGACAACAAAGCCACAGCCAAGGCTATAGGCGACAGCTGTGGTATAGACAATGTAGTTGCCGAGGTTCTGCCGCAGGACAAGGAACAGCAGGTAAGACAGCTTCAGCAAAGCGGTTACAGGGTTGCAATGGTAGGCGACGGAATAAACGACGCTCCGGCTCTTGCCAAGGCAGATGTTGGCGTTGCAATTGGTGCGGGTACAGATATAGCCATTGATTCAGCCGATGTTGTCCTTGTAAAAAGCAGCTTGCTTGACATTGTAAAGCTTATTCAGCTAAGCAGGGCTACAATGCGCAACATAAAAGAAAATCTTTTCTGGGCATTAATTTACAATACCATTGGTATTCCGCTGGCGGCAGGTGTGTTTTTCAGCCTCTTAGGCTGGAGGCTGAACCCTATGTATGGTGCGGCGGCAATGTGCTTTAGCTCTGTTTGCGTTGTGCTTAACGCTCTGCGACTGCGTACCTTTAAGCCAAGACTGAAATATTCCGCCGAAAAAGCTGCAAACAACAGGTCGGTTGACGGTAATCCCAAATGTGGTTTAGGCGGTACAGAGGAAAATTTAACACATAACAATACGGAGGATACAGCTATGACAAAAACAGTAATTATAGACGGTATGAGATGTTCGCATTGCTCCGGCAGAGTACAGCAGGTGCTTAACAGTCTGCCGGGTGTAAAAGCAGAGGTAAGCCTTGATAAAAAGTGCGCTGTTGTTACAGGCAGTGCAGACAATGAGGAAATTAAAAAGGCGGTGGAAAACGCCGGCTACAAGGTGGTGGAAATTAAATAATGAAGTGCGACTGCAACAATGTGTGCGGCCTGCTTAAAACAGCCCGTGGGCAGATAGACGGTATTTTGAATATGATAGAAAACGACCGCTACTGTATTGATGTTATGACGCAGGTTATGTCAACACAGGCTATTTTAAAAAAGGTAAATTCCATTATACTAAAGGGCCATATGGAAAATTGCGTGAATGACGCCTTTGAGGGTGATAACCCACAGGAGAAAAAGGAAAAAATTGAGGAAATTGTAAAGCTTCTTGACAAGCTGAACAGGTAAGGCTATAATCTACACTTAGGGCGTTCCGTCGGGAATTGTCCGCTGTTGATAAAAAATTAAAAAAGCTATTGCATTTTGAATTAGTATGTGTTACAATTCTAATGTTATTATGGAAACAATAGAAAGAGGTGAAACGAAATGAAAGAGGGTTTACATCCAAACTACAAGCAAACTACAATTACTTGTGCTTGCGGCAATGTAATTGAAACAGGCTCAACAAAAGAAAACATTCGTGTTGAAATTTGCTCAAAGTGTCATCCTTTCTTCACAGGAAAGCAGAAGCTTGTTGATACAGGTGGTCGTGTTGACAGATTTAACAAGCGTTTCGGTATGGCTAACAAATAATTATAATTCTTTGTTAATTAAGCGACACAGCATTGCTAGTGTCGCTTAATTTGTTATAGAGGCGTTTATGCTGTACCCATATAAAGAAATATTTTGAATTACAAATAAAAGGAGGGCGTGCAATGTCAGACACAAGCTACATAACGGTGGAAAAAGAGGCTGACGACAGCTTTGTTGAGAAGCGTTCTAAATTTATAGGCTACTGCAGGCCTGTAAGCACCCAGCAGGAGGCACTGGACTTTATTAACCGAATAAAAGCAAAGCATTGGGACGCCCGCCACAATGTTTACGCCTACTGCCTGCGAGAGAATCAAGTAAAAAGATATTCCGACGACGGCGAGCCTCAGGGCACGGCAGGTATGCCTGTGCTGGAGGCTATGACAAAAAACAATGTTACCGACGCCGTAGTGGTAGTAACCAGATATTTTGGCGGAGTTTTGCTTGGTACAGGTGGGCTTGTACGGGCATATTCCCACAGTGCCGTGCTTGCATTGCAGGCGGCGGGAATAGTGAAAATGGAGCAGTGCCTTGTGTGCAGTCTTAGCTGCGACTATAACCAATACGGCAAGGCTTCGGCACTTATTCCCCAGTGTGGCGGAGTAATAGACAACAGCGGCTTCGGCACAGATGTAAGCATAGATTTTCACATTAACAGTGACGGCTTTAACACCCTTTCAAAGCAGCTTGCAGAGGCTACCTGCGGACAGGCAGAGCCTAAGGAAAACGGCAGAGAATTTTTTGCTGTAAAGGAATAATTTTTGCAGTGAATTTTGGGTGCTGTTATCCTTAATACTGCAAAACTTTTAAAAACAGGTGCGGAGGAGAATTGTGGAGTTAGTTATAAAGCATTTTTCACAGCTTACGCCTGACGAGCTGTTGAATATTTTTAAGCTGAGGGTGTCTGTTTTTGTTGTAGAGCAAAATTGCCCATATCAGGAAATTGACGAGGCAGACCGACAGGCTTACCATATCTACCTAAAGGAAGATAATAAAATTCAGGCGTATGTCAGGCTTCTGCCGCCTAATGTTACCTTTGATACGGTGGCTATAGGCAGGGTTATTTCAGCTAGGAGAGGCTGTGGGCTTGGCTATAAGATTTTTAAAAGCGGTATACAGGCGGCGCAGGATATATTTGACGCCAAAACAATTAAAATAGAGGCGCAAACCTATGCAAAGGGCTTTTATGAAAAGTTTGGCTTTAAGCAGTCTTCAGAGGAATTTTTAGAGGACGGTATTGAGCATATTGAAATGACCTTGAATTTGTAGGCTGTGCTTTTGCTCGGTGTACCAAACACGGGAGAATACGCAAAAAAAGTAAAAAAAATAAAGGGTTTTTAAGGATTTTTTCGTATATATACTGTAGATGGGCAGTAGGTTTTTTATAGTCGGATATATACGGAGGTGTTTATTGTGGAAATTCGTCAGAGAACAGAGCAATGGGAAAAGGAAAAGCTGTCAGACTATGCAACACTTGCTGCCGACAGCAAGGGCAGAAAACGCAGTGAGGAGCTTTGCCCGATAAGAACCTGCTTTCAGCGTGACCGTGACAGAATAATCCACTGCAAGGCCTTTAGAAGACTAAAGCATAAAACGCAGGTGTTTTTGTCGCCGGAGGGCGACCATTACCGCACCAGACTGACGCACACTCTGGAGGTTTCTCAAATAGCCCGTACAATTTCGAGGGCACTTATGCTTAATGAGGATTTAACCGAGGCTATTTCATTGGGGCACGACCTGGGGCATACACCCTTTGGACACGCCGGAGAGAGAGCCTTGGACGAAATTTCAGAATGTGGCTTTCAGCACTATAACCAAAGTGTAAGAGTGGTGGAAAGGCTCGAAAAAGAGGGCAGGGGGCTTAACCTGACAGCAGAGGTGCTAAACGGAATAGAACGCCATACAAAGGGCGAATGGGCGTATACCTTAGAGGGAAGGGCAGTACGCTATGCCGACAGAATAGCCTACATAAACCACGACATTGACGACGCTATTCGTGCCGGAATTATAACCGAAAGGGACATACCAAGCAGGCTTACGCAGGTTTTAGGCAATTCTACAAGCAAGCGTATTAATACCTTGGTGGTTTCTCTTATTAAAAACAGCTCAAACGGAGAGCTTAAAATGGACGATGAGGTGTATGATGCCTACACAAGCATACATAATTATATGTTTGAGCATGTATACACAAGCCCGCAGGCAAAGTCGGAGGAGAAGAAAATTCCCGATTTGGTGGCAAAGCTGTTTGAGCATTACAAAAAGCACACCGAGCTTTTGCACCCTGTAATGCAGGATATAGCCGAAAAAGAGGGCATAGACAGAGCAGTGTGCGACTATATAGCCGGTATGACAGACCAGTATGCCATACAAATGTACAGCGAGTTTTTCGTGCCGAAAAGGTGGCAGTTTTAGCTTATATATTTGCAGGAACAGTACACGTCGTATTTTTATACGGTGTTAGGTTAATTTTACACTTGCCGCTGCTGTGTGCGATTACCGTAAAAACAAAATTGATATATAAAACGAAAGCTATTAAACAGAATTGATATAAAAAAAGAAAGGAGGGTGATAGGCTGTGGCGTTACCGGAGGAATTTTTACAGGAATTAAGAGATAAAAACGATATAACCGATGTTGTTTCGTCCTATGTCAATCTAAAAAGGGCAGGCAGGCTGTATTCGGGCAGGTGTCCTTTCCACAGCGAAAAAACCCCCTCTTTTTATGTGTACCCCGATACCCAGTCGTTTTACTGCTTTGGCTGTGGAACAGGCGGCGAGGTTATAACCTTTATAAGAAAAATAGAAAATTTAGACTACATAGAGGCCGTAAAGCTGCTGGCTCAGCGTTGTGGTATGGATATGCCGCAGAATTCCTATGACGACAGTATGGCCAAGCTAAAAAGAAGCATTTACGAAATAAACAGAGAAACCGCAAGGTTTTTCCACAAATGCCTAATTTCGCCGGAGGGTAAGGCGGGGCTTGACTATTTGCGAAGAAGAGGCCTAACGGACAAAACAATTAAACGCTTTGGCTTAGGCTTTGCTCCGGACAAGCCCTTTGAGCTTATTAATCATCTGCACAGCAAGGGCTACAGCGACAGCACGCTTATACAGGCAAATGTTGCCACAAGGTCAAGAAACGGCCACACAATGTCAAGGTTTTACAACAGGGTAATGTTCCCTATTATTGACCTTAGGGGCAATGTTGTGGCGTTTGGCGGCAGAATTATGAGCGACCAAAAGCCAAAGTATCTAAACACAGCCGACACGCCCGTTTTTTCAAAAAGTCACCAGCTGTTTGCACTGAATATGGCTAAAAATGTAAACACCAGACAGCTTATTTTGGCAGAGGGCTATATGGATGTAATAGCCCTGCATCAGGCAGGCTTTGAAAACGCAGTGGCAACTCTGGGTACGGCCCTTACACCGTCGCAGGCAGAAATTATGCACAGGTATGCCGACGAGGTTATTATTTGCTACGACTCTGACGAGGCAGGCACAAAGGCCTCCGACCGTGCCATACCAATGCTTAGAAAAGCCGGACTGAAGGTAAGGGTGGTAACGGTGCCGGGCGCAAAGGACCCTGACGAATTTATGAAGTCCCACGGTGACAAGGGGCCGGCGATATTCAGAGTATTGCTCGAAAAAAGTGCAGGCGATATTGACTACAAGCTTGAAAAGCTGCTTGACAAATACAACATAAACCAAACCCAGGGCAAGGTGGATTACCTTACGGAGGCGGCCGCTGTTATTGCAGATTCTGCCAACTCTATAGAGCGTGACATTTACATATCGTCCCTAAGCGAAAGGCTGGGAGTAAAAAAGGACGCTATAGAGCAACAGGTGCAAAAAAGGCTGAAATATTCCGCAAGACAACAGCGGCGAAAGGATTTTCGCAATATCAGCGACGATTTATCCGCAAGGCATGACAAAATTAACCCCGAAAAGGCTAAAAACCGCCGTGCCGCCACCGCCGAGGAATATTTAATTGCCTTTTTACTGGAAAACCCACATATGAGCCAGTATATAACAAGCAAAGTTCCCCCAAGCAAATTTGCTACGGAGTTTAACAAAAAGGTTTACAGTGTGGCTTTAAACAAAATTGAAAGCAGCGGCAGTACTACGCTTACAGCTCTTTCGCAGGAGTTTACACAAGAGGAGCTTAGCTATATAGCCGCCTTTGTGGCTACTATTCTGCCGGAAAGCCTCAATAAGGAAAGCCTTGACAAATGCATAACTGTGCTTTTGCAGGAGTATGAAAAGAATTTGACGGAAAGCCCAAAGGATATGTCAGACGACGATATGCTGGAATATTTTAACAAGCTGGGCAAAATTAAGGGCGGTTAAGCAGACAGCCTGTTTGTACTAATAACTGTTAATAAATTGGAAAATATACATTACAGCTGTTAGTATTTAATATACAGATAAGGAATGGAAAGGATTGAAAAAAATGGCAGCAACCAAACCAGACAAGAGAACTATTGTTAAAGAAATTCTCGAGAAGGGTAAGGCAGCCGGTAAGCTGACTACCAAGGAAATTTTTGATATAATGGGAGAAACCGACTTCGACCCCGAGCAGCTGGAGCGTATGTATGACCAGCTTGAAAAAGAGGGAGTAGAGGTTGTAGAGGATCTTGTAGATGATATTTCTGATATTGAAATAAATAAAATAGAAAAGTCAAACGAGGGCGACGACACCGGCGAGGGACAAGCTGCCGCAGACGCCGCCATTGCAGACAATATTGCCATTGACGACCCTGTAAAGGTTTACCTAAAGGAAATAGGCAGAGTGCCGTTGCTGTCGTCAGAGGAGGAAATAGAGCTGGCAGTCAGAATAAAAAACGGAGATGTTGCCGCAAAGAAAAGACTGTCCGAGGCTAACCTGCGTTTGGTAGTAAGCATAGCAAAAAGGTATTTGGGCAGAGGTATGCAGTTCCTTGACCTTATACAGGAGGGTAATTTGGGACTGATAAAGGCTGTTGAAAAGTTTGACCATACAAAGGGCTTTAAGTTTTCTACCTATGCAACATGGTGGATAAGACAGGCTATTACAAGGGCTATAGCAGACCAGGCACGAACCATAAGAATACCTGTGCATATGGTGGAAACAATCAACAAGGTTAAAAAGGTTTCCAGCCAGCTTCTGCACGCCAACGGTCACGAGCCTACAGCAGAGGAAATTGCCGCTGAAATTGATATGCCTATTGACAAGGTGCGTGAAATTATGCGTGTAGCGCAGGAGCCTGTATCTCTTGAAACACCAATAGGCGAGGAAGAGGACAGCCACCTGGGAGACTTTATATCGGACGACGACACACCGGCGCCTGCCGATGTAGCCTCACATACATTGCTTAAGGAACAGCTGGGAAATGTGCTGGACACCCTTACACCACGGGAGAAAAAGGTGCTTATACTGCGTTTTGGACTGCTTGACGGCCGTTCAAGAACTCTTGAGGAGGTTGGCAAGGAGTTTAATGTTACCCGTGAGCGTATAAGACAGATAGAGGCAAAGGCTCTTAGAAAGCTTCGTCACCCAAGCAGAAGCAAGAAGCTAAAGGATTTTCTTGACTGATTTTAAAATTGAATTAAAAATACACAAACGGTTTGCGGCTTTTGACCGCAGGCCGTTTTTATACAATTTTTTATGAAGTACAGTGTAGTAATCGTATAATTTTAAGTGAAGCCTTTGGCATACACTGACCAAAAGTGCTTGTGTGCTGTAATAATAAGCGGTTTTCTTGGCTAATGTCCACATAAATATAGAAAAATATTGTTGATAAAGAGTAGCATTTTTTGGCAAAAGAAAACACTGCATTAAAAAATTGTACATAATTACGAAAATTAAAATATAAGAAATTTTTATTGAATTTAAATATATAATGCGTTATAATGGTGTTGCGAAGGTAATCTTCGGATATATATTAAAGGAGGAAAACACATGTCCAAGAAAAAGATACTTAGCGTAGTTCTTGCAGCTGCAATGGTAGCTTCTATGGCTGCAGTTTCTGCAATTTCTACATCTGCTGCTGAAAATCGTACAATTTACTTTGATTCAAAGGGCTTAGGCGGTACAGCGGCTGCTACTCGTGGCATATATTATTGCTATGCATGGGGTAGCGAAGACGGCGAGCTTTACGCATGGGATAACAAAAAGCTTCGCATGACAAACGAGGGTGACGACCTTTATTCCTTTGAGGTTCCAAAGCAGAACGGCAAGGGTGAGGATGTAAACTCTGACCTTATTATTTTCCATGCTAACAACGGTCCTCAGACATACGACACAACATTTAACGAACACTGCTTCGGTGATACAGCATATGTAACCGACACACTGCTTGAGAACCCTGTTGACAGTGCAAAGACAGCTTACGGCTGTGCTTGGAAAAACACACCATCTCAAGGTGCTCACATTGCTATTACATCAACAGGTAAGGTTCAGGGTATTGGTATGCTTTCAACAGAAACACCACAGTCTATCGTTGACAAGTTCGTTTCTGACTACCAGAAGAACCACGATGATGGCAAGGAAGGCTATGAGGATCTAAGCTTGATTTCTGCTGAAAAGCAGGCTGAATATCTTGCTGCTATTAACGAGATTGTTAACAGCGCTACAGCTCCTACAACAGCACCTACAGATGCTCCTACAACAGCACCTACAGACGCTCCTACAACAGCACCTACAGACGCACCTACAGAGGCTCCTACTACAGACCAATACGGTCGTATTCCTGGCCTTCCAATGCTGAAGAACATGAACCTGCCTGCAAAGGATACTAACAGAGAAGCTTTTGAAGAGGCCGGTGCTCCTGATGATTGGGACGGCTACTACAATGTTTACTACTTTGCAGCACCTGCTGAGTGGGAAACAGGCGAAGGTAAGGTTGAGGGCATTGACTCAATCGGCTTCTATTGGTTCTGCGGTGAACTTAACAACGGTCAGTGGCCTGGCGAGGCTGCTACTCCTCTAAAGGATGCCGACGGCAACCAGGTTACATACAAGGTTGAAGACGAAAAGTCTCCATATGCCGGTCAGGAATTAAATGTATACTACGGCTTTGCTCCAACATTTGCAACAAGCATTATTTGGAACAACGGTGCTTCTGAAAAAGCGCTGATTTGCCAGACAGCAGATCTTAAGGTAGATGACCCTTCATCAACAGGTAACCTTGCTGATATCGTATTTAATGAGTCAAACCAAGAGATCGACGGCGTATCAGTAGCCGGCTGCATTAGCTACATTTATGATTCAAAGAAAGAAATTAATGGCTTGACAGGTCTTGAGCAGACATCAAACCTGTGTAAGTTCCTGTTCTACAACCCTCGCACAGGCGAGACAACAACACAGGCTCTAAAGGATGCCGACGGTAACTATGTTACAGAAGAAAACGAGTATTGGGAAGAGACAGTAGCACTAAACCCATACTTTGACATGAACTATGATTATGTTAACAAGGATGCAGAAGTTCCAACTGCTGCTCAGCCTGCAACACTTCCACCAGCAGATGAGCCTACAGACGCATCTGGAAACTCACCTTCAGAGGATCCTACAACAGTTACACCTGACAGTCCTACAACAGTTACATCACCATCATCAGCTACAGCTTCCGCAAACAGCGCTAATGCTGCCAATGTTAAGAATGGTAACGGCAGTAGCAGTACTACAAACGGTAAGGGCGTAGTAGCTACAGCTGAGGGTACAGTTGCTGCTATGTTGGGCACAGTTCTTGTTGCTGCTGTTGCAGTTGCATTTGTTGCTCGCAAGAGAAGAGAGAGCGAAGAGGCTTAATTAATCGAAATTGAATAGTTAAAACTATTTTCCTTTCTTTTTTGGGTGCACACCTTCGGGTGTGCACCTTTTTTGCTTTGATTATTGACACAAGGCCTTTCAAGATAGCCGGCAGCTATTGACTTTTTATTTTGCGGTGCTATAATAAATTAAAAGATATAATATATTTGTTTCGGGGCGGGGTGTAATTCCCCACCGGTGGTAAAGCCCACGAGCGTTAGAACGCTGATTTGGTGAAATTCCAAAGCCGACGGTATAGTCCGGATGAAAGAAACTTATTTTTTATACAGCTTTTAAGCCGTTGCTTTTGGGCTGTATGTGGATTTGTGATTTTTCCGCAATGCCTCGGTGGGCGTTGCGGTTTTTTATTTGCAGGTGATGTTATGAGTGAATTTACAAAGGAAGACTATGGCTATATGAGGCGTGCTTTAGACTTAGCCGCCAAAGCACGAGGCTTTACCTCTCCTAATCCAATGGTGGGGGCTGTAATTGTAAAGGACGGAAGAATAATTGCAGAGGGCTATCACCAAAAATGCGGTGAAGGTCACGCAGAGGTAAACGCCTTTAAAAATGCTGCCGAAAGTGTGGAGGGTGCAACAATGTATGTTACCCTTGAGCCCTGCAGTCATACCGGCAAAACACCACCCTGTGCCGACAAAATTATTGAAAAGAAAATTGCAAGGGTTGTGGTGGGGGCTATGGACCCTAACCCTTTGGTTAGCGGCAGAGGTGTTGAAAAGCTGAAAAAAGCCGGTATTTCCGTTAGCTGCGGCTTGCTTTCGGACGAAAGCATTAAGCTTAATGAGATTTTTATGAAATATATAGTCAACAAAATTCCTTTTGTTGTATATAAGTCGGCAGCTGCCTTAGACGGTAAAATTGCCACCTGCAGAGGAGAAAGCCAATGGATAACGGGTACAGAGGCACGAGGCGAGGTGCATATGCTAAGGCACTATTTAAGCGGAATAATGGTAGGCATAAACACCGTACTTGCCGACAACCCTATGCTTAATTGCAGAGCAGAGGGCTGCATTTCCCCTGTAAGAATAGTTGTTGATTCTAACTTAAAAATCCCTGTAGAGTGCAGCTTGGTGCAAACAGCAGATAAATATAAGACAGTTGTAGCCACTCTGCAAAGCTCAACGGGAATAAAGGCGTCTATGCTTGAACAAATGGGCGTACAGGTTATAACCGTGGAAGAAAAGGACGGCAGAGTTGACCTAAACGACCTTATGCAGAAGCTGGGTGCAATGGGCATTGACAGTATTTTGCTTGAGGGCGGCGGAACGCTGGCATTTAGTGCCTTTAGTCAAAAAATTGTGGATAAGGTTATTTATTATATAGCCCCTAAAATTTTTGGCGGTGCTTCGGCAAAAACCTCTGTTGAGGGGGCAGGCTTTGGAAAAATAGCCGACTGCGTAAGGCTGAAAAATGTTGAAGCCCGTTTTGTCGGTGAAGATGTTTGCATAACCGCATATGTTGATAAATAATTTTATGTGGAGGTAGCAGAGTGTTTACAGGAATTGTTGAAGAAATTGGAAGTATTAAGCAGGTACAGCGTGGCGAAAAATCCTCTGTAATTACAGTCAGTGCCAAAAAAGTGCTGGAAAACACACAGCTTGGTGACAGTATAGCCGTAAACGGTGTATGCCTTACAGTTACAAATATAGAGGGTGGTTGTTTTACCGCAGATGTTATGGCAGAAACTATGCGTCGCACCAACCTGGGCAGTCAGTCGGCAGGCAGCAGGGTAAACCTTGAGCGTGCATTGCTGCCTACTACACGAATGGGCGGCCACATTGTAAGCGGACATATTGACGGTACAGGTAAAATAACTGCATACCTAAAAGAGGACAATGCCACTTGGGTTACTGTCAGTGCAGGCGATAATATTTTAAAGTATGTTGTTGAAAAAGGCTCTATAGCCATAGACGGCATAAGTCTTACTGTAGCATATGCAGACAGCAAATGCTTTAAGGTGTCTGTAATTCCCCATACCTCGCAGGAAACGACACTGCTTAACAAAAGCATTGGCACAGCGGTAAACCTTGAGTGCGACATTATTGCAAAATATGTTGAAAAGCTAATAGGCTTTCAAGGAATACAGTCTAAACAGCAGGACGACATAAGTATGCAGATGCTGGCAGAGAATGGTTTTATTTAATGAAAGGAGCAAGCTTAAAATGTCTGAATATAAATTTAACACAATAGAAGAAATTTTAGATGATATTAGAAACGGCAGGAATATTGTTTTAATTGACGCCGAGGACAGAGAAAACGAGGGCGATGTTATCTGTGCGGCACAGTATGCAACCCTTGAAAATGTTAACTTTATGGCAAGCCACGCCAAGGGCTTAATATGTATGCCAATGAGCAGAGAGTACACAGAAAAGCTGCAGCTGCCGCAAATGGTTGCACATAATACAGACAACCACTGCACGGCCTTTACGGTTTCTATAGACCATGTGGATACTACAACGGGCATATCTGCACTTGAGCGTTCTGTTACGGCTATGAAGGTGGTTGAGGACGGAGCAAGGCCGGAGGACTTTAGAAGGCCCGGACATATGTTCCCACTGCTTGCCAAGGACGGCGGAATTTTAGAGCGTGAGGGCCACACAGAGGCTACCGTAGACCTTATGCGTTTGGCAGGCTGTAAGCAGGTGGGCTTGTGCTGTGAAATTATGAGAGATGACGGCACAATGGCAAGAACAGACTATCTTATAGAGTTCGCCAAAAAGCATAAGCTGAAAATAGGTACGGTTGCCGACCTTATTAAGTACAGAAAGGTACATGAGGAATTTGTTGAGTGTGTTGCAAGGGCAAAAATGCCTACAAGATATGGCGAATTTGAAATAAGAGGTTATATAAATAAAATAAACGGCGAGCACCATGTAGTGCTTATTAAGGGCGATGTTACAGACGGCAGGCCTGTTTTGTGCCGTGTCCATTCGGAATGCCTTACAGGTGACGCACTTGGCTCTGCAAGATGCGACTGCGGTCAGCAGTATGACGCCGCTATGAAGGCAATAGCTCACGAGGGCAGAGGCGTGCTTGTGTATCTTCGTCAAGAGGGCAGGGGCATTGGTCTAATAAATAAAATTAAGGCCTATCAGCTGCAAGACAATGGTATGGACACAATAGAGGCCAACATTGCTTTGGGCTTCCCGGCAGATATGCGTGACTACTCCGTAGGCGCACAAATTTTGCGTAACATAGGGGTTAAGCAGCTGCGTGTAATGACAAACAATCCGTTGAAAATCGACGGACTTGAGGACTATGGCATAACAATAGTAGAAAGAGTGCCTATAAAAATTAAGGCGAACAAATACGACGAGTTTTATTTAAGAACAAAGCAGGACAAAATGGGACATATGTTGGATATGGACTAATTTGAATATATAAAACTATAATTTAAACGAGGTGCAGAATAATGAATATTTTAGAAGGAAAGCTAGTAGCAGAGGGATTAAAAATAGGTATAGTAGTAGGCAGATTTAACGAGTTTATTGGCTCAAAGCTGTTAAGCGGCTGTGTAGACGGTTTAGTAAGACACGGCGTAAACGACAGCGACATTGATGTTGCCTGGGTACCGGGTGCTTTTGAAATACCTGTAATAGCAAAAAAAATGGCACAAAGCGGCAAATACAACGCAATAATCTGCCTAGGCGCAGTAATAAAAGGAGCAACCTCACATTACGATTATGTTTGTGCGGAAGTTTCTAAAGGTATTGCACAGGTTTCGCTGGAAAGCGGCTTGCCTGTAATGTTCGGAGTGGTAACCACAGACACAATACAGCAGGCAATAGAAAGAGCCGGAACAAAGGCAGGCAACAAGGGCTACGACTGTGCGGTAAGTGCGATAGAAATGGCAAATCTAATGAAAAAGCTGTAATGTATAAATAATATAGTATGTAAAAAGCAGAAACAGCAATACCTTAGAATAGGTCAAGGTATTGCACAGGTTTCGCTGGAAAGCGGCTTGCCTGTAATGTTCGGAGTGGTAACTACAGATACAATACAGCAGGCATATTTATTTTTATAGGGTGATTTTGTTTATTGAGCAAAATAGACAAAATCACCCTTGCTTTTTCGTAGGAATAGTTCATTTAATATAAACGCCATATATGATATAGTATTACTATGTAATTTGAAAATGAATTAAACGGAGAGGGATTCTAATGGAGAGAGAAAGCTTAAAATCTCGTTTGGGATTTATACTGCTGTCTGTAGGCTGTGCCGTAGGTATAGGAAATGTGTGGCGTTTCCCGTATGTAGCCGGAAATAACGGAGGCGGTTTGTTTGTATTGTTTTATATAATGTTTCTTGTTATTATGGCGGTGCCTATTTTGACAATGGAATTCGCTATAGGCAGGGCAAGCCAGCGAAGCGTTATGTGTGCTTACCAGAAAATAGAACCTAAAAATTCAAAATGGCATGTTCACGGTTACTTTGCACTTGTGGGAAACTACTTGCTAATGATGTTCTATACAGTTGTAGGCGGTTGGATGCTGTATTATTTTTATAAATTCGTTGCAGGCGATTTTGAAGGGATGAATAAGGATGCCGTATCTAACGAATTTGACAAAATGCTCGGTGAGCCGGGTACACTGATACTGTGGACATTTATTGTAATAATTATAGGCTTTTTTGTATGCTCACTCGGACTGCAAAACGGAGTGGAGCGTATAAGCAAGGTAATGATGATTGCACTGTTTGCACTTATATTAATATTGGCAGTACATTCTCTTACGCTCAAGGGCGGTCTTGAGGGCTTAAAATTTTATTTAGTGCCAAACCTTGATGTTGTAAATGAACAGGGTTGGCTGTCGGTAATAGTTGCCGCTATGAATCAGTCCTTTTTTACCCTTAGTATAGGCATAGGCTCAATGATGATTTTCGGCAGCTACATTAAAAAGGATAATTCTCTGTTTGGCGAATCCTTAACAATTGCCGGACTTGACACCTGCGTGGCTATAATAGCCGGTTTAATTATTTTCCCTGCCTGCTATGCCTTTGGCGTTGCACCTGACAGCGGTCCAAGCCTAATATTTATTACACTGCCGAATGTATTTAATAATATGGCCTTTGGCAGAGTTTGGGGTGCGCTGTTCTTCCTGTTTATGTCCTTTGCAGCTTTTTCTACTGTTATTGCTGTGTTTGAAAATATTATAAGCTGTTGGATAGACAAATGGAAGCTTAACCGCAAACTGGTGTGCGCTATAAACTGTGCTATGCTTTTGGTTTTGTCTTTGCCTTGTATTTTGGGCTTTAATTTGCTAAGCGGCTTTAACCCTTTGGGCGACGGTTCTACAGTGCTTGACCTTGAGGACTTTTTAGTAAGTAACATTATGTTGCCGGGCGGCAGTATTATAGTTACACTGTTCTGTACTTCAAGATACGGCTGGGGCTTTGACAATTACCTGGCAGAGGTGAACTGCGGCAAGGGCTTAAAGGTAAGTCCTAAACTGCGCATTTACTTTAAGTGGGTATTGCCTATTATAGCAACCATACTTTTGGTCAACGGTGTAGTTGCGACATTTGTAAAATAATTCTGCTTTGTTTACAGAGTTAGAGTAAAAAAGATAATTAATATTTAAAGCCGTCCTTGCTTAGTGCAAGGGCGGCTTTCTGCATAATTTTACCGCTTGGCGAATAAAATTATTTAGAATACTAAACAGCTTAAAAGCGGAGAAAATGTTTTCGACTATTTTGCAGGGTGCAAATATATATGCTGTACAATACAAGGTGCGGCGTAAATCGTTTTGCGGCGTTTAGTATAAGGCAGGAGGGAGCAGTTATGTATAAAGAAAACCAACGATTAAAGGTGTTCAGAGCTGTGCTTATAGGTATGCTTGTGGGGCTTGTGCTGTGCAGTATTATGATAGTAGTGCTGTCCCTTGTGCTGGTAAAAACCGGACAAATGCCCACAAACGCCGTTTTTGTTGCACTACAGGCTATTAGTGCGGTGTCGGCATTTTTAGGCAGCTACATATCGGTGCGTATATGCAAGTCCAGGGGGCTTATGGTGGGCTTGCTTACGGCACTTGCTATGTTCGCAGTAATATTTATGGTAGGGCTTTCTATGAGTGTAGAGCCGGTTTCTATGCTTTCGCTAACTAAGCTTATAGCTATGCTGTGTGCCGGTGCTATAGGGGGAGTTGTTTCCGTAAATAAAAAACAGCGTGTAAAAAAATATTAGGCGGCTTTGGCAGGTACCGCCATATTCCATAAGCAGCAGCCTTATTTATTATAGGCAGGGTGCATACAGATGGGCAGGGCTGACCTTCTGTATGCATTTTTTTGTTCACAAAAAGTTATTATTTTTTTGAAAATAAGAGTAAATTCAAGAAAAGCGGCGAAAACAAGAGATATAACCGAACAAGCGTTAAAAAACTGACTATTTCTGACTTTGACTTTAACTGACCTACGACATATAATATAAACAAAGGTCAGGGAAAATCAAAGAGAAAAGGTCGAGAAAGATTAAATAATATTAAATGACACTGACCGTTACCGAGGCTTTGCAATAGGCTGAATACTTCAAGACAGCTTATGTACAGGCTAAGGTTTAGGCACGGCGTATATTTGTAAGCTGTGCAGTAAAAAGAGGTGACAAGTATGAGAATGAGCGACCTTGTGGCGAATTATATAAATAATATGATTGACGAAAGCAACGGTACAGCTG
This sequence comes from Clostridium sp. CAG:964, assembly GCA_000435335.1. GTDB lineage: Bacteria > Bacillota > Clostridia > Oscillospirales > Acutalibacteraceae > CAG-964. The sequence continues at coordinate 17,823 of FR891317.1, forward strand.
AGATACAGCGTAACGAGCTGGCAAACAGCTTGGGCTGCGTGCCCAGTCAAATAAATTATGTCATTAGCTCTCGCTTTACTCAAGAAAACGGCTATGTAGTCGAAAGCCGACGAGGCGGCGGTGGTTATATTCGCATTACAAAAATTCATTTTACAACGGGAAAGGCGGAGATAATAATGCATATTGTTAATTCTATCGGTGATTCGCTTGACGCAACATCAGCCAATATGATACTGAAAAATCTTATGGCAAGCGGTGTAGTAGCCAACGAAACAGCCAGAGTAATGTCTTCGGCAATTTCCGAAAGAGCTTTTTACAGCATACCAAAGCAGCTGCGAAACAATGTAAGAGCAACTGTGCTAAAGAATATGCTTTTGTCAATAATTTAAGGTGTATAAATAAGGAGGTTTATTTATGATTTGCGAACTATGTGGAAAAAACCAAGCGACAACTCATGTTAAGTCGATGGTAAACGGTGAATATACAGAAATGTGGCTTTGTCCGCACTGTGCAAAGGAGAAAGGCTTCGACAACTTGTTTGCACACACTGCAACAGATTTCAGCAGCTTTTTAGGCAGCTTTTTTGGCGATGGCTTACCGTCACGCACAAGTGCTACACGGTGCAAGTCCTGTGGCTCGTCCTTTGCGGATATTGCCAGGTCGGGCAAGGTAGGCTGTGCAGACTGCTACACAAACTTTTATGATGAGCTGCTGCCGTCAATACAAAAAATTCACGGCAACATTCAGCACACCGGTAAGGTGGTAGCGGGTGCAGGAGCAGACCTGAAGCTGTCAAGAGAAATTGAAAAAACAAGGCAGGAGCTGGCACAGGCGGTAAAGGAACAGAACTTTGAGCTTGCCGCTAAGCTGAGAGATAAAATTAATGATTTGGAAGCAGGTGACAACAATGCCAAATAAGTGGTATGACAAAAACGGTGAGCAGGGCGATGTAGTTATAAGCTCCCGTATAAGACTGGCAAGAAACCTAAACGGTTATCCGTTCCCACACCTTATGAGCCTACAGCAGAAAAACGAGCTGGCAAACAAGGTTAAGGCTGCGCTTGACAATAGTAATTCCTACATTGCAAGCACATTTAAGTTTATTAATATGGCACAGCTTTCAGTAACGGAGGCAAATTCACTTGTAGAGCGTCACCTGATTAGTCCGGCATTTGCCGATGACAGGTCCGGCAGGTATTTGCTCTTAACAGAGGATGAGTCAATAAGCATTATGCTTAACGAAGAGGACCACATAAGAATACAGGTTCTTTCCGACGGCTTATCACTAAAGCAGGCATATGATGTTGCCGATAAAATAGATACCCTGCTTGACAATGCTCTTGGCTTTGCGTTCCACGAAAAGCTGGGTTACCTTACACAGTGCCCTACAAACTTAGGTACAGGTCTAAGGGCGTCGGTAATGCTTCATCTGCCGGCTTTGCAGTCCGGCGGAGTAATTAACCGACTTGAGGACAATCTTTCAAAAATCGGTTTAACACTTCGTGGCACATTTGGCGAGGGTACAGACGCACAGGCGGGAATGTATCAGCTTTCAAATCAGGTAACGCTTGGCTTGTCAGAGGAAACAGCTATTGAGAATCTGCAAAGCGTAACAATGCAAATTGTTGGTAACGAGCGTGATGCCCGTAACGAAATTTGCAAACGCCTTGACACTCAGGATTATATTATGAGGTGCTTAGGCAAGCTGAAATATGCTCTGCTAATGAGTACAAAAGAAGCTCAAGGTCTGTTGTCGGCAGTAAGGCTGGGTGCAGCACAGGGAATAGTAAGCGGTATTTCATTGGATACGCTAAACAGCCTGTTGGTGGAGCTGCAGCCAAATACCCTTACACTAAACGAGGGCAAGGAGTTATCCCCGCAGGACAGAGACAAGCTTAGAGCTGAGCTTATTAAGGAACAGCTAAAATAATCTCGGCCCTGTAAATATGACAAAAAGTATTTGCCGGGCGGGTTATTATAAATATCAGAATGTATTATGAAACAGTTATTGGAGGTATGAGTTTATGTATAGATTTAATGGTTTTACAGAAAATGCCAATAAGGCAATGAATATGGCTATTGACTGTGCACAACAGCTTGGTCATACATATATAGGCACAGAGCATATTCTGCTTGGACTGCTTCAGGAAAGCTCGGGCGTTGCCTCTGTAGCACTGGAAAACTCCGGTGTAACCTTTGAGGCTGTAGAGCAGAATATAAAAGAAAAAATAGGTGTAGGCAGTATGACAAGGCTTACAACCGCCGACCTAACACCACGAAGCAAAAGGGTTATTCAAATGGCTATGGTTATAGCCTCCCGACTGAACCACAACTATGTCGGCACAGAGCATTTGCTTATTGCCCTGCTTGAGGACAGCGACAGCTATGCAGTAAGAATGATTAATGAAATCGGTGCAAAGCCGTCCGACATTGTTGAGAACATAAAGGAGCAGCTTAGCAACAATGTTGAGAGCTTTTCAAGCAATGTGGAAAAGCCAAACGGAAAAGCCGCAGGCAAAACAGAAACTCTTGACAAGTTTGGCGTAGACCTGACAGCCAAGGCTAAAAAGGGCGAAATTGATCCGGTTATCGGCAGAAAAAAGGAAATTGACAGGGTTATACAGATTTTGTCAAGGCGTTCAAAGAACAATCCTTGCTTAATCGGTGAGCCGGGCGTAGGTAAAACAGCCGTTGCCGAGGGCTTGGCACTAAAAATTGCCAACAATGAGGTTCCTGATTTGCTGCAGGGCAAGCGTGTAGTAGCCCTTGACCTTACAGGTATGATAGCCGGTACAAAATACCGTGGCGACTTTGAGGACAGAATTAAGAGTGCTATTGACGAGGTTAAAAACTCCGGTAATGTTATTCTGTTTATTGACGAGCTGCATACTATTGTAGGTGCAGGCAGTGCAGAGGGCTCCTCTGATGCAGCCAATATTTTAAAGCCGTCCTTGGCTAGGGGCGATTTTCAGGTAATCGGTGCAACTACCCTTAACGAGTACCGCAAGTACATCGAAAAGGATTCCGCACTGGAGCGTCGTTTCCAGCCTGTTACAGTTGGCGAGCCTACACAGGAGGAAACAGTAGAGATTCTAAAGGGCTTGCGTGACAGGTACGAGGCACACCATAAGGTAAAGATTACAGACGAGGCTATAGACGCCGCTGTTAAGCTTTCATCAAGATATATTAACGACAGATTTTTGCCGGATAAGGCTATTGACCTTATTGATGAATCAGCGTCAAGAGTTCGTTTGCAGGATCACACAGAGCCGTCCGAAATTAAAGAGCTTGAAAAGGAAATTGAAAGACTTGAGGCTGAAAAGAGTGCCGCTGTAAACGCACAGAAGTTTGAGGACGCTGCAAAGCTGAGAGATGAGGAAAAGCAAGCCAGAGAAAAGCACCAAAATGCAGTTGACAAGTGGAAGTCGCAAAAGGGCGGCAGTGTAAACGAGGTAACTGCCGAGGATATTGCAGAGGTAGTTTCCGGCTGGACAGGTGTGCCTGTTGCACAGCTGACAGAGGAGGAAAGCCAAAGACTGCTGAAAATGGAGGATATTCTTCATAAGCGTTTAATCGGTCAAAAAGAGGCTGTGTCTGCTGTAGCTAGGTCTATTAGGCGTGGCAGAGTAGGTCTAAAGGACCCTAAGCGACCAATAGGCTCGTTTATCTTCCTTGGCCCTACGGGCGTAGGTAAAACAGAGCTTTGCAAGGCTCTTGCCGAGGCTATGTTTGGCGATGAAAACAATATGATAAGACTTGATATGTCCGAATATATGGAGAAGCACACAGTGTCAAAGCTTGTTGGTTCGCCTCCTGGATATGTTGGATATGATGAGGGCGGTCAGCTGACAGAAAAGGTAAGACGCCACCCGTATTCAGTTGTATTGTTTGACGAAATTGAAAAGGCTCACCCTGATGTATTTAATATGCTGCTTCAAATTCTTGATGACGGCAGACTTACAGATTCACAGGGCAGACTTGTAGATTTTAGAAATACAATCATCATTATGACATCTAATGTAGGTGCAAAGTATATCACCAACGAAAGTTCAAAGGATCTTGGCTTTGCATTCTCTGACGAAAAAGAAGCAGAGAAAGAGGACTACCAAAAGATTAAGGAAACAGTTATGGGAGAGCTGAAAAACACCTTCCGTCCTGAATTCTTAAACAGAGTTGACGATATTATAGTATTTACAAAGCTGTCAAACGATGAAATCGCTCAAATTGCAAAGCTGATGCTTGGCTCTCTGACAAAGAGGTTGGCTGATATGGACATTACCATCACCTTTACAGACGATGCCGTTAAGCGTATTGCAGAGGTTGGCTTTGACCCTGTATATGGTGCAAGACCTTTAAGAAGGGCTATATGCTCCAACATTGAGGATAAAATCAGTGAGGAAATTCTTGAAGGTAAAATAAAAGCCGGCGACAAGGTTGAATGTACGGTACAGGACAAGGAATTTGCCTTTAATAAGGTGCAGTAGCTTTTTGCAGCAATACTTGACCAATATAGTATAAAGTAAGTCCCCAAGCTTATTTTAATAATTAACGAGCCTCCTGCTTGTATGGCGTATGCCGTCAAGCAGGAGGCTTAGTTGCTTTTATATATTTAGTATTTTAAGGATAAAGTCAAGTGCAAAGCAGCAGCCTACAAACAGTGCAAAGCTAAAACAATACAGCAGTGCTTTTTTCCATGGCTCAATAAACCACTGTGGCTTTTTGCCCACAATAAGCAAAGCAAGGTAGATAATTGCCACAAGCAGCACAAAATATCCTATTACACGAAAAATCAAAGTCATTCACCTCATAAAAAAATCGCAGCAAAATACAGACTGTATTTTGTAAGCTATGTAGTAAATTTTATCATAAACTGCCGTACACTGTCAACAAATAAGCCCCAAGCCACGGGGCAGAGTGGAACGCTGCATAACCGCATTAACCGTCGTAATACAGTACGGGTATACAGCACAGAGAATGTTTTTGCAGCACAAAAAGGGCTTCACCGTTTAAGGTGAAGCCCTTTAGAATATACTGTATAGAAAAATCAGTGCTGATCAAAGAACTTTGCATGAAGTGCCGCAACAGCTCTGTCAGCGTCTGCTGTGTTAATAAGAACAGAAATTTTAATTTCGCTTGTAGAAATCATCTGAATGTTGATGTTTGCATTGTAAAGTGCCTCAAACATCTTTGAAGCAAAGCCGGAGTGGCTTTCCATACCTGCGCCTACAATTGAAACCTTAGCAACATCCTCGTCATATACAACCTTTTGTGCCTTTAGAGTTGGCATAAAGGCATTAATAACCTCTTTAGCGTCGTTCAGCTTGTCCTTTGCACAGGTAAAGGCAATATCCTTTGTTCCGTCACGACCGATAGACTGAAGAATAATATCTATGTTTACATCCTTAGCAGCAAGCTTAGAGAACATTTTAAATGCCAAGCCTGGCTCGTCCGGTACACCTACTACTGAAATTCTTGCAATGTCTGTATCCTTAGCAACACCGCTTATTAACATTCTCTCCACGTTAGAGACCTCCTTAACAATAGTTCCCGGTGCACAAGTCAAGCTTGATAGCACCTCAAGTTCAAGATTATATTTTTTTGCAAGCTCAACACTTCTGTTGTGAAGAACCTGAGCACCCAATGTAGCCAGCTCAAGCATTTCATCATAAGAAATTTCGGAAAGCTTTTTAGCATTTGGTACCTTTCTTGGGTCGGCGGTGTATACGCCTTCAACATCAGTGTATATTTGGCACAAATCAGCGTGAAGTGCACAAGCAAGAGCAACTGCACTTGTGTCAGAGCCGCCTCTGCCTAGGGTAGAAACATCGCCGTAGCGTGTTATGCCCTGAAAACCGGCTACAACTACAATGTTGTTGTGGTCAAGCTCATTTTTCAGTCTTTCGCAGTCAATACTTGTAATTCTTGCGTTGGTATGTGCAGAGGTTGTTTTAAAACCTGCCTGCCAGCCAAGCAAGGAAACAACAGGGCAGCCGATTTTCTCAATAGCCATTGCAAGAAGTGAAATAGAAATCTGCTCGCCTGCTGCCAACAGCATATCTCTTTCTCTTTTTGAGGCATTAGGGTTAATCTCCATCTGCTTTTCAATTAAGTCGTCTGTTGTATCGCCCTGAGCAGACACAACAACTACAACCTTGTTGCCTTTTTTGTAAGTGTCTGTTACTATGCGTGCAACATTGTTAACACGCTCAGCGTTAGCAACAGAACTACCACCGAATTTTTGTACTATAAGGCTCATTTGTGTAGCTCCTTTATCTATAAATTCTATCTGAACTGGTAAAATCAGATAACACCATAAGTAATTTTAATATGATAGCGTATAAAAGTCAATGCATAAATTAATAAATTGTAAACAGCTAGTCAAGAATAATTTTGGCACCTTCGCTGTCAGCACTTAGCATAACAAACTGCCACCCCGTAAAGCCCTTATCCTCAAGAGAGGTAATTGCGTGTGTGGAAAAGTCGTTTGCGTGCTTGTCGTCAATTATAGCTATTATTGTAGGCCCTGCACCGCTTATATATGTTCCGTATGAACCAAGCTCATAGCTTATTCTAAATACAGTGTCTATGCCCTTTATAAGGTGCTTTCTGTATGGCTGGTGGAGCTGGTCTTGTACGGCTACTCTTAGGTTTTCAAGGCTGCCCGAAAACAGCGAGGAGGTCATAAGCGACGAGCGTGACAGGTTAAAAACAGCCTGCTCCTTTGTGTAGGTGTCGGGCAATACGCCACGGGCATACTCTGTGCTTAGCTCAAAAGGCGGTATAAACACGCCAAAGCGTATATTTCCTGCAACAGGTACGCTTACGCTGTACACCTTGTCACCGTCTATTGCCGATGTTACCAAACCGCCCATAATAGCCGGCGTGGTGTTGTCAGGATGCCCCTCAATTTGCGACGCAAGATTTATAAGGTCTTTGTCTGTAAGAGGGTTTCCCAAAAACCTGTTTGCACCTACCAAGCCTGCTACAATACAGGCAGAGCTGCTGCCCAAGCCCCTTGTCATAGGAATATTGTTTTCCTGAATTATCTTTAGTCCCGGCAGTTTTTTTCCGCATTCCTTGTAAAGGTGCTCGGCAGACCAGTATATGAGGTTGCTTTTATCGGTAGGAATTTTTATATCGTCCTTTGATGTTATTACGGTTTCGTCCGAAACCTCCATCCAAACCTGATTATACATAGTTAAAGCAACGCCCAGACTGTCAAAGCCTGAGCCTAGGTTAGCGCTTGTTGCCGGTATTTGAATTCTTATCATTACAGATCACCTATTCTAATAGTGTTAAGAACCTCTACACCGTTTTCCTTTAGTTCTTTAATTTTTTCGTTAAAGTCCTTAATCTTCATTTCGCCTGTAGTAAACGCAATTTCATTTTCAGGAGCATTTTCACGGTGAAGCTGTGTGATTTTGTTAAATACAGACTGTGCGGTTTTAATACTGCCGTTTGCCCTTACATACATAGCGCTTATGCTTTCGTCATACGGCAATACATTGCTGCCGTCGCAGTCGCTCCAGAACAGGTATTTTCTTGCGTTAATATGCTTAATGCAGTCTACAATGTCGGCTACTACAGCACTTGCTGTAGGCAGCTTGCCGGCACCCTTACCGTAGAATACAACATCGCCGGTTGCGTCACCACGAACAAGAATACCGTTGAAAACATCGTCAATGCCGGAAAGCTGACTTTCTTCGCTTATAAACATTGGAGCTACGAAAATGTCAAGCATACCGTTGCCGGTGTTTTTAACATCTCCAATAAGCTTAATAACGCCGCCCCAACGGTTAGCGTATGCAACATCCTCAAGGGATATGTTTGTTATACCCTCTGTATGTATGTTGTCCGGATAAACATGCTTGCCAAAAGCAAGTGAGGCAAGTATGCATATTTTTCTGCAGGCGTCGTGTCCTTCAACATCGGCAGATGGGTCACGCTCTGCATAGCCAAGCTCCTGAGCCAGCTTTAAGGCGTCTTTAAAGGACATAGACTCTGTAATCATCTTTGTCAAGATAAAGTTTGTTGTGCCGTTAAGAATACCTGCTATTTCATCAACATCATTTGCTACAAGACAGTTGTTAAGCGGTCTTATAATAGGAATGCCGCCGCCTACGCTTGCTTCAAATAAAAAGTTTACATTGTGCTCTTTAGCTATGGCGAGCAGCTGAGCACCCTTTTTTGCTACAAGCTCTTTGTTTGAGGTTACTACGCTTTTGTTAGCCTCTAAGCAACGCTTTACAAAGTCAAAGGCAGGGTTTACACCGCCCATAACCTCTGCTACAACCTTAATTTCGTCATCGTTTACAATATCCTCAAAGTTCTTTGTGAACTTGTCAGAGTATGAAAGTCCCGGAAAATCTCTTAAATCCAAAATTCTTTTAATGCTAATTTCCTCATGAACCTTTTTTTGTAGGCTTTCCTTGTGAGTCAAAAGTATTTCAGCTACACCTGAGCCTACTACGCCGTGTCCTAGTATTGCAACCTGTATCATTTTGCACCTCTCTAAAATTAGTATATTAATAATAAATTATTTCGATTATAAAGTCAACTTTGCAGCCATGCGTATTGCCGGCTGCAAAGTAAAAAGTAATCAGTTTTATCAAGCTCTTTATGCGTTTATTGTACCACTACCGCAGTATCGCCGCCGGAGGTGTCACCACCGGAGGTATCACCGCCCGAGGTATCGCCGCCGGAGGTGTCACCGCCCGAGGTATCGCCACCCGAGGTATCACCACCCGAGGTATCACCACCCGAGGTATCGCCGCCGGAGGTGTCACCACCCGAGGTGTCACCATCCGAGGTGTCGCCGCCCGAGGTGTCGCTGTCTGAGGTATAGTCATCAGAAGTATCCTCTGATGAATAGTCGTCTGACGAATCGTCACTGCTCGAGCTGTCGCTGCTGTCATCATCATCATCGTTATAATCACCGTAGCTGTTTGAGTAATTGTTGTAGCTTTCTGAGCTGTAGCCGCTGTAGTTGTAGTTAGTGTGGTAGCCCGAGCAATACTCAGGAACATGATCTTTCTTGTAATAGCCTGTAAAGGTTGCTGAGCAGTAGGAGCCTGCCAACAGACCTGTGCTTGCACAGTATTCGTGCTTTTCAAGAGTTTCGTCCAGTGTATATTCCTTTGACTTTTTGTCGGATAAATATTTTTCCATAAGGTCGTGGAAAATATTAACGGCTACCGAGAAGCTTGACTGTGACAGTGACGACGGCGTGTCGTAGCCCGTCCATACCGCACAGGTAGCATATGGTGACAGTCCGCAGAACCAGTGGTCTTTACCGCCGTCGGTTGTACCTGTTTTGCCCAAAATATCCCAGCCGTAAATCTTTGCTTCACCCGCACTTGTATGAGCCGGATTGTTATGAACCACATTGTAGTTCAGCTCTCTGTTCATTATAGTTGCTGTTTGTGAAGAATAGGCCTGTATAGGAATTTGGTCACGGTGGTCAATAATAACATTGCCGGATGCGTCTTCTACATAATAGTAAGTGTAGGAGTCGTATACCTTGCCGCCGTTGCCCATATATTGGTAGGCTGTTGCCATTTCTCTTACTGTAACACCGCCGTTTAAGCCGCCCAGTGACAAAGCACCAAGGTTGTTTGCGTCCTCTGTTGAAAGATGACGGAAGTACATTTTATTAATTGCCTGATTGTAAGCATTTTTAGGGCCTACAAGCTCCATTGTTTGTGCGGCCGTTGCGTTTGATGAACGCTCTATAGCGTCCGGCAAGGTTATTTCACCCAAATATGAGCCGTAAACATTGTCAGGGCCTGCTATCCAGTTGCCGTAGCTGTCTTGACGCCAATCGTCGATAGGCTGGTCTTTAACCATTGACGAGTAGTTATATTTATTCTTTTCTATTGCCAACGGATAAACTATAAGAGGCTTAATAGAAGAACCCGGCTGTAATTCGGCAACATTTGCTCTGTCCCATACCAGCATTTGGCTTTTCTTTTCTCTGCCGCCTACTGTTGCCAAAACTCTGCCCTGCAGGTCTGTCATTACTACTGCCAGCTCACAGTTTGGATCATAAGGGGTAGACATATCCTGAATATATTTCTCACAGTACTGCTGGAATTCCAAATCCATAGCAAGATATATTTTCAAACCGCCGGAGTAGATTTTGTTTGAGGCTGTTTCGCTGCTTATGTTAAGCTCCTTTGTAAGCTCGTCCTGCAGGTCTCTCAGTGCGGCCTCAACATACCAGTTTGAAAGATAGTCGTCGCCGTACTTTTCTTTTTTTGCTTCGTTTTCCTGCTCTTTTTTATTGTTTTCATAGCCTACGAATTTCAGAGATTCGGACTCTTTTTTAGCTTGGTCATATTCGTCCTTTGTCAGCATACCCTGGTCATACATTGCTTCAATTACAGTGTCACGCCGTTCTTTGTTATCCTCAGGGTAAATCAAAGGGTTATAAGCGGCAGGGTTTTGTGTAATGCCTGCAATGGCGGCACATTCGGCCACGCTGCACTCGTTTATATCCTTAGCAAAGTAAAGGTTTGCAGCCGCCTGAACACCCTGGCAGCCACTGCCGTAGTTTACTATATTAAGGTATGCTTCTAAAATTTCGTCCTTTGTGTACTCTTTTTCAAGGTTCAGTGCCTTAAAAATTTCTGTAAGCTTACGGGTAATGCTAACCTCGTTGTCGCCCGTAATGTTTTTTATAAGCTGTTGGGTTATTGTTGAACCACCGTAGCTTGATTCGGAGCCGAGGTTTATTATAGCACCGGCTGTTCGTACCCAGTCAACGCCGGAATGCTCGTAATAACGCTTATCCTCAATAGCTATCTGTGCGTCAGCCATTGCTTTGGGTATTTTATCAAGCGAAACCCATACTCTGTTTTCGCTTCCGTGCAGCCGCTGGTATTCTACAGGCTTGTTGTCGTCATTGTAAATATAAAGGAACGATGTTTGCTGCAGCTTTTCACTGGCAAGGTTTATTCCCGTAGGCTGTGACGCCAGACTGTACAAATAAATGCACATTGCTACAGCCACAATACTGCCGGAAATCAGCAACACCATTAATACTGTAGAAATAGTCTTCCACAGCAAGGCAAAAAAGCCTTTTGCACCGGACACCGCTACGCTTCCGGGAGTAATCCGGTTGTTGTATTGGTTTGTTATTTTGCCCATAAAAAATCAAACCTCCGTTGTAGTATATATGATTAGACAATTTATGCGTATAAATGTGAATATAACCTTTACCATTATATCATTTACCTTAAAAAAAAGGAATGTTTTTTTAATGAATTAATAAAAAATTTGTAAATTTATAATTATCTTGCAAAATGCGTGGCTAAGCTGCCGTTTTTTATAATAAAACCATAAAATATAAGACCGATTTTTTTCGCCGGCTTTTATCTGCAAAATATTTACCGCCTGTTTTTCTTATATTGTTGGCAGGTGCATAGAGGTTAATTCAAGTAAAAATGAAATTACCAACATTAATATATAATAAAAATAAAGTCTGTGGTTATAATAACTCTTGTAAAACAGAAAACGAGGGTGATTATTTTGAGCAGAAGATTAAACGCATTTATAGCAATAGCTTTTATTTTATTTATGCTTGCCGCTGTTGCCGCAACCTTTTTCAGCTGTGAAAAAAGCGACAGTGCGTCGGCAGAGAATGCAACACAGCCCGCAGCAGAGCAGACAACAAAATACCGCACATATGTTGTCAGAGAATACGACGGTGTGGTTGCGGTATTCTACAGCGACAGCGGTAAGCCCATAAGGGTAACGCAGCGTTATGTTAAGGCTCTGCCGGAGAAGGACAGAGCCAAGCTGAAAAAGGGGATTAGGGTAAATGACAGGGAGCAGCTGCGTAGGCTTTTAGAGGATTTGTGCAGTTAAAGTACAGCTTGCATATTTTAACAAATTACACAGCTGTTTTATGTAATAATTATATAATAGTTAAATTATAATGAACTGTGCTGAATAAATATTGACAAAAGCATTTGCAAGTAATAAAATTAATTAGGTAATCAAAATAATTTACAATGGCTTGTTGTGCGTATATGTAAATTATTCAACATTATTCAGCTTACAAACTATGGAGACAGTGGAGGAAGTATGGAGGATTTTTATTGTAAAAAATTTAACGATGCTTTGTCTGACAGCTACATATTGATTAACCGCATTGAGCAAAATATGTTTAACAGCTCAAGGCGTTTTAATTTGTCTGTGAGTGAGCTTATTATGCTGGAGGTTATTAACAAAAGTCCTGTTACCGGAAAAATGGTGGGGGATATTGCCGCAGAGCTTATGATAACCCCGTCGTCAGTTACCATAGCGGTAAACAGGCTTGAAAAAAAAGGCTATGTTGCCCGTCATAAAAGCAAAACAGACGGCAGACAGGTATATGTTAATTTAACGGAAAAGGGAAGACACGCCGACAGAATACATAAACGGTTCAGAAAAAATATGGCACAGGATATTCTGCGTGATATGAACGAAAACGAAAAATGTACCTTGGTGGGCTGTGTAGAGAGAATGAACAGCTTTTTGCTGAGTAAAATTAATAGAAGTCCCTTTAACAGGGCAGGGCTGAAAAATTCTGCGTAAGCTTTATAAACTGAAAGGAAATAATAAAATGAGCTTTAGTATTATCGGTACGGGAAAGGCTGTGCCTGAGTATGTTTTAACAAATGACGAGCTTTCTACTATGGTAGAAACCAACGATGAATGGATTTCTTCCAGAACAGGTATTAAAAGGCGACATATTTGCAAGGACGAAACTATGACGGAGCTGTGTGTAAAAGCGGCTAATGAAGCCTTGGAGGACGCAGGCGTTGCTGCAAGCGAGCTTGACCTTATTATTTGTGCCACACTTAGGGGCGAATATATTACGCCTTCACAGGCCTGTGTAATTCAGAAGGAAATAGGAGCAAGCTGTCCGGCCTTTGATGTAAATGCCGCTTGCTCGGGCTTTATATATGCAATGGATGTTGCAGACGGCTTTTTTGCAAGAAACAGAGTTGACAAGGTGCTTGTAGTTGCTCTTGATAATTTGTCAAATATTATAAACTGGAAAGACCGTGCTACCTGTGTGCTGTTTGGTGACGGCGGCGGAGCTGCTGTACTGAGCAAGGGTGACGGACTGAAATATATCGAAATCAACGCCAAGGGCGATACCGATGTTTTAAAATGCCCAAGGGGCGAAAACACATCACCGTTCTATAATCACGAGTCAGAGCACCCGTATTTGTATATGAACGGGCCTGAGGTTTATAAGTTTGCTGTAACCTCAATGGTTAGAGGAATAAAAAAGGCAATTAAAGAGGCAGGTCTTACACAGGAGGATATTGACTGGGTAATACCTCACCAGGCTAATATAAGAATTATTGAAACTGCCGTAGACAAGCTGAATATTCCAAGTGAAAGGTACATAAGAACAATTTCGGAATACGGCAACACCTCCGGCGGCAGCTGTGCTATAGCACTTGCAGAATGTGCAAAAAAGCATATGTTTAAAAAGGGCGACAATATAGTCTTTTGTGCCTTTGGTTCAGGACTTACAACAGGCAGCTGTGTAATTACCTGGGACAAGGACTAATTGCATTTTATGCAAATGCCTTATTATTTATGTATATTTATCAGTAAAAATAAATTATAGAAAAATGAAAGGAACTACATATATGATTAGTACTCCTATTAATGAACAATTAGGTATTAAATACCCTATTTTTCAGGGCGGTATGGCTTGGGTAGCCGATGCCTCTTTGGCAGCAGGCGTCAGCAATGCAGGCGGACTTGGCATTATTGCCGCTATGAATTCTAACGGCGACCAGCTTAGAGCCGAAATTAAAAAGTGCAAGGAGCTTACGGACAAGCCATTTGGTGTAAATATTATGCTTATGAGCCCTTTTGTTGAAGAAACAGCAAGGGTTGTAGCAGAAGAAAAAATTCCTGTAGTAACTACAGGCGCAGGTAATCCGGCAAGATTTATGGAAATGTGGCTTGAGGCAGGCATTAAGGTTATTCCTGTAACACCGTCTGTTACACTGGCTAAAATGGCACAAAGAAACGGTGCTTTTGCAGTTATAGCAGAGGGCGGCGAATCCGGCGGTCATGTTGGCGACATTACAACAATGGCACTTGTGCCGCAGGTATGCGACGCTGTTACAATTCCTGTTATTGCCGCCGGCGGCATTGCAGACGGCAGAGGAGTAGCTGCCGCATTTATGCTTGGCGCACAGGGCGTTCAGCTTGGAACACGCTTTTTGGTTGCTCAGGAATGTACCATTAGCCCTGAATACAAGAAAAAGGTTTTAAAGGCAAAGGACATTGACACTGTGGTTACGGGCAAAAGACTCGGTCACCCTGTTCGTTCAATTAAAAATGCCTTTACAAGAGAATATACAAAGTGCGAGTATAACAGCAGCGAGTTCTCTGACGAGGAGCTTGAAAAAATGGGCACAGGCGTGCTGAGAAAAGCCGCAAGAGAGGGCGACACATCACACGGCTGTGTGCTTGCGGGACAGATAGCAGGTATGGTTAAAAAGGAACAGCCTGCCAAGGAAATTATAGAAGAAATCTTTGCAGAAACAGAGCAGGTGTTAGGCGGTGCAAATAAATGGGTAAAATAGCATTTGTTTTTTCAGGACAGGGCGCTCAGTACACAGGTATGGGCAAGGAGCTTTATGAATGTTCACCGGCTGCCAAGGCAGTATATGATATGGCAGACAGTATTCGCAAGGGTACATCGACACAGTGCTTCGAGGCTGACAAGGCGGAGCTTAGCCGTACAGTAAACACACAGCCCTGTGTATTTACTGCCGACCTTGCCGCAGCGGCTGCCGTTGCAGAAAAGGGCATAAAGCCGGACTATGTGGCAGGCTTTTCACTGGGTGAAATTGCCGCACTGGGCTTTGCCGGCGTGCTAAGCTACGAGGACGCTTTTAAGCTTGTTTGTCAGCGTGGACAGCTTATGGATAAAGCGGCACAGGAAAACAAGGGAGCTATGGTGGCAGTGCTGAAGCTTACTCCGGAAAAGGTAGAGGAAATTGCCGCAGGGTTTGACAAAACATATCCTGTAAATTACAACAGCCCTATTCAAACGGTTGTTGCAACTACAGAAGAAAACGCAGAGGCTTTAATGGAGGCTGTAAAAGCTGAAAAGGGTAAGCCGGTAAGGCTGGCTGTAAGCGGTGCGTTCCACTCTCCTTTTATGAGCAGTGCAGCAAAGGGACTGGGCGAGTATTTGGCTGACAAGCAGCTGAATGACCCTACTGTTGAAATATACAGCAATGTTACTGCACAGCCATACAGCGGCAGCTACAAGGAGCTTATTACAAGGCAGGTAGAAAGCCCTGTACAATGGCAGAAGACAGTAGAAAACCTTATTGATTTAGGTGTAGATACATTTATTGAGGTTGGCGTTGGCAAAACTTTGGCGGGCCTGATTAAGAAAATAAATAAAGAGGTCAAGGTGTTTAATGTGGAAAACAAAGAAACACTTGAGGCTTTAAGCATATAATCGGAGGAAAATAAAATGAGCTTAGAAAATAAAACAGCAGTTGTAACAGGTGCCTCAAGAGGCATCGGCTTGGCGGTAGCAAAGAAATTGGCTTCTCAGGGTGCAAACATCGCTATTCTTTATGTAGGTAAAGAGGAAGAGGGCGAAAACGCTAAAAAAGAGGTTGAGGCTCTGGGTGTAAAGGTCGGACTTTATTACTGTGATGTTTCAAACTTTAACGAGTCAAAGGAAACAGTAGAAAAGATTATCGAGGAGTTTGGCGGTATTGACATTCTTGTAAACAACGCAGGTATTGTTAGGGACAAGCTTGTTCTTAAAATGGAAGAGGCTGACTTTGACGCCGTTATAAATGTAAACCTAAAGGGTACATTTAATATGATTAAGCATACATATACTCACTTTATGAAAAAGAGAGCAGGCAGAATTGTAAATGTTGCTTCTGTAGTAGGTATTAACGGCAATGCAGGTCAGGCAAATTACTCCGCTTCAAAGGCAGGCGTTATCGGCTTAACAAAGTCAGTTGCCAAGGAGCTTGCCGGCAGAGGCGTTACAGCTAACGCAGTTGCACCGGGCTATATTATTACAGATATGACAAACGCCCTAAGCGACAAGGTTAAGGACGCTATCGAGGCTTCTATACCAATGAAAAAGCGTGGCTTGCCGGAGGATGTTGCCAATGCAATTTCCTTCCTCTGCTCTGACGACGCTTCGTATATTACAGGCGAGGTTATAAGAGTAGACGGCGGTATGGCAATGTAATGCCTGCTTGCGTCAATATGGCTTAAAGGTTAATTTTTGTATAAATATATAAGCAAGGCAGGTTATTCGGAAGGGGGATTTTCCTATGAGAAGAGTAGTAGTTACAGGTTTGGGCTGTGTAACACCACTTGGTAATGATGTAGAAACAACTTGGAGCAATATGGTAAACGGCGTATGCGGTATAGACCATATTAAATCCTTTGACGCAACCGATTCAAAGGCAAAGGTTGCAGGCGAGGTTAAGGATTTTGACCCGCTGAAATATATGGAAAAAAGAGATTTAAGAAAAACAGATCTGTTTGTACAGTATGCTCTTGCGGCTGCACAGCAGGCAGTAGATGACAGCGGCATTTTGGGCAAGGTAGACGAGGAACGCTTTGGTGTGTATGTAGGCTCCGGCATTGGCGGTATGCAGACATTTTATGACAACAGCGTTGCCTTTTATACAGGCGGCTCAAGAAAGGTGTCACCTCACTTTATTCCTATGATGATTTCAAACATTGCTGCCGGACAGGTTGCAATCAGGTTTAAAGCAAAGGGTGCTTGCGTGCCTATAGTTACGGCCTGCTCCACAGGCACACACGAGCTTGGCGAGGCTTTCCACGCTATTAAAAGCGGTATGGCAGACGCAATTATTGCAGGCGGCAGCGAGGCAGCAGTTACTCCTCTTACAGTTGCCGGCTTTGCAAACTGTAAGGCTCTTACACTTCGTGACGATCCGCAAAGAGCTTCAATTCCGTTTGACAAAAACCGTGACGGCTTTGTTTTGGGCGAGGGTGCCGGTATGCTCATTCTTGAAGAGTACGAGCACGCAAAAGCAAGAGGTGCAAAAATTTACGCCGAGTTTGTGGGCTACGGCAACACCTGCGACGCTTACCATGTAACTGCACCGGACCCTGAAACTGCAGGCGGTACAAGAGCATTTAAGCTGGCCTTTGAAGAAGCAGGTCTGAAGGACGACGAAAAGCTTTACATAAACGCACACGGTACAAGCACACCTTTAAATGATAAGGGCGAAACAAAGGCTATTAAAAATGTTTTGGGTGACAGAGCATACGACATTCTTGTAAGCTCTACAAAATCAATGACAGGTCATATGCTTGGTGCTACAGGTGCAGTTGAGGCTATAGCCTCTGTTCTTGCAATAAAGAACGGCGTGGTTCCTCCGACAATTCACCTGGAGGAGCCGGACGAGCTTTGCGACCTTAACTATGTTCCAAACAAGGCCGTAAAGGAAAATATAGATGTAGCTGCATCATCAACACTGGGCTTTGGCGGTCACAACGCTGTTATTGTATTTAGAAAAATTGACTGATTGCAGACAACACTAACAATTAGAAAGGGATATTAAGTAAATGTATAGTATTGAAGAAATAAAAGAGCTTATAGCTACACTTGATAATTCCGGCCTTACTAATCTTGAAATTGTAGACCAAAAGGGCGAAAGGCTTACCTTAAAGAAAAAAACAACAGAAGCCGACTCTCACGCTGTAAATGTTACAGTACCTGTAGGCACAGTAGGAAGTGTAGCTCCTACAGCTGCAATTCCGCAGGCAGCAGAAGCTCAGGCGGCTCCGGCTGAGCCGCAGGCACAGCCAAAGGGCAAGACTATCGACTGCCCTATGGTAGGTGTGTTCTACACTGCACCATCTCCTGAGGCTGACCCATATGTTAAGGTTGGTTCTGTAGTAAACAAGGGCGATGTTGTGTGCATTATAGAGGCTATGAAGCTTATGAACGAGGTTACCGCAACACAAAGCGGAACAATAAAAGAAATTCTTGCAGAGAATGGCGACATTGTAGAGTATGGACAGCCATTGTTTGTAGTTGAATAAGCGGGGGCAAGGTTATGAATCAAGAAGAAATTAAAAAGATAATTCCACACCGTGACAATATGCTCCTTGTAGAAGAAGCAGAAAAAATTGACGATGTTACTTCAAAGGGAAAATACACCATAAAGGGTGATGAATTTTTCCTAAAGGGACATTTTCCGGGCAACCCTGTTGTTCCGGGTGTTATACTGTGCGAAATGATGGCACAGGCAAGCTGTGTGCTTATTTCAGACAGTGCCACCGGCTCTACGCCTTATTTTTCAAAAATGGACAATGTTAAGTTTAAAAATAAGGTTTTGCCGGGGGACACACTGGAAACAACCTGTACTCTTACCAGAAGTAAGGGCGTATTTTACTTTATTAACGCAAAGGGCTATGTAAACGGCAAGCTGTGCGTACAGGCAGATTTTACTGTGGCTGTAGTACCAAACGAAAAGTAATGCTGCTGAAAAATAAATTTACAATAGGTTGGGAGTGTGCAGTTTGTTTTCAAAAATTTTGATAGCAAATCGTGGAGAAATTGCCGTAAGAATTATAAGAGCCTGTAGGGAA
>FR891317.1:36517-50317 GCA_000435335.1 Clostridium sp. CAG:964
CAGAGGCAGACAGGGACGCTATGCATGTACAGCTTGCAGACGAAAGCTACTGCTTAGGCGGGCCACAGGTAGCAGACAGCTACCTAAATATGGCGGCAATTATAACTGTAGCTGTTGCTACAGGAGCACAGGCAATTCACCCCGGTTACGGACTTTTGTCTGAAAATGCAAAGTTTGTATCCTTGTGTGAAAAGTGTAATATAGAGTTTATAGGGCCAAGTGCGAAAATGATTTCTCTGCTTGGCGATAAGGATACAGCAAGAAAGACAATGCGTAATGCCGGCGTACCTGTTACACCGGGCTGTGATGTTGTGGAGTCTCTTGAAAAAGCAAGGGAAGAGGCAGAAAAAATCGGTTTTCCTTTGCTTATTAAGGCACGCTCAGGCGGCGGCGGAAGAGGTATTCGCTTAGTTAATTCTATAGAAGAATTTGACAATGCCTTTAATTCGGCGTCAAGCGAGGCCGAGGCTGCCTTTGGCGACGGTGCTGTATATATGGAAAAATTCCTTAAGCCTGTTAAGCATATTGAAATGCAGCTGCTTGCCGACAAATACGGCAATGTTATATGCCTTGGTGAGCGTGAATGCTCCGTGCAAAGAAAGAACCAAAAGCTTATAGAGGAAAGCCCGTCGCCCGCCATTACACCCGATATGCGTAAGGCTATGATGGAGGCGGCTAAAAAGGCGGCTTTGGCTGTAAACTATGTAAATGCCGGCACTGTTGAATTTTTGCTTGACAAGGATAACAATTTCTATTTTATGGAAATGAACACCCGCTTGCAGGTAGAGCATCCTGTTACCGAAATGGTTACAGGCCTTGATCTGGTACAGTGGCAAATAAGAATTGCGGCAGGTGCAATGCTGACAATAACTCAGGACAGAGTTTTTATTCACGGCCACGCTATAGAGTGCCGTATAAACGCTGAAAATCCGGAGGAAAATTTCAGACCGTCCTGCGGCAGAATTTCAAGACTGCATATTCCGGGCGGGCCGTCTGTTCGTTTTGACACAGCCATTTATCAGGACTATTCTATTCCGCCGTTCTATGACTCAATGATAGGCAAGCTTATTGTTCAGGCAAGAACAAGGGATTACGCTATAAGAAAAATGAAAATGGCTTTAAGCGAGCTGAATATTTTGGGCGTTGACCACAACAGAGACTTACAGATAGATATACTTTCCGATAGGGAATTTGTAGACGGTACATATACTACTGATTTGATGGAAAACCGTGAAAAAAGAAAGAAAAATATAAAATAACCAAATTCTTTAATTTGGCTTCGGCTTACGGGAATATGGCAGACAAGCGGTGTAAATACGCAGGGCTGCTGCCGTATTCTCGGTTAGCTGCGTTAAGGCGCTGTGCCGCTGTGCGTAATAAAGGCATATTATACGGCACATAGCCCTTGTGTGCTTTTATTTATTTTGAAAATAACAGTTATATGGGCAGGCATCTTGGCTTGCACGGTATAATTGATTTTATAAAAACAGAATGGATGTTGCTTATGTTTAATGGAGATTTCTTTACATTTTTAAAGCCTAAAAATGAATTGGAAAAAATTCCGGCTGATAAATCAACAGAAGACTCTAAACCGTATGTTCCCGACGCACTGTGGGTAAAATGCCCAAGGTGCAAGCGTATGATATTGGCAACGGATTTAGACGATAACAGCAGAGTTTGTACACAGTGTAATCATCATTTCAGAATTACCGCAAGACAGCGTTTGGAAATGATATGCGACAAAGACAGCTTTGTTGAAGCGGACGGCGATATGGTTTCTAAAAATATTATCGGCTTTCCGGACTATAACCGTAAGCTTGCCGCCGCAAAAAACAGAAGCGGCGAAAATGAGTCTGTTATAACCGGTGTTTGCACCATTAACGGCTATAAAACCGTAATTTTTGTTATGGACCCAAGCTTTATGATGGGCTCAATGGGTACGGTAACAGGCGAAAAAATTACCAGAGCCTTTGAATATGCTACAGAAAACAGAATGCCGGTTGTTGCATTTACACTGTCAGGCGGTGCAAGAATGCAGGAGGGTATTTTGTCGCTTATGCAAATGGCAAAAACCAGCGGTGCGGTTAAAAGGCACAGCGACGCAGGACTTTTGTATATTACTGTTCTTACCGATCCTACTACAGGCGGCGTTACGGCAAGCTTTGCAATGGAGGGCGACATTATCCTTTCGGAGCCGGGGGCTTTAATCGGCTTTGCAGGCCCAAGAGTAATAGAGCAGACCATTCGTCAAAAGCTGCCAAAGGACTTCCAAACAGCAGAATTTCTACGGGACAAGGGCTTTGTGGACGCTGTAGTAGACAGACGCGAAATGAAGGATACCCTTGCTAGGCTGCTTTCCCTGCACAACATAGAAAAGGCAGCCGTAGATGAGCAGCCTGCCGAAAAGGAGGTTGAAAGTGATGAGAGCATTTGATAAGGTAACGGCGGCCCGCTCTGCCGACAGGCTTACAGCCTCGGACTTTATACAGGCTTTATTTGGAGACAGCTTCTTTGAGCTGCATGGCGACAGATGCTATGCTGACGACAAGGCTGTAAAAGCAGGCATTGCTACTATAGGAAATATGCCTGTAACGGTTATTGGACTGGATAAGGGCAAAAATACCAAGGAAAGACTTGAAAAGAACTTTGGTTCTGCTCATCCCGAGGGCTACCGAAAGGCACTAAGGCTGATGAAGCAGGCAGAAAAGTTTAGACGCCCTGTGCTGTGCTTTGTGGATACAAGCGGAGCCTTTTGCGGAATCGGTGCAGAGGAAAGAGGACAAGGACAGGCCATAGCAGAAAATCTGATGGAAATGATGACTCTTAAAACTCCTGTGCTTTCAATAGTAATAGGCGAAGGCGGAAGCGGCGGTGCTTTGGCACTGGCTGTGGCAAACGAGGTTTGGATGCTTGAAAACGCAGTGTATTCCGTAATATCCGCCGAGGGCTGTGCAAGCATACTGTGGAAGGATCCGGCTAAAACAGCCGACGCTGCCCAGTGTCTAAGGCTTACGGCAAACGACTTGTTTACAATGGATGTTATAGAAAGAATTATAAGAGAGCCAAGGTCGGTTGAAAGTCCGCTGTTTGACAGCCTGCGAAATCTAATTGCAAACACCTTTGAAAAGTATTTGGCTATGTCTGACGAGGAGCTGCTTAACAACCGCTACGAACGCTTTAGAAAATACGGCAGAACAACAAAGGTATTTACTTTTGATGAAGACGAAAGTGAAACAGAACAAAAATAATGTAAGTTTTATATGCAATTATAATTCCCCGCAAGGGCTATGCTTTTACAGCACTGCCCTTGCGGGGAAAGGTTTGTTATGCCCGAAACAGCATATAATAATGAACGCTGTGCATAAGAAAAAAGCATAACAAAAAAGCAGGGCATACGCTCTGCTTGTAATGCTTTGCTTGTTAAATTACTTCAATTGCTTATAAATTAAGCTGAAGCGTTCAGCTTGCGAGCCAGTGAAGACTTGCTTCTGGCAGCTGTGTTCTTGTGAAGAATGCCCTTGCTAACTGCAGTGTCAATCTTCTTAACTGCCTGCTTTACTGCCTCTGCTTTGTCAGCAGCGTTTGTATCTATAGCAATATAAGCGTTCTTAACGCTTGTTCTAAGAGCAGACTTAAAAGCCTTATTTCTAGCGTTCTTTGTAGCTGTAACCTTTACTCTTTTTTTAGCTGATTTAATGTTTGGCATCTTGTGCCACCTCCTTTGCCCATTCTCATGTGTACATCCTATTCTAACATTTTGTAAATAAAATTGCAAGAGTTTTTTTGCTATTTTAAGAATTAAAGTAAAATTTCTTGAAATACTTGTATGCTGTAAGGCGAAATGAATATTCTTTAAAAAAACAGCAGCATAAAATACCAAAATTCAAAATAGACTGTAAGCGGGTTAATTTCTGTTCTTATAATATTTAAAGTAGTATATGGCACCCGTTATTATAAGCACTACAAGCGAAACGCCACGAATACCCCAGGCAAACACGCCGCCTGTTATGTCAATACCGGGTGTAAGCTCGTCAATAAGCCACCATATTCCCAATACAACAAAGTATATGCCCGGCAGCAGTAAAAAGCGGAACTCCTTTATTGCGTTAAAAATAAGGTAGATACCTATAATAAAAAACATTGCTGTAAATAAATATCCCATATAAACTCCACGCTTAATTTATTTTATTTCTTTTTCCGGATTTTGACCTTTTGCTCTTTGCTTTCTTGTCTTTTTTGGGAATACTAAAAAGCAGGCAAATAAGCAAATATCCGGCAAAAACTATTATGCCCACATAGTGCACCCACTGCATTGCATCGTTGCCCGGCCATAGCTCCTTTGCCAAGTAGTTGCCCATAATCCATATACCTTCGAAAATAAAAAACAGGGCAACAGGTCTAAACAGAAGTGCATGACGAAATACAGGGGTAAATAAAACTATCGCAATTACCAAACATACTACACCTGCTAAAATTGCTATCCACACGGTAAAATCCCCCTTTTAATTATTTATAGAATTAGTATAAATAAAAATTTGTATATAGTCAATAATTTATTTTTACAAAAATTCAGCTTTTATATATGTTGCGGGCGTTGCTTGCTGTTCGGTCGGTTTACAGCACAGATTATAGCGGATGTTTTATAATTTACAATTAAAAAGTCGGTTATTAACAATTAGTTTACAATAGTTTCCTTGACAAATAAGGTAATTGGTGGTACATTATAGTTACATTAGCACTCCACCTTTAAGAGTGCTAAAATAAATAGACAAGAGGTGGTACTTATGGAGCTGCCTGCAAGAAAAAGTAAAATCCTAAATGCTATTATTAAACAGTATATAGCTACCGGAGAGCCTATGGGCTCAAAGGGCTTGCTGGATTATCTTGATTTTTCTGTTTCTTCTGCCACAGTCCGTAATGAAATGGCCAGCTTGTCAGATATGGGATATTTAGTACAGCCGCATACCTCAGCGGGCCGTGTGCCAACGCAAATGGGCTACAGGTATTACCTCGACCATTTAATTGAGCCTATAGAGCTTGGCGGCAGAGAACGCAGAGCTATTGACGATGTTCTTTCCGCCGCAGCAGACGACCCTGAGCATATATTGAACAAGGGAGCGGAAATTCTTTCACAGCTTACAGGCTGTGCGGCACTAAGCACTACACCGCCAACCGAAAACACCACGGTAGACCGCATAAGGATAATCCAAATAAGCCGGCATACCGCAATGATGATTATGATTACTTCAAAGGGTATGATAAAAAACGGGCTGTTTAGGTGCGACTACAATGTTACAGACGATGTTTTGCAGGTGTTTGAAAGAGCACTGAACGAAATGCTAAGCGGCGTGCGTTTAAGCTCGGTTACGCCGGCGTTTGTACAAACAGTGGCGGCTGCAATGGGAGATGTTCTTATCCTGATGCCTCAAGCGTTGCTGACAATAATGGAGGCTTCAAAAGAGGCGTCTGTAATTAATATTGTTAATTACGGGTTGTCAAATTTACTGCAAACCGGTGAATTTCAGTTAAGTGAGCTTGAAGGAATATACCGGTTTTTACAGGATATGCCGGCACAGGAGGCACTTTTGTTCAGACAAAATGACAGAAGAATTTCCACCTACATCGGTACAGAATCGAAAAATCCCGACATTCGCTCCACAGGCATTGTGGTTTCGAGGTATGAGGTAGAGGATGAGCCGGCCGGTGCTTTGGCGGTTATAGGGCCGATAAGAATGAGGTACACAGCGGCTGTTGCTTACGCAAGCTACATTTCACAAATGTGTGGAAAGCTCATTACAGAGCTTTTGGAATAAAGCAAAAATATTATTTACTTATATAAAGGATGGGTGAATGATTTGAAAAAGGAAGAAAATAAAAAAACATCTGAAAAAGAAAAGAAGAAGCAGTCTGAACCGACAGAGGAGGTAAAAACTGACGAGAAAACTGACGAAAAGACTGAAAATGAGGCAGAGTGC
Source organism: Clostridium sp. CAG:964 (assembly GCA_000435335.1). Taxonomy (GTDB): domain Bacteria; phylum Bacillota; class Clostridia; order Oscillospirales; family Acutalibacteraceae; genus CAG-964. The sequence continues at coordinate 42,493 of FR891317.1, forward strand.
AAAGAAAGCTCCAAAGAGGAGTCGGCACAAAGCAAGCTGGAGGAGGAGCTGAAGGCGAAAAACGACGCCTACCTTCGTTTAGCTGCCGAGTATGAAAACTACCGCAGAAGAACAACGGAGGAAAAAACAAACATTTATGCCGACGCCACTGCAAAGGCAATTAAAGAAATTTTGCCTATAGGCGACAGCATAGAAATGGCGTTAAAGTCCGTTGATAATGTTCCCGAGGAATATAAAAAGGGCTTGGAGCTTATCTGCAATCAGCTGAAAACATCGCTTGAAAAGCTGAATGTTGAAACCTTTGGTGAGGTCGGTGAGGAATTTAACCCTGAGCTTCACAACGCTGTTATGAAGATAGAGGACGATTCCTTGGGCGAGAACACCATAGCGCAGGTTTTCCAAACAGGATATAAAACAGGCGATAAAATTATAAGACACGCAATGGTTCAGGTTGCTAACTGCGACTAAAACCTTTTGCATATAAATTAAAATAAAAATATTAGAATACATTTTACTGGAGGAATTAATTATGGCAAAGACAATCGGTATTGACTTAGGTACAACAAATTCATGTGTAGCTGTTATTGAAGGCGGCGAGCCTGTAGTAATTGCAAATGCAGAGGGTGCAAGAACAACTCCGTCTGTAGTGGCTTTTTCAAAAACAGGTGAAAGACTTATCGGTCAGGTAGCTAAAAGACAGGCTGTAACAAACCCTGACAGAACAGTTTCTTCAATTAAAAGAGAAATGGGTACCGACTACAAGGTAAATATAGACGGTAAAAGCTATTCGCCACAGGAAATTTCAGCGATGATTCTTTCTAAGCTAAAGGCAGACGCTGAGGCTTATTTGGGCGAAACAGTTACTCAGGCTGTAATTACAGTACCTGCTTACTTTACAGACGCACAGCGTCAGGCTACAAAGGATGCCGGTAAAATTGCCGGACTTGATGTAAAGAGAATTATCAACGAGCCTACAGCTGCGGCTCTTTCATACGGTATTGATAAGGAAACAGACCAAAAGGTAATGGTATATGACCTGGGCGGCGGTACATTCGATGTATCTATCATTGAAATGGGCGACGGCGTTCAAGAGGTACTTGCTACAGCAGGTAACAACCGTTTGGGCGGCGACGACTTTGACCAAAGAGTTATTGACTGGATGGTTTCAAGCTTTAAGGCTGAAACAGGCGTTGACCTAACAAATGATAAAATGGCAATGCAAAGACTAAAGGAAGCAGCAGAAAAAGCTAAGATTGAGCTTTCAGGCGTAACCTCTACAGCAATTAACCTGCCTTACATTACAGCAGACGCTACAGGCCCTAAGCACCTTGACCTTACACTTACAAGAGCAAAGTTCAACGAGCTTACAGCTGACCTTGTAGAAAAGACAATGGGTCCTGTAAGAAGCGCACTAAGCGACAGCGGACTTTCAATAAGCGAAATCAACAAGGTTCTTATGGTTGGTGGTTCTTCAAGAATCCCTGCAGTACAGGAGGCTGTTAAGAAGCTTATCGGCAAGGATCCGTTTAAGGGCATTAACCCGGATGAGTGTGTTGCTATCGGCGCAGCTATTCAGGGCGGCGTACTTGGCGGCGAAGTTGACGGTTTGTTGCTTCTTGATGTTACACCATTGTCATTGGGTGTTGAAACAATGGGCGGCGTTATGACAAAGGTTATTGACCGTAACACAACAATTCCTACAAAGAAGAGCCAGATTTTCTCAACTGCTGCCGACAACCAAACACAGGTTGAAATCAATGTTCTACAGGGTGAGCGTGAATTTGCCCGTGACAACAAGCAGCTTGGTTTGTTTGCTTTGACAGGCATTGCACCTGCAATGAGAGGTGTGCCTCAAATTGAGGTTACATTTGATATTGATGCAAACGGTATCGTAAATGTATCTGCTAAAGACCTTGGCACAGGCAAGGAGCAGAAGATTACAATTTCCTCTAGCACAAATATGTCTAAGGAGGATATTGAAAAGGCTGTTAAGGATGCAGAGCAGTATGCAGCAGAGGATAAGAAGCGCCGTGAAGAGGTAGACGCTAAGAACGAGGCTGAAAACCTATGCTACCAGGCTGAAAAGCTTGTAAAGGACAGCGGCGACAAGCTAAGCGAAGAGGATAAAAACGCTATCAACACAAAGGTAAGCGCTGCAAAGGCTGCTATAGAGCAGAATAACACAGATGCTATTAAGGCTGCTACAGAGGATATGCAGAAGACAGTTTATGAAATTTCTGCTAAGCTGTACCAGCAGGCTAACCCACAGGGTGCAGGTGCTCCTGATATGGGCAATATGGGCGGCAACCCTACAGACAATGCTCAGCAGAGCAACGGTGGCAACGGCGGCAATGACGGCAATGTGTATGACGCTGACTTTAAGGATGCAGATTAATTTGTAAGAAAAATAATAGATTTTAGCGGAAGTATGTAGTATAATATACCGGTAGCTTTTTGAACGGAACAGGGCAGGAGGGTTATTCTGCCCTGTTTACTGAATTTAAAGGATTTTTACGGTAAGCTGTTGCTTACCCTTGGGGTGTCGGCGACTATCGCACAGGGCACAAATTTATACTGACAGGAGGCATTAGCTTGGCTGATAAGCGAGATTATTATGAAGTTATGGGGCTGCAAAAGGGTGCGTCCGACGACGAAATAAAAAAGGCTTTTAGACAGCTTGCAAAAAAATATCACCCGGACTTAAATCCCGGAGATAAAGAGGCAGAGGCTAAGTTCAAAGAAGTAAACGAAGCATATGAGGTGCTTTCTGATAAAGAAAAAAGAGCAAGGTATGACCAGTTTGGACACGCAGGCGTTGACCCTAGCTATGGTGCGGGTGCAGCAGGCGGAAGCCCGTTTGGTCAGGATATAGATTTAGGCGACATATTCAACAGCTTTTTCGGCGGCTTTGGCGGCGGTGGCAGAAGAGCAAACCCTAACGCACCACGAAAGGGCAGTAACATAGAAACAACTATTTTTGTTTCTTTTGAAGAAGCGGCTAAGGGCTGCAAAAAAACAGTTCCGTTCACTAATTACAGCATTTGTAACGAGTGCCACGGTTCGGGTGCGGCAAAGGGTACAGCACCAAAGGTTTGCCACGTCTGTAACGGTACAGGACAGGTACAGGTAACACAGCGTACACCTTTTGGCGTTGTAAGAACCTCAAGAGTGTGCGACGCCTGCGGCGGTAAGGGTAAAACTATTGAAACTCCGTGTGCTGCCTGCCGTGGTACCGGCAAGGTGCGCACAAAGCGTAAGGTAGACATTGACATTCCGGCAGGCATTAACGGTGAGATACTGCAGGTGTCGGGACACGGCAATGCCGGTGACAACAACGGCCCTTACGGTGATTTAAGAGTTAGGGTAGAGGTAAGGCCACACCCTATTTTTGAACGCCGTGGCGATGATGTTTGGTGCGAAATGCCTATTACATTTTCTCAGGCCGCACTTGGCGGCGAGGTTACAGTGCCTACTCTTGACGGCAAGGTATCCTACGATATTCACGAGGGCACACAGCCTAATGATATTTTCAAGCTAAAGGGCAAGGGCGTTACCCACCTGGGCAGCAGCAGACGAGGCGACCAGTATGTAAAGGTTGTTATTGAAGTTCCTAAGCATTTAACGCCCAGACAGAAAGAACTGCTTAAGGAGTTTGACGGTACTGCCACCGAGAAAAATTATGGGAAAAGAAAGGGCTTTTTTGACAAGCTTAAAACAATGTTTGGTGACGATAATAAAAAGTAAGGGTGTGTTACTGTGGAATGGACAGAGGTAAGTATTACGGTTCCTGTTGAAAGAGTTGACGAGGCGGGAGATATTGCACAAATGGTTGTTCCTTACGGAATTTACATTGAAGACTATTCAATGCTGGAGGACGAGGTACAGCAGATTGCTCATATTGACCTTATTGACGAGGATTTGCTCGGTAAAGACAGGTCAAAGGGAGTGGTGCATATTTATATAAGTCCGGAGGATAACCCGGTGGAGGCTGTTGCCTTCTTAAAGGAACGCTATACAGAGGCACACATTCCTTTTGAAATTAATACTACAGGCTGTCAGGAGCAGGATTGGCTCAATAATTGGAAGCAGTATTTTAACCCTATAGAGGTAGGCGAAAAGATTCTTATTCGCCCTACCTGGCGTGACAAGTACGACCCTAAGGGCAGGGTAGTGCTTAACCTTGACCCGGGCCTTGCTTTTGGTACAGGTACCCACGAAACCACCAGACTTTGCCTGCAGGCTGTTGAAAAGTACACTACACCGGATACAGAAATGCTTGATGTTGGCTGCGGCAGCGGTATTCTGTCGGTTGCGGCATTGCTGTTGGGTGCTAAAAGTGCCGTTGGTGTAGATATAGACGAAATGGCGGTTAAAACAGCAAAAGAGAATGCTGTGCTAAACGGTGTAGAGGATCGCTTTACCGTTTTGGCAGGCAACCTTACCGACAAGGTGGAGGGCAAGTATAATGTTGTTGCGGCAAACATTGTAGCTGACGCAATTATTATGCTGTCTAAGGATATAAAAAATTATATGTATGATGACTCGGTTTATATTATGAGCGGAATAATAGATACAAGAGTAGACGATGTGCTAAATGCAATAGGCGACACCTTTGAAATAAAAGAAAAGCTGTTGGAAAACGGCTGGTGCTGTCTTGTTGCAACGCTAAAGGAAGAAAAGTAATCGGAGGGGTATTATGTCAGAATGTTCACATAACTGCGGCAGCTGTTCACAGGAGTGCAGCTCCAGGCAGGAGCCTGAAAGCCAATATGCCCGGCTTAATAAACACAGCTCGGTTAAAAGGGTTATAGGCGTTATAAGCGGCAAAGGCGGCGTGGGAAAAAGTATGGTTACCGCTATGCTTGCTGTGCTGTTTAACAGGCAGGGCTACAGGGTAGCTGTGCTGGACGCCGACATTACAGGGCCGTCTATACCAAAAAGCTTTGGCATAACAGAGCGTGCAAAGGGCTGTGCAGAGGGAATTATACCGGCTGTAACCTCAACAGGCATAGATATTATCTCTACCAATATGTTTTTGCCAAACGAAACCGAGCCTACAGTATGGAGAGGCCCTGTTATAACAGGTACAGTAAGACAGTTCTGGACTGATGTTATTTGGGAAAACGAGGACTATATGTTTGTTGATATGCCACCGGGAACAGGTGATGTTGCCCTTACGGTATTTCAGAGCATACCTCTAAGCGGAATTGTTATTGTTACTTCTCCGCAGGAGCTTGTGGCAATGATAGTTGAAAAGGCTGTAAAAATGGCGAATATGATGAATATTCCTATTTTAGGCATAGTTGAAAACAACAGCTATTTTATGTGTGACCAGTGTGGCAAGAAGCACTACATTTACGGCAAAAGCAAGGTAGACGAAATTGCCAAGGGCTATGGCATACCTGTTTTGGGTAAGCTGCCTATAGAGCCGAGGCTGGCAGAATGTGTTGACAACGGCAACATAGAGGGCTTTGAGGGCGACTGGCTGAACGATGGCGTAGAGCAGATTATTAATTCTACACAGGATTAATTTATCTTTAAATTATTTTAACAATTTAACAGTTTAATGTGCGAAAACGCTTTACTATTATAAATACTTGTGATAAAATTCAAGCTGTAGGGTTATGTCCTACAGCTTATTTTTAATAAGGGGAAAAAGCAATGAACTCTAAATTAAAAAACAAAAATACAGATATGCTCTTTGAAGCAATTTTACAGCTGAAAAATACTGAGGAATGCTACAACTTTTTTGAAGACCTGTGCACTGTGCCGGAGCTTCGTGCAATGTCACAGCGTTTGGTTGTTGCAAGACGCCTTACTCAAAAAAAGGTGTACAATGCCATTGTAGAGGAAACAGGTGCAAGCACGGCTACCATAAGCAGAGTAAACCGCTCTCTTACCTACGGCTGTGACGGCTACAAAATGGTATTTGAAAGAATGGATAAAAACAATGGGGAAGAAAAGTAATGCTAAGCTACTCATACTTTGCGGATTTTTACGATAATCTTACAAATAATGTTCACTATGAACGCTACGGGGAATATATTTTACAGCTGGCTGAAAAATATAATCACAATATGGGCATTACGCTGGACTTGGCATGCGGAACAGGCTCTCTTACCCTTTGGCTAAAGAAAAAGGGTGTAGATATATACGGTATAGACGCCTCAGCCGAAATGCTGTCTGTAGCTCAGGAAAAGGCACTGGACAGTGATATAAGCGGTATGCTTTTTTTAAGGCAAAAAATGCAGAATATAGACCTTTACGGGACTATAGATACCTGCATATGCACACTTGACAGTATTAATCATATTACTAATAAGGACGATGTTCAAAAGACCTTTTCAAGGGTGTCGTTTTTTATGAATCCCGAGGCGTTGTTTATATTTGATGTGAACACTCTTTATAAGCACCAAAGGGTTTTGGGTAACAAAACCTTTGTGTATGACACAAGCAAGGTTTACTGTGTTTGGCAAAATTCACTTTGTAAAGACAACAGAACGGTGGATATTAGTCTTGACTTTTTTCAGCGTGACGGTGACATTTACAGGCGTTATAGCGAGAATTTTATGGAGCGTGCATATACTCATACAGAAATATGCGAAATGCTTGAAAAGGCCGGCTTTAGGCTTTTAGATGTATTTGGCGAAATGTCGTTTGATAAACCGTTGGAAACCTCCCAAAGGAATTTTTACATAGCAAAAAAGCTGTAATTAATTTTTTAAGACTGAGTATAATTATAGAAAAGGAAAATAGCAATGGATAAAATTATTAGATGTATAACAAGTGACGGCAGTATAATGGCAAGTGCCATAACCGGTACAAATATTGTTGCAACGGCACAGCAGGTGCATAGACTGTCTCCTGTAGCTACAGCCGCACTTGGCAGACTGCTTACAGGTGCGTCGCTTATGGGTGCACAGCTAAAACAGCGTCGTGCCGCACTTACCGTAAGAATTAAGGGCGACGGCCCTTTGGGAGTAATGGTTGCGTCTGCTACAAGTGACGGAAATGTAAGGGGCTTTGTCGGAAACCCAAACTGCGAAACCGAGTATTACGAAAACGGTCACATTAATGTAGGCAAGGCTGTAGGCAGCAACGGTACTTTGTATGTAGTGCGTGACTACGGCACAGGCGAGCCTTATACAGGCGTTATAGAGCTTGTAAGCGGCGAAATAGCAGAGGATATAACCTCGTATTATGCAAACAGCGAGCAAATACCTACAGTGTGTGCTTTGGGTGTACTGCTGGATAAGCAGGACGGTGCTTTGCTGCTTGCGGGAGGAATGCTTATTCAGCTTTTGCCCGGTGCTACACAGGACATTTGTGACAAGCTGGAGGCAAACATAAAAAAGCTGGAGTCTGTTACAACTATGATGGCAAAGGGTATGGCACCGCTGGATATGTGCAGGGCCGCACTGGAGGGCTTTGAGCTTGAGGTGCTTGACGAAATGCCTGTGCATTACTATTGCACCTGCAGCAGACAAAGGGTAGAGCAGAGCTTTGCTTCTATTCCTGATGACCAGCTGAGAGGTATGATTAACAGTACAGGAAATGTTGAGGCTGTATGCCATTACTGCAACAAGAAATATTTGTTTACAGCCAAGGAAATAGAGGACTTTATAAAGGAAAGAAAAGAAAGGTCGAAAGCCAAATAACAGTTTGCTGAACAATGACTGAATAATTATTTTAAAAAAATTTCAAAAAGGTGTTGACTTTTTAAACCGGATAGTGTATTATAATACCTGTCGCTGATGAGGACACGAACAACTCAAGCGAAATTTTCCGGTTGTGGGAGCATAGCTCAGCTGGGAGAGCATCTGCC
>FR891318.1 GCA_000435335.1 Clostridium sp. CAG:964
AAATGAAGGATATGCCGGAAGAGTAAATCATCCTGCAAGAGATAATCACAGAATTATTCCGCTCACCATTGACGGAGATAACTGGTTTATGCAATATTCTCCGTATGTTTATTACAATGAACATTGTATTGTGTTTAACGGTGAGCATACACCAATGGTAATCAATGATTCCACATTCAGAAAACTGTTTGATTTTATTTCACAGTTTCCGCATTATATAATCGGTTCGAATGCTGATTTGCCGATTGTAGGCGGTTCAATACTTACACATGAACATTTTCAGGGTGGAAGATACAGCTTTGCACTTAATAGGGCAGAGGTTGAAAGAAAGTTTATTGTTAACGGCTTTGATGATGTGGAGTGCGGAATTGTAAAGTGGCCTATGTCAGTTGTAAGATTGACAGGTAAAAACAAGGACAGCATTATTTCATTGTCTTCTTATATTCTAAAGAGTTGGAGAGCGTACACGGACGCAGATGTTGGCATTTTTGCTGAAACAGACGGTGAAATTCACAACACTATCACTCCGATTGCTTTTACAAAGGATGGAAAATTTGTTATTGACCTTGTTCTCAGAAATAATATTACAAGTGAAGAGCATCCTCTGGGGGTATTTCATCCTCATGCAAATTTGCATCATATAAAAAAAGAAAATATCGGCCTTATTGAAGTTATGGGACTGGCAGTATTGCCCTCAAGGCTTAAAGATGAAATGGCTATTTTAAAGGATGCTATTCTTAATCACAAGGATGTAAGTGAAATTCCGAAAATCAGCAAACATTCCGAATGGGTAAATGAATTTGTTTCGCAGTATGATGAAATCAATGAAAATAATATTGATTCAATAATTCAAAATGAGATAGGAATGGCGTTTCTTAATGTTCTTTTGGATGCAGGTGTATTCAAAAGAACTCCTGAAGGACAAAAGGCTTTTGATAAATTTATAAAGACGCTGTAGTAAAGGAAGTGCTAAAATGTCAAAGGTAAGGGTAGTGAATTTTGAACCTACATCCAAAGGTGAAAACACTCATCTTTATATAATAGAAAATAACAGCGGAGCAAGCGTGACATTATGTGATTTAGGCGCAAGTGTCGTTTCGATAAAAGTTCCCGACAAAAACGGTAGTATTAGAGATCTAGTTCTCGGCTATGAGCACATTGACGGTTATGAATTTGACGGAACATACTTCGGTGCTACTGTCGGAAGATGTTGCGGAAGAATTGCTTACGGCAAGTTTACTCTTAACGGAGAAGATTATCAGCTCTCTGTAAACAATGGGAGTAACCATCTACACGGCGGATTTAACAACTTTAGCCGCAAAGTGTGGCTTGCGGTAGTTGATGATAAAGTTCCAAATACAGTTCTATTTATGCTTGATAGTCCCGACGGGGATGAGGGCTATCCCGGAAATATGAAGGTCTTTGTACGCTACACCTTTGATGATGAAAATGCACTTACGATAAAATGGTCGGCAGTTTCTGACAAAGACACAATATGTAATTTGACCAATCATTCATATTTTAATCTTAACGGACATAAAAGCGGTAAAGTTACAGAAAATCACAAGCTGAAAATAAATGCAAATTTCTTCATACCGATAAATTCAAACCTCAATCCCACAGGAGAGATAACTCCCGTTAAGAATACATCTTTTGATTTTACCGAACCCAAGTTAATTGGAAATGGTATTGACAGAAAAAACGAGCAGATTGGTTTTGCAAACGGTATTGATCATATGTTTGAGCTGAATCATTCTGATGAAGAATGTGTGCTTGCAGCCGAAGCTGAGGGCATTGATAGCGGAATCACATTAAAATGCTATACTTCTCAAAAAGGTGTTCATGTATATACAGCAAATTATGTCGATGTTTCGTCCAATATGGGAAAGGATTCAGCGACATACGGAGAAAATCCAGCGTTTTGTCTTGAAACCCAGGGCTTTCCCGATGCTGTAAATCACAAGAATTTTCCTACGACAATATTAAAAGCAAACGAAAACTATACACAAACTACAAAATATATTTTTGGTATAAACAAATAAAATGAGCTGATTTCTAACTCCTTTAAAAATAAAATTTCTCTAAAATCAAGGACCACCTATTTTTGATATGATACCTCTTAAGTAGACAAAGC
>FR891319.1 GCA_000435335.1 Clostridium sp. CAG:964
ACACAAAACATGAAAAAGGAAAACACCTGAAATACGAAGATTATGTGGTAATTCAGGTGCGGCTGAGGGATGGCTGGAAGGCAAACAAAATAGCAGGCGATATAAAGCTGTCGCCTGCTACCGTCCGAAGAGCTATTAAGGATTTGAAAAACGCCGGACTGCTCAACACCACCCAACACTACCGTGAACAAGGCGGTAAGAGCAGTTTGCTGTTTAGGTTAAATTAATTAGGTGCATGAATTTTAGAATTAAAATTATTTTCGTATCGAATACACCTCAAAGGTATTGAAATCACATTTGAATGTATCCGTTAATTCCAAAATAAAATTATCTTTTATGTAATCGGGCGTCTTGGTTAATTCGTTCTTAACAAACCAAACCGTATTATCAAAATCAATATCATTTACAATATCCTTTTTATTGACACAATCAACATTGTCAAAAGCCGAAAACCACGGTTCGTAATAAGTGCAGATATGCGTGTTTTCGGGATAATAATATGACAAAATTCCGAATGAGCTGTCGCAATATAAAAATGTATCTGTTGAAGAAGCTATTTCATCAAAGCGGTTAAAAAAATTATTCATTGACGGGTTGTATTCAAATATTCCCGTGCCGATAAGACAGGCTACGTTAAGTGTGCAAAGCAATACGCAAATAATATTTTTAACTTTTTCTTTTATATGTTGTGTGCCGAAAGCGACAAGCAGCGCGAAAATTCCCGATATAACAACGCTGTACCTCGCTATGTAAAAGGGGCGAATGAAAATTGTCACAAGCAGACCTATCGCCTGAACGCTTAATACGCAGGTTATCGCAAATATTACAGATAACCTGCGGTTTTCCTTTTTGGCGAGTATCAGCGTCGAAATAACAATTCCCGATGCAAACACAACCACCGGAAGCGGTTCTACTCCTTTTAGCCAGAAGCTATCGGCAGCCGCCTCGGTTTGATATAACAGCGGGATAATCCACGGAGAATATCCCACCGTCATAGCTATATCAGATATTATGATTGCTTTTATCAGCTTTCCGTCTTTTACAAAAGCATAGATATTCACGAAAATGAAAATCACGCCGACCGCAAGTAAAGCGTAAATGTGGTTGTACGCGGCAAACAAAGCGGTGATAACAAATATAACGCAATGCCGCGTCCCGTGATTTTCAAGAAACAGCAAAGCTTCCGTAAAGCAAAGTGTAACAAAAAATATGGACCATTGATACGATCTCTGCTGAACGCTGAAATAAAGCGACATTGGAATCGCGCCGACGGTAAGCATATAGACTGTTGATATTTTTCTACCGAAATGTTTTTTGATTACCGTTAAGCCAAGTGAAAGCGTCGCAATATAGCCAAGTACCGAAAAAGCTTTGGTAATCGGTATTGAATAGCCGAAAATCTCACAAAACACCTTTAGCGATATAAAGTAAAACGGCGGGTGCATATCTGTTTTTAATATTTTGATTATTTCTGAAAAGCTATGCTGAATCAGAGATAAGGTGTATGCCTCGTCAAACCATAAATTGTCGTTAAAAATAAGGCTTATTGAGAACAAAGATAATATCGCCAAAATTATATACGGCAGCTTGCCACGTTGATTTTTAATTCTTTCCGTCACGCTTTTCCCTCCCTGAACATAATATTTAATTTTAGCATTTGAATTATATAAATTCAAGGATTATCTAAATGATTATGTATACGACAATATTTTCAACACAAAGAAATTATATAAATCTGAGTTAACATATTTTCGCGCGTTGTAAAATGAAGTTGAACATTTTTAAATAAAATGAGGTCTATAG